>JAQIBH010000155.1 GCA_027859205.1 Bacteroidales bacterium | reverse complement strand
AGGAATGAACTTTATGGTCTTAAACAAAGTAAAACAATTCTTAATGAACGTTTAAGAAAAGTAATTATTCATGAAATAGGACATATGTTTGGGCTTATACACTGCCAAAATCCAGTTTGTGTAATGCGATCCAGCACTTATGTTGAGGATCTTGATCAAAAAAGTCAAAACCTTTGCATCAAATGTCGAACTAAGATTGAAACAAGTTAAATTTCAGGTCTTCAGCCATTATAAGGATCATTTTAAAATATTTAAAATCCATATTATTTTAAAAAAGATATTTAAATAAAAATAAATCTGACTATTAAGTAAATACTCTTAAACTAGCCTAATTACTTGTGTGTAATTCTAAGATCACTTTGTCTTGATACAACTGAATCTTGATTTAACATAGAAAATATGGGTTCTATAAGTGGCGATTGTAGTGCCGGAGAATACAACTAACACTAAAAATGAAAGAATAATCTTTTAAATCAAAAAAAGTAACGATTTAAGTTATCCAGAATATTAAATTATGGTTCATGCTTTTTAAAACATCAGCTATAAATCAGCATAAAGGATTAAAAATAGTTGTCCTAGGCAGTGTAACTATCAATTGTTGAAATTATAATCAATATGTCTATTTCATAAAAAAACATTAAGTTTGTTTAATGCAGGATAAATTATAATTTAAATTAAACTGATTTAATGGAAATAAAAATTAAACCTAACCTGACTGAGTGGGTGAAGTCATACACAAATGATCTTTATAATTGGGCATTTCATAAGGTTTCAGATATTGAATTTGCTAAAGACTTGGTACAGGAAACCTTTCTTGCTGCAGCTGAAAAAATCTCAAGCTTTAAAGGCGATAGTTCTCCAAAAACCTGGTTGTTTTCTATTCTAAATCATAAAATAATTGATCACTACAGAAAGAAAGTAAATCAACCATCAGGTACCAATCCTGAAAAATTTTCTAAGTTTTTTAATAATAATGATGGATGGAAACCAGAAAAACAACCAAAAGACTGGCATGAAGATGACACAAATCTGCTTGATGATAAAGAATTTCAGGCTGTTTTAAAACAATGTCTTGATGCATTACCCCCACAATGGAATACATGCGTTAAGTTAAAATATCTAATGAGCAAAAATGGTGAAGAAATTTGTCAGGAATTAGATATCACGTCGTCTAATTATTGGCAAATTGTTCACAGGGCAAAAGTTCAACTAAGAGATTGCGTAGAAACAAACTGGTTTCAAAATTTATGATACACATGAAAAAGATAATGAACATATTATTTCTGTCGTGCCTTAAGGCTTCAGAGTTAATTGAAAAAAAGTTTCATCTCAAGCTATCATTTACAGAACGGTTACAACTAAAAATACATAAAATGATGTGCGACGCATGCACTTTGTACGAAAAACAAAGTAGAATTCTTGAAAAAGGCATTGAAAATCAACATAAATTCATTGAGAAAAATATTGATATTGAAGATTTAAAAAAATCCATAACGAAAAAGCTGGAAGATAAATAACTGGACAAAATATTTTCACCTAATTGATGATATTTTGATTCTGGGATTTAAGCTTTCATTGATTAAGTTTTATAATTTGAAATCGTTATTCATTTAGAAAATCAATTTTAATACAACAAAAAACAAATAATTTTTATGAAATATTTAATAAATATAAACTCGCTTAAATAGTGATTACCTACAAGTTCAATACTAAATTACAGATTTTAGAAGTCATATATGAAGGTTCTATTCAACTAAACGATTTAATGGAATTTGGTAATGAAATATATGGTAATGATTCTCTTCCCCGCCAATTACTTATACTTACTGACGTTACAAAAGCGCAATACAACATTAAAAGATCTGAATTTCAAATAATGATAGACATGTTAAAGGAACATGTCAAGCCTTTTCAATTGGTTAAAGCTGCATTTATACAAAACAAACCCAAAGAAACTGCTTATTCATTAATTTTAGAAATGAAAAACAAATTGCCTAATTATTACCACTCTGTTTTTTCTACTCGTGAAGCAGCGCTAAGCTGGTTACTCCAAAAGATTTAAAAAATATTATCCGATTTGTCAGGATTTTAGTTTTTACCGACTATCTGTTATATGAACAGGTATATTCTAACACTTATCGCCATAATAATATTTAATTTAGGTTATGGCCAAACTTTGAATGTTAAAAACCTTAATTCTTCAGAGTTTAAACAACTAATTAACAAAAATAAAGGAACATTACTTGATGTGCGAACATCAACAGAGTTCTCCAATGGACATATTGCCAAATCGGGTCAACTAAATTATTATGCTATAGATTTTAAACAAAAATTATTATTGCTCCCTAAAGTTGAATCTATATACATTTATTGCAACACCGGATATCGAAGCCGTAAAGCAGCCGAAATATTAATAAAGAATGGCTACTCGAAAGTTTACAACCTTGAACATGGAATTATGGAATGGGAACTAAAAGATCTCCCAATTATTATCGATGCCAATGCCCGGCCCGATACAAAGGACGCGATGGGAGCTGATGAGTTTTATGCTCTAATAAAATCGGAAGAATTAATTTTTATTGATTTCTATGCTCCGTGGTGTGGACCTTGCCGAAAAATGATGCCAAATATTGATCTGATAAAAAAAGAATATCAGAATTCTATTAAAGTTATCAAAATAAACACAGATGCAAGTAAGAGGTTAATTAAAGAACTTCAGGTTGCCAGTGTTCCATATTTGGTAATGTATAAAAATGGCAAAAAGGTTTATGAACATAACGGTTTACTTGAAAAAGAGAAATTAGTTAAAACCTTGAATTTGTATCTGTAAATAAAAAATTAAAGATCTGTCAGGAATTTCAAATCCTTCGACTATATATTCAAAAAGAAATAATATCAACTAAAACAAAGAATCATGAAAACACTGAAAACAATTTTTACAAGTATTACTCTTGTTATGCTAATTTCAGTATCGGTTATGGCACAATCGGGAGCTAAAGTAATTGCAGTAATAAACAAAGCCGATTGGTGTCCAACCTGCGAAAAAAACGGTGAGCGTGCAATGGCTGCTCTTATGGAAAACAACAAAGATGGAGCAGTACAGTTTGTTGCCAATGACTTAACAAACGATGAAACCAAAGCAAAATGTTCCGCAGATTTAAAAAAATTAGGTTTAGATGAAGCTGTTGCTGAATTTAAATATACCGGAATGGTTTACTTTTTTAATGCAGATACTAAAGCACTGATAAGTGAAATAAGTGTTGCTAAATCTGATCAGGAATTAGCAATGGCTTTAGCTGAAGTAACAAAAGCATCAAACTAAGCAATCATCAAAAGAAAAGGTGAAGCTAAGTGCTTCGTCTTTTTTTGTAATCAAAAAACAAAATCAAATTATTGTCAGGTTGGTCAAATTTCTCGACTATATAAATAAAACAAATGAAAAAGAAACGAATTTTTAAAATATTGACAATAGTGGTTATTATTGGTATAGCAACAGCAGGAGGCGTTGCTTTCTATCTTTTCAACATGCCACACAGAAATGTTCTAGCTACCAAAGCAGATTTTTCCTTAACAAGTACTGAAATAGTAAATGAGTATTTGAACCATAAGGATGGAGCAAACGAAAAATATTTAGCTGCCGATGGAGAATCTAAAATTCTTGAGATAACAGGAGTTGTGAGTAAAATATCTGAAGATTTCAACGGCCAAAAAGTTGTTTTATTAAAAGATGAAAATGATAATGCTGGTGTAAGTGCAACACTCACAACTGAATCAGGTCAATTAGCTTCTGTTTTACAAATTGGACAAACCATTACTATAAAAGGTGTTATTCGTGCAGGAGCTTCTTATGACGAGGATCTCGAAATGTATGAAAATGTTATTCTAGAGAAAAGCTCTATTGTTACCAAGCAATAAAAAAATACGAAAGATTAATAAATAATATAAACAATAAATTAAAATCAAAAGAAATGAAAAAAGTAAATTTAATCACAATCGCATTGGTATTATTGACAACAGCATTAAGCTTTGGTCAAAGTACAGGAAAGTTGGTTAGTTCAAAAACACACATCAAGTTTTTTTCTACAACTCCAGCCGAAAATATCGAAGCAAACAATTATGCAACGGTTAGTACTATAAATAAGGAAACAGGAGATGTTGTTTTTTCTGTTCCAATGCAAAGTTTTGAATTTGAAAAAGCGCTAATGCAAAAACATTTCAATAGCGATAAGTTTTTAGACACACAAACATTTCCAAAATCTAAACTAAAAGCAACAATTACAAATTTTAGTGAAATCGATATGTCGAAAGATGGAAACTATAATGCTATAGTGGAAGGAGAACTTACATTACATGGAGTAACAAAAGCTATTAAAGAAAAAGGAGCAATAACTGTAAAAGGGAATGTTACCACAGTGCAAAGCACATTCAATGTAACGTTGGCCGAATACGGAATTGAATTTGTAAAAGGAAAGCCTTCAAGTAATATTGCGAAAACGGTGGAGATTACTGTTATTGCAGAATACTAAGCTGAATAACTTAGCTTAAATAAATTCTAATTGATAGAATATGAAACGATTTGCTTACATCATTATTTGGTTACTAGCACCTATATCGGTTTTGTTGGGGAGCACCAACATACCGGTATCCGATATTGACAACAATCGTTTCTTGTTTAAGATTGAACGCAGCCGTGATTCTAACGAAATTATTTATGAAGTTAATTTAGATGAGAATGGTAAGTTAATAAAATCAAATCCTATTAACGTTTACTGGCTTAAAAATACGGATCATAAGAATATTGAACCTTTAACATTTATTCAACAAAAATATGCTTATGGCATAAAACTTTTGGATTCGGAAAATTTAGTAGAAAACGAATGGCGCTTTCAATTTGTTTCTTATTCAAAAAGAACATTTATTCTTAAACAAATAGACAATTCCACCTTTAAAGTATTTACTAAGATTAAAAATCGGGAAGTGTCACTGAACAGCATTTTTATTCGCTTCGAAAACAACAGTTTTTGGTTTCCTTCCATTTCCGCTGTCGAACTACAAGGAAGAATTACAAATTCCGATAAATGGTTAGCCGAAATTGTAATCCCTTAATTTAAAATAGCATGCAACCATTCTCCCTCATACTCATCGGAATTATTACTGCCATTATTGGAGCTTTACCATTTGGTTTAGTAAATTTAACGGTTCTTGATACAGCATACCAAAAAGGAAAAAGACATGCAATGAATATTGCTTTCGGGGCTGCATGGATTGAAGTATTATTTGGATTATCAGCAATTATGTTGGGTAACAGTATTGTTCGATTTACAAGTGAAAATCAATTTATTCATTATTTGATTCTCTTACTCCCAGCATTCGTTGGATTCATATTTTTATTTAAAAAAGATTCCAAAAACTTTACATCTAAAACAAAAAGCAAAGGGTTTATAAAAGGGATATTTTTAAACCTAATAAGTTTACAAGTGTTAGTGTATTGGATAATCGCTATAACATTCCTTAGCAGTAATCATTTAGTAATCCAAAATCGGATTGATATTTTATTATTTCTATTGGGAATATGGATAGGCAAAATGACAGTACTATGGTTTTACTCATATTTGAGCCAAAGGATTTTCTCAAAATGGCGATTTCTTAGTTTAAATATGAATCGAGTCATTGGAAGCATTCTTTTAGTTACGGTATTGATACAATTCTTAAAATAAAAATTGTTATGAAAAGGATCTTTTTAATCAGTTTAACAATTTTAGTTATGACAAATGGATTTTCACAATCTTACAAAGATGTAAATACGGCAAAGGGATTACCCGTAGGTTCCAAGGCTCCGCTTTTTAATGCTATGGATGCCGATAGTTCAACATTTGTTCTAGCCGATGAATTAAAAAAAGGACCGGTAGTGGTTATTTTTTATCGTGGTCATTGGTGCCCGGTTTGTAACAAACATTTAAGTCAGATACAAGACAGCTTAAGTTTGATTACAGAAATGGGAGCCACAGTAATAGCTATATCTCCAGAAAAGCCAGAATATCTAGAAAAAATGGAAGAGAAATCAGGTATAAAATTCAGACTTCTTTATGACGAAGAGTATAAAATCTCTGATGCTTACGATGTAACTTTTTTGCCCGATTCAAAACAAATATTTGTTTACAACACTATGTTAAATGCTAAACTAAAAGAAACGCATTCAGATGATAGCCAGCGTTTGCCAATACCTGCAACTTATATTATAAATAAGGAAGGAAAAATTGTATGGCGACAATTTGACCCTAATTATAAAAATCGTTCGTCGATTAGAGAAATACTGGATAATCTACCATTGTAAAATTAAATTCATAACTTGAATAAAATCTAATAAAATGAAAGCAATATGGAATGGTAAAATCATTGCAGAAAGTAATGATATAGTAAATGTAGAAGGGAATAGTTATTTCCCTATTGAATCAGTAAAAAAAGAATTCCTTAACAATAGCGAGATGCATTCAGTATGTCCATGGAAAGGAAATGCTTTTTACTATTCTTTAGATGTTGGTGATAAAATTAATAAGGACGCAGCTTGGTATTATCCGGAACCCAAAGAAGCTGCAAAACAAATAAAAGGAAGAGTAGCATTTTGGAAAGGGGTTGAAATTGTTAACGATTAATAAATGATTTTTACAAATACCATTAAATAAAAACAAATGAATTATACGTTAAAGGAGATTTCTACAGAAAAACTTTTAGAAAAACTTGATAATCCAAATGTGAAGATTGTTGATGCTCGTCTTGTTGGAGCCTATAATGGTTGGCAATTAAAAAACGAATTAAGGGGTGGGCATATTCAAAATGCGAAAAGCTTACCGTTTAAATGGACCAATTATATCGATTGGATTGAGATGGTCCATAAAAAACAAATTTTACCTGAGCATGAGATTATTATTTATAGCTATGATAATCAAGAAACTGAAACAGTTGCCCAACGGTTTTTTAAATCAGGATTCGAAAAAGTATTTGTTTATTATCATTTTATAGACGAATGGTCTGTTAATGAAAATCTGCCAATGCAAAAACTGGAACGATATAAGCATTTAGTTTCAGCAGAATGGGTAAACGATTTAATCTTAGGCAAGAATCCCGAGACATATAGTAACAATAAATATATTGTTGTTCATTCTCATTATCGAAATCGAAATGCCTATTTAAGCGGACATATTCCCAGAGCAATCGACATTGACACTCTCGCACTCGAAGCTCCTGAGACATGGAACAGGCGATCGCCGGAAGAATTAAAGAAAGCTCTCGAAAAACATGGAATTACATCAGACACCACCGTGGTATTGTACGGAAAGTTTCTACTTCCCGACAATACGGATGAGTTTCCTGGAAGCGCAGCAGGTGATATTGGAGCAATACGAAATGCTTTTATTATGATGTACGCCGGGGTTAAAGATGTTCGAATATTGAATGGAGGATTTCAATCTTGGAGTGATGCCGGTTTCGAAATCTCATTCACCGATGAGCCCAAAAATCCTGTCAAAGATTTTGGTGCTATTATTCCCGTTCATCCTGAATTAGTAGTTGATACTCCTGAAGCAAAAGAAATTTTAAACTCAAAAAATGCCGAGCTGGTATGTGTTAGAAGTTGGCCGGAATATATTGGCAAAGAAAGTGGGTATAATTACATTGAAGCAAAAGGGCGTATTCCCGGAGCTATTTTTGCCGACTGTGGTTCAGATGCATATCACATGGAGAATTATAGGAATTTTGATCATACAACCCGTGAATTTCATGAGATAGCAGAAATATGGGGGGGAAACGGAATAACACCCGACAAGCATTTGGCTTTTTATTGTGGAACAGGATGGCGTGGCAGCGAAGCATGGTTTAATGCATGGCTTATGGGTTGGCCACAAGTATCAGTTTATGATGGTGGTTGGTTCGAATGGAGTAATGATCCCAAAAATCCTTTTGAAATAGGAATATCGGTTAAACGAGAGATAAAAATTAATCACTAGGACAATATTAAATTAGGTTTTAAAAGAAATTTTCATGGAACAACTTACACTAATGTTTAATTCTGAGATTAAGGATACCTTAACTCAGCAACATCATGCAGGGCAATTCATTGCATTAGTTGGTAAATATCTTATACCACAGTTACCCGATGATAGCAATACGAATATGCGATTCATTGTGGAAAAAAACATGCTGGTTGGGAATAAACTTTCTAATGGTTTTCATATAGCATTGCATTTGCCAGATTTAATTCTGCATATTTTAGATGAAAATTACAAAAGCAAGCATTCAATTTCTTTAAATGGAAAAACAAAAAATCAGGTTTTTGAAGAGCTAAAGCAGAGCCTTGAAACACTTGGAATAGACGTTTCTAAGTTAACTAAGGAATTACACTATGAAATACCGCTTCATGATTTGGATAATGGATCAACTTTTATTATAACAGATACGGAATCTTTTCGTGAGAATACTTTATACCGCCACAATTCCGAAATAATTATAACCAATATCGCTGCAGATTATAGCAATGCATCTTCGGTAAGAATATGGCCACATCACTTTGATACCGGTTCTTATATTCCATTAGAATTCAACGCTAAAAATGAAGTTTCTAAATCTTTTGGAATAGGTTGGGCTATTCCTGATAGTATGGTAAATGAGCCTTATTATTATTTAAGTTTTTGGTCGGAGAATTCCATTGAAGATTTTGATAAATTACCTTCTCCTGATGCAGGTGAATGGATAAGAACAGGTTGGAAAGGTGGAGTTTTGAGATTATCAGACATTATTAAGGAAAAATCATCCAAATCTCAATACGAACTTGTAAAAACATTTTTTCAATCGGGAATAAAAATACTAACTGAGCGGTATTTGTAATATTATAAGGCAAGTTGCTTCAATAAATCTTGATTTAAAGTGCTTTCTTAATGAAAACCAAAGAAATATGGACAAAGAATTAAAATGGTATAAAGTTCTAAGCGACAAAAATGACTTGTTAGAAGGAAGAGTAATGACTGCTATAGCAGGAAATAAACAAGTGGCCCTTTCACATTTTGAAGGCAAAATATGCGCTCTCGATAATCATTGTCCTCATCAGGGGGGGCCTTTAGGTGAAGGAAGTATCGAGAATGGCATTTTACGATGTCCGTGGCATGGCTGGGATTATCATCCATGCACGGGGAAAGCACCCGGTTTTGATGATGGCGTTGAACCTTATCCTGTTGAAGAAAGAGAAGATGGTATTTATGTTGGTATTGAAGAAGAAAAACCACATGAAACAAATGTATCTGACATTATGGTTGAAACTATGATAAATTGGGGTGTTGATACTGTGTTTGGTATGGTGGGTCATTCAAATCTTGGTTTAGCTGATGCTTTTAAACGCCAAAAAAATAATAATAATTTAAAGTTTATTGGGATTAGACATGAAGGTGCCGCATCATTTGCAGCTAGTGCTTATGGAAAGTTAACTGGCAAGCCTGCTGCTTGTTTCTCAATAGCTGGTCCTGGAGCAACAAATATGTTTACCGGGCTTTGGGATGCAAAAGTTGACCGTGCGCCACTTCTTGCTCTTACCGGGCAAGTAGCAACACAAGTTGTTGGAACCGGGAACTTTCAGGAAGTTGATCTGGTGAGAGCTTTTCAAACGGTAGCAGAATTTAACCATCGTGTACAAAAAGACAGCCAACATTCAGAACTGATGACCTTAGCGGTTAAACATGCTATTTTAAATCGTGATGTATCGCATCTAACTTTTCCAGATGAAATTCAAGAAATTCCTGCAGGTGATGAAATTGCGCAAACTCCTGAAGATCGAATGAGTTCATTGAAAATAGCTCCGCCTGTTGAAAGTTTTGAGAAAGCAATTCAGCTAATCCAAAAATCAAAAAGACCAGTAATTATTGTTGGTCATGGTGCAAGATTTAACATGGATAGCATCATTGAATTTGCAAAAATGTTGAATGCCCCCGTTCTTACAACTTTTAAAGGTAAAGGGCTCATTTCTGATCAACATCCTTTAGCTGCAGGTGTTTTAGGAAGAAGCGGCACTCCCGTTGCATCATGGTTTATGAACGAAAGTGATTTACTCATTGTATTAGGAGCTTCATTTAGTAATCATACAGGGATTACGCCTAAAAAACCAACCGTTCAGGTCGATTCTGATCCTTTGGCTTTGAGTAAATTTCATAAAATTGATGCACCTGTACTTGGTGATATATCGGTTACTGTCTCGCAGTTTAAAGAAGCAATGACTAATAAAATAACAAAAATTGACCAGCGCGATGATATTGCTATACGATGGAAGTTATGGAGAGCCGAAAAGAAAAAACGATTACTTGACGATAATAACAAGGGTATAAATTCTATTTCCATATTTGATAATCTTTCACATTTAGCTCCTGCTGATGCCGTTATTTGTGTTGATGTTGGAAATAATGCGTATTCGCTGGGAAGATATTTTGAATGCAATCAGCAAAGTTTTTTAATGTCAGGATATTTAGGTTCTATTGGTTTTGCGTTTCCTGCAGCAATGGGCGCCTGGGCAGCAACGAAAGGTAAAAGGCCTATTATTGCCGTTGCCGGAGATGGTGGATTTGCTCAATATATGGCCGAACTAACCACATCAGTTAAGTATGGAATGAACATTAAATTAATACTTTTAAATAATTCAGAATTGGGTAAAATTTCAAAGGAACAACGATCTGGCGGGTTTGATGTTTTTGCTACAGATTTGGTTAATCCTGATTTTGCGAAATTTGCTAATGGTTGTGGTGCTTTGGGATTAAAAGTTACAAAAAAAGATGAACTTAAAGACAAAATTAAACAGATCCTAGAATACAATGGTTCTGCATTATTAGAGATTATTACTGATGTTCAATTAATATAAATCAGCATTTTAATGTCAAAATGAAAATCATTACAACATCAATCATCACTTGTCCAAAATGCGGACATCAAAAAACGGAAGAAATGCCAATAGATGCTTGTCAATTTTTCTATGAATGCGAAAACTGTAAAACAGTTTTAAAACCATTACAAGGTGATTGCTGTGTTTATTGTTCCTACGGAACTATTAAATGTCCTTCGAAACAGGATCAGGAATAACTAAAATATTGAATACAAGAATCATGGAAACTAAAAATTTAACTATTAGTCTTATTTATGGCTCGGTACGAACCGATCGCCAGGGCATAAAAGTTGCTCAATATCTTGAGAAAAAACTTTTGGAAAGAAATATTAAAACTCATTTTACTGATCCATTGGAATACAATCTTCCTTTTCTCGATAAAATGTATAAAGAATTTAAACCAGGCAGTGCTCCTGAAAAAATGGAGAAACTTGCAAATATATTTAAAGATTCAGATGGGTTCTTAATTGTGACAGGAGAATACAACCACAGCATTCCTCCAGCCTTAAAGAATCTGCTTGATCATTTTCAGACAGAATATTACTTTAAACCATCGGCAATTGCTTCCTATTCTGCCGGGAATTTTGGTGGAGTTCGTGCAGCAGTGCACCTGAGAGTTATATTAGGCGAACTAGGAATGCCTGCCATTTCATCCATGTTACCTTTTCCATTCATTGGAAAACTGTTTGATAAAAACCTGGTACCGCAAAATGAATTTACAGAGCCATCAACACAACATTTTATAAATGAGTTTGAATGGTATTTACAAGCTCTTAAGAAACAAAGATTACACGGAACTCCATATTAGCAGTAAAGAACTATAACTTTTACAGGGCATACTCATTGAGGTATTCTTTTGTCATTTGCTTTTGTCAGGTTCTAAAAAATTTACGACTATTTAAGAAATACCTATCAACAAATGCATGCATTATGAAAACAATTGCACAAGAAAATTTAGAACAATTAAGAGATTTGCTTCTTGTTATAAGCAAAGAAAATTATAATAAAAAGCCAGATGTTCTTTCCGGAGCATCTATAGGACAACACATAAGGCATATTCTGGAATTTTATTTATTACTAATTTCCGGCTCGTTCGAAGGGAGAATATGCTACGACAAGCGGGAACGTAATCTGGAACTGGAAACGAATCCTAAGATAGCTTTGGAAGCAATAAATAAAATAATCAAGGGGATTTATTTGATCGAAGAAAACGAACCCTTACAAGTTGAAGGAGACTTTACAAGTTCAGGTGAACAAGAAAATATTATAAAGAGTTCTGTTGCACGTGAGCTGGCATACTGCATTGAACATAGTATTCATCATCAGGCTCTTATTAAAGCAGGCCTAATTGCTCTGGAATTAAAGGATTTAACAAACGAACATTTTGGAGTAGCTTATTCAACCATTAGATATAGAAATAACTCATGTGCACAGTAACTTATATACCACCATCTGCTAAGAATAGCTTTATTCTCACTTCGAACCGTGATGAAAAAATGCATCGGGAAACTCTTCCTCCTACAGTTTATAAAATTAATAATTCTGAAATTTGTTTTCCCAAAGATTTACAAGGTGGTGGATCCTGGATTGCGGCTAATAATACCGGAAGATTATGCTGCTTGCTTAATGGAGCTTTTGTTTTGCACAAGAAACAAGAATTTCACTTACAAAGCAGGGGAAAAGTTTTATTAGAAATGACAGCTTCCCCGGGAAAGGTACAAAACTATTTTTCTGAAAAAGATTTATTGGATGTTGAACCTTTTACAATCATAAATATTGAACAAAAAAAAGATAAATTAGAAAGTATTTACGAATTTGTTTGGGATGGCGTTCAAAAACACTATTCTGAATTAGATAAAAACGTTCCAAAAATATGGTCGTCTGTAACTCTCTACAAAAGTAACGACAGAGAAATAAGAAACATTTGGTTTGAAAAATTTCTTAAAGAGAATATGGATGAAATAAGTCCTGAAAAAATCCATAATTTTCATTCCGGAGATCACACTTTAGACCAAACAGTAAACTTACTAATGCAACGCGAAGGTGGTTTAAAAACAGTAAGCATTACACAAGTTGTGCCTTCTGAAAATAAATTTAAAATGAAATATTCCGATTTTTTAAATTCTACTGTTCATCAATCCGAAATATGAGAAATAAAATTAAACATACCGGATTTGCTATTGCTCTTGCCTGGCCAGAAACTTATTGCAAGCAACCCGGATCGTGGTATGATCCCATAACTTTGTTTTTGGGCATTAATAAGAACAATTACTACAAGGTAGGTCATGCAGCGGTTGTTCTAGTCGATGTTGATAAAAATAAATTTCACTATTTCGATTTTGGACGATATCATGCTCCCTTTGGACATGGAAGAGTAAGAGGTGCAGAAACTGATGATGACTTAAAAATTCATACCATTGCTAAAATATCAGAGGATGGTAAGAAAATAGAAAACTACAAAGATTTGTTGAATGAGTTGCAAAGCAATCCATCGTGTCATGGCGAAGGTACTATACATTCTTCTTATGTTCCTGTAAATTTTAAATTAGCATTTAAAAAAGCAATGCAAATGCAAAATGCTGGATCAATTCCTTATGGACCATTTCTTCAAAAAGGGAGTAATTGTTCACGATTTGTAAACACAATAATTCGGGCTGGTAAACCACATTGGCAATTCATATTTTCTTTAAAGTATTTAATTCCCCTTACACCTACTCCTATTTCGAATATAAATTCAATTAGAAATAAATCGGTATTGCCAAAACTGTTAAAAAACAAACCTTTTTCTCCAGATTGTAAACTTGATAAAATCATTCTGAACTCTACACTTAAGCAACCCGAAAAGCATCCAAAAATTCCTGAAAATGCACAATGGCTAAGTGGCGAAGGTGCAGGTTCGTGGTTTGATTTTAAAGTAAACAAGAATGAACTTCAGGTTGATCGATATTCGCCCGATGGATTATTAGAATGTTCTGGGTTTTATGAAATACGAGATAATCTAGACTTTCATAATGAAAATTTTAAAATTACATATCCAAGTAATTGTAAAGAAGTAACAATTGTTGACGATGGAAAAGGAATATCTTTTGTAAGAGTTTAAAAATAAGTTTATTTAAACTATTTTTTATCAAAAAGCAGTATTAGGATTTATTGTCTTATGCTAAAATAGGCTACCTATTTTAGTGAAAAAGCAATCCGAATCAAATGATTTTTAAATAAAATAGTCTTGAAAAATACATTTTAAATGTATAAACAAAAAGTCCTTGCAACATCACTGTTACAAGGACTTTTCTGTACCCGGAGCGGGTATTAACATGAGAAAACAACGGAAAATATAATCATATTATAATACTTATTTTCTGTACTTTAAAGCCAAATAAAAGTAATATATTTTCTTTTACTTTCCGATATTTTTGTTACTTTTGTTACTATAGTGTTATTAAATTAAATATTATGGCATCAGTAAAATTGAGAGAGAAGAAAATTGTAAACGGAATTTCTCTATACCTTGACATCTATAATGAAGGCAAACGATCTTATGAGTTCTTGCATAAGATAATGAAAAATGAAAGTACGGAAGCAAGAAAACAAAAGAAAGAGATTGCTAATACAATTAGAAGTCAAAGAGAAATTGAATTAATAAGCAAGGGAACTTCTTTTGTACCCAAACATCGAAAAAATATTGATTTCCTTCAATATTACAAACACTACCTTGCTAACTATAAAAAAAGAGATATAAGAATGATTCGTTATTCGATGGAAAAATTTATTAAATTCGTTGGTAAAGAAACGTTGCCAGTTAATGAATTAGACGAAAAATTATGCGAAGGTTTTATTCACTATCTTAAAACAAATGCAGGATTAAACGGAGAAACACCTCAAAATTATTATGCAAGGTTTAAGAAAGTCATTAGAGAGGCTATACGAGATAATGTTTTACATGAAAATCCTATTGAGAATATTATATTCAAAAATTCAGATGATAGTACAAAACTAAAAAAACAAGTACTTACTATTGATGAATTGAAGATATTAAAAAAGGTTACTTGTGGAAATGATGAGATTAAGAGAGCCTTTTTATTTGCTTGTTCTTCTGGCTTAGGAATTGCAGAATTAAGAGAATTGAAATGGAAGAACATAAACGACAATAGACTGAAAACTTACAGGCAAAAAACAGGAAACGAAGTAAATATTCAATTATCAAATACAGCAATTGAGTTATTAGGCAAAAGACATGAAAATGAGAGCGAAATTTTCAACTTAAATTACTCAGATGTAAATATTAGTCGTGTGCTTAAAAATTGGATTAAAAAGGCTGAAATTGAAAAGAATATATCATTTTATTGCGGTCGCCATACTTATGCTGTAAATCTTCTTAAAAACGGTGCAAATTTAAAAACTGTTTCAGATGCTATGGGACACAGCAATACAAGACATACAGTAAAATATCTAAACTATGTAGATAGTTTGAAAGATACAGCAACAAGTAATTTAAATTTTTAGTTATGGAATTGATAAATTATAAAATACAGTTTATTATATCTGTAAAACAACTTTTTCGGCAGTTAGAGCCATCATTAGAATACAATTTAAAACTTAGTCGTTATCATATTAATAGGTGTGCCAAAGACGTTTCAGAACAAATAAAAAATTTAAATCTAACAAATATAGATTTTAAAAAATGGAAAGAATACAAACAACTCTCTCGAGATTTACCATCCTATGAAATAAAACCAAACATTAAAGAGTTAGAAGATTTAAAGAAGTTGATTCAATTAAAAAGAAACATTGCTTCTAAACTAACTTTCAATTCATTATTCAAAAATCCCGAACACCCGGAAAAAGTTAAAAAGATATTAGAAGATAATTACTATACTAAAGATGGTATTTGGATTTATAATGGAAACGAAAACACCTTAGCAACTGCATATTATGTACTAAGCGACCCAGTACTAAAAGGTGGTGAAATACACGCTATTATACTTGGCAAACCAACACCACAGCTTATAGCTTTTTATAAAGAATTTGGTTTAAAAATTGCAGAAAAAAAACAAGAAGATGTTTACACTACAATTAGAAATGCAACTAAAAGACCTAAGTATGAAGTCGATGAAAAAGAAAATTATCAAAATTTTGTAGAACTATTCCAATCATTAAAAGCTGAATAAATATTTTTTTTATAAATTTTAGTTCCGTTTGTTCTATTTCAGAACTTTCGGAACTTTCTCATTTTCATATAGTTGTAATATTGTTGCATATAATTATTTATAACTAAAATTTATAAATCATGACATTGCAACAAGAAAACATTTTAGGGTTAAAAAAGATTCTAACACTCGAAGAGCTTTGTAATTATACAAGCCTATCAAAATCTACGATCTACAAAAAAACATCTTTAGGAGAGATTCCACACTTCAAGAAAGCAAAACACTTATTTTTTATTCGTGAACAAATTGAAAACTGGCTTACATCAGAGCCGGGATTTGATAGGCAAAAAACGGAAAGAGAAGCGACTAATTATGTGGTTTTTAAATAAAAACACCTTTTAAATTAATAGAAATGCAAGATATAGATTATTCAATGATAGATAACCACATTATAGGAAGCCTTCGAGAAGGCAGAACTCCCGCTCTTCAAGATGCAATCCAATTTGAAGAGCAGGAACTAATACCACGTGATATTTTCCTTAAGCAAGTTGAAAAGCTAAAGGCAATTTATAAGGATGAATTTGGTATTAATAATAAATCCTTAATTGAAAGAGTTGCACACCAAATAAATAAAAAAGGTTGGAGACGAAACGAAATTACTGGTAAAATTGAAGATCGGAAAGGTAAACATATTTCATTTGATAATATCTATACTTCTTTAATCATTGGTAACATGAAGTTACCAAAACAGGATTTAATGTCGTTATTAAATTCTGATCTTATTAATAGTTACCATCCTATTAAAGAATATTTCGAAAACTTAGAAAATCTTAATTTTGATAATGAGACAAATTACTTTGCTGAACTCTCAAAATATGTAATATCCGATAATCCCGAATGGTTCGCTAATATGCTTAAAAAGCATTTTATTCGAGCTATAAATCAAATTTTTAGTGGTATTCCTAATAGATATGTTTTTTGTTTCGTTTCTCCGCAGTTAGATGGCAAAAGCCATTTTATTAAATGGACTAATCCTTTACCAGTTGATTATTACAGCGAAAGACCTATGAGAAACGATAAGGATAGTGAAATATTACTTTCACAGGTATTTATCTACTCATTAGAAGAACTTGAAGCACTTAGCAAAAGCGAAGTTGATAAAATAAAAAGTATTATTTCAAGAGCATCGATTAACGAGCGCAAACCATACGCAGCCGAAGCAGAAACACGCCCCCGCTTAGCTTCGTTTTTTGCATCAACAAATAATACTGAGATACTTGTTGATACTTCAAACACCCGATGGTTAATATTTAACATCAAAAAATTTGATTTTGATTATAACAATATTTTTACTGGAATAAAAAAGATCGATAAAAATTCCCTGTGGTTTCAGGCTTACAACGAATGGAAGAAAAACAAATCTTCGGGAACGCTAACAGCAAAAGAAACTGAGCTTCAAGAAAAAATTAATAAAGGTTTTCAAATCAATTCAAGTGAATATAATTTAATCATAAAGCATATTCAAGAACCTTCGACCGACAATTTAAAAGATGTAAAAACACTTTCCGCAACTGACATACTCGAAAAATTACAAAACATATACCCAAATATAAAAATAAACTCCGCTTGGATAGGTAGAGAGATGAAGCGAGCTGGTTTCGAGTCTTCGGTTCGTTGGATGAACGGGAAAGCATACAGAGGATACGACATTATTTGGAGTGAAACACCTATAAATGAATGTATTAATGATTTGCCATTTTAACTTACAGCATTATGAAACCTTACACTAAATATTTTTATAACTTATTGAATATCAAAACACCTTACAGCATTACACAAATTACAGGACAATTTCTAAACTTCCAGAAATATACTGTACTATATAATATCATATTTTACTGTAATACTGTAATGTTTATATATAATATATTATTTATCAATACTTTACAGCATTACAGCATTTTATTTTATTGCTGTAAGATACTGTAATGTGTAATGAATTATTAACAATTAAATATTAATTAGATGAAATACTTAGAAATTATTGAAAATGAAAAGTTGCTTTGCTCTACTCTCGAAGGGAAAGCACAGTTAAGAGACATGATCTATTTTATTATTGATTATGTAATAAATAACAAAAAGTTGCCTCCTGATAGTTTTAGAAATGATCTTGTTTTTGGTATTGGTGTAAGAAGATCTAAAATTGATGAGACTATAAAAGCTCTCGACTTATTAGCAAAAAAAAAATATGCTGAGAGAATGTTGAAAAATCCATTTGATTTTATGAACTAATAATATATAGATATGATACTACTAAAGTTTATAGAAGTAAATAAGCATAAGCAAGACGATGTCGGTGAGTTATGCAGATACCTAATTGATGAACGATTAATTAATTTTTCACTCCCTCAATACGAGCAAATGCAGAGAATTACAGGACTAAGAAATAATGAATTTTCTTATGATGCTGTAAATAAATTTTTTAATGAGTTCAAAAGTAAGCGATTTGAAAAATAACAATCTAAAATAGTTTAAAATAGTTTCAATTATGGCAAATACAACAGGAAAAAAATTTGGAGGTCGTAAAAAAGGCTCACTAAATAAGAACACGACAGAAATAAAAGAATTAATAAATCAATTCATATCTGGTAATTTGGAAGACCTCCAGACAAATTATGATTTATTGGAAGCCCGGGAAAAGCTCCAATTTTTTCGTGATTTATTGAAATACGTTATTCCAACAATGCAAAGTAATGATATAAATATCAATGCTTTGAGTGAAAGCGAATTAGAAACGCTTACAGATAATCTAATTAATAAATTAAAATAGTTATGAATACTAGAAACAGAAAAAAACTGCTAAAAGCGGTTTTAACAGGCGACAAGCTTACAGTTAATAAGCTATTGCAGAATAGAAACCTTTATTTTAAAGACATTGACATCTATTATATGAATGATCTGAATACTACAATTTCAAAAGAGCAGTTCGAAATTAATTTTCGTACTGGATTTGATACTTTGATTGAGTTTGGAGATAAACTGAAACAAAGAAAGGCTTTGTTAGATGTTGGACTTTCAGAAAACGAAGTCAATATTCATATGGCAAAACAGCATACAAACAAACAAACAATGAATGAAATATTAACCTTAAAAAATAGATTACAAGATGAAAAATAAAACAGTTATCCGCAAAGATCAATCAAAGATTGATTATGCAAATATGGATTTAAAAAACAATTTGTCTGAAGCTCAGGAATATTTAAACTGGTTTAATGAAATTGAGTTCACACCAGAGTTAAATAATATTGATGAGATAAAAGATTTTTTAACAAACCCTCATCATGTTTACGAAAATGCAGTTCGTGAACACCTTTTGGAGTTAACAGGATTAAAAACCTTACCGCCAGATATAGAACAATTGCAAAAAAGCTATCAAATAGAAGATTGTAAAGCGTGGAGCGTGTCCGATAAACTTGGATTTGATTTTTTGCAAATTGATAATAAAGGGAATTTATTTTATAGTAAGCAACTGTTAAAAAGCATTGAAGCTGAAAACACTTACTATGCAACTCCAGAACAATCCAGAGCCATTGCAGAATTAGACAGGACGCTTAATACCTGCATGGCCATAGTTGATGCATTAAGTCCAGACAGCGAAACGTGGAGAAGGCTGCATAAAGAACAATTTGAAAAGGCTTTTGTGCTTATACTAAAAGCTAGTGGTTTTCGTGTTCCTGAAGATGGCAACTTGACCGCCTGGGATTTGGAGAAAGTCGACATTCTAATAAATAAAGGTTTTGCAAGTATTAACAAATAAATTATATAATTATGAATAAAGTTGAAAAAATCAAAGCAGGTGTTAGGAATATCATCAATGCAAATAAAATTAAAAGCGACATTTTGAAACGTTTAGCCAGTAAAAAAAACGAAGGTGAAACCATAATTAAAAATCTTACTGATTTTTTGAAAGTCTCTGGTCGTACGTGGAAAGCTCCAAAAATTAGTCAAAATTCAATTATTTCTGAATTTACAGAACGGCTAAAAATGTTCTTACAAACTACTAATGTTAAATATGAGAATGATTTGAAGTTGCACATATTTATAAATGGTCAATGGTACGAACTTACTAAATCGGACTGGGTTTCTAATTTGCCTGAAGTTCTAAAAGAAATTGAAGTTCCTATTCAATTTGTGAATACTGATCTTGTAAGCAAATTATATCTTAAAATAGTTGATGTATTCAAAGACCTTGACCCGGATTTTAAAGCCGTGTCTAAATTGCTAATTTAGTTTAATAATAATTGTTATTTTTTCTTTTGCATTGCCCTGTAATATGTTTATTTATTGCAGGGCTTTTTTATTAGAAATGAATTTAGAGTAAATTCATATTGCTTGTAAATAAATGATCTGAATAATAATTCTTTGAATATTCAAAACAAAGAACTAACTTTAATAATTAACTCCCCAAAAAAACTACTATGAAAAAACTACTATTATTTGCTTTAATCATTCTTAGTTTTACTGGATATGGACAAAAATTTACTGTTACTCCTGAAGGATTAAGAGATTCTGAAAACAATGAAAACACCTATGTTGTTATTGATGCACCCAATATGACAGCAAAACAACTATACGATAATGCTGTAAAATACATCAATCAGAACTATAAGAACCCTGAAGAAGTTATTAAAGGGCAAACAGATGGTGAGTATTTAAAATTTGAAACGTATACCCAACAAATAGGACAGTTAAAGAGTCTCGGGTTTATGCATTATTTTTCTGGACAATATTATACTGAATTATATTTTAAGGATGGCAAAGTAAAGTTTGAAATTATTACTTTTGAAATGTTAGACACACAAAACAAAACGAAGTTATACTTTAGTGGTGGTGGATTGGATTGGGTTATTTACAAAAAGAACGGAAAGTTAAGTTATCCAGAAATGAAAACAGACTTAGAAAATTATTTTAACGAAAAAATAATTAAGTTAACTGAATTTCTACAAGGAAAAGGAACTGACGATAACTGGTAAAATTGAATTTTCGGATCGTATTGATTCCTGTTAAGCATCTTTTTTGAAGAATTTTTCTTTTGCATTTTGCCCAGTTTTTATACCGGGTTTTTTGTTTTATGTTACTATTCTGTTACTCATAAAAACAGAAAAGCCTCATAATCAATCGATTACAAGGCTTAAGCTGTACCCGGAGCGGGACTTGAACCCGCACAACCCAAAGGTCACTGGATTTTAAGTCCAGCGCGTCTACCAATTCCGCCATCCGGGCGACATTTAAAAAAAGAGCGAGAAACCTGCCTGCCGGCAGGCAGGCGGAACTCGATCATTCGAGCGAGAAACGGAACTCGAATCCGCGACCCCGACCTTGGCAAGGTCGTGCTCTACCAACTGAGCTATTCTCGCATTAGCGGTTGCAAATATATTTAATTTTTTCGTTCTTAAAAAAATAAAAGTGAAAAATATTGAAGTTTTTTTAATGATTTTTATTTAAGTCCAATGTGCTTCTTAATCTCATTTAGTTTATTCAATGCCTCAACAGGAGTTAAGTTATTTATATCAAGATTATTAATCTCATCACGAATTTGCTTTAACACCGGATCATCTAACTGGAAAATAGTAGTTTGCAAGCCCTCACGATGTTGAGCAATTTCACCTATTGGTTTCGAAAGTGATTCTTTCTGCTCCGATTTCTCAAGATCTTTTAATATCTCGTTTGCCCTATTCACAACGCTTTTAGGCATTCCTGCCATTTGTGCAACATGTATTCCAAAGCTATGCTCACTACCTCCACGTTTTAGTTTCCTCAGAAAAATTACTTTGTTATCCAATTCCTTTATCGTTACATTATAATTTTTTATTCGCTTAAAGGATTTTTCCATTTCGTTTAACTCGTGATAATGCGTTGCAAAAAGCGTTTTTGCTTTGGCAATAGGATGTTCATGAATATACTCAGCCATTGCCCAAGCAATTGAAATGCCATCGTAGGTGCTTGTTCCACGACCAATTTCATCTAACAAAACTAAACTTCGAGGCGATAAATTATTAAGAATACTTGCAGCTTCATGCATTTCAACCATAAATGTTGATTCACCCATAGAAATATTATCCGAAGCTCCTACCCTTGTGAAAATCTTATCAACCAATCCTATT
This sequence comes from Bacteroidales bacterium, assembly GCA_027859205.1. GTDB lineage: Bacteria > Bacteroidota > Bacteroidia > Bacteroidales > UBA12077 > UBA12077. Next base: position 734 of record JAQIBH010000155.1, on the reverse strand, counting down.
TTTGCAGCGGCAGCAGGAACAAAACTTCCTATTTGAGCCAACAATACTATTAATGCGGTTTGTCGAAGTAATGCAGATTTACCCGACATATTTGGACCTGTTATCACTATAATCTGTTGTTGATCATTATCCAGATACACATCGTTTGTAATATACGGCTCGTCAATGGGCAACATTTTTTCAATTACCGGATGTCGACCATCTTTTATATCAATTATATCTGAATCATTTATTTCAGGTCTGATGTACTTATTTTCTTCTGAGACTTTTGCAAAAGACAATAAACAATCCAATTTTGCTATTAATGCAGCATTTAATTGTATCGCTGGAATATAATCTTCCAGACTTGAAACAAGATCAAAATATATTTTTTGCTCCAAATCGAATGCTTTCTCCTGAGCACCAAGAATCTTAACTTCGTATTCTTTTAATTCTTCAGTAATATACCTTTCGGCACTAACCAAAGTTTGTTTTCGAATCCATTCTGGCGGAACTTTATCTTTATGCGTGTTTCTTACTTCAATATAATATCCAAAAACATTATTAAAACTAATTTTTAATGATGTAATTCCTGTTCTCTCAATTTCACGTTGCTGAATTTGTAAAAGATAATCTTTACCAGAATACGCTAACTTTCGAAATTCATCCAAATCACTTGAAACTCCATCGGCTATATAATTCCCTTTACTTAACAATAACGGAGGATCAGGAAATAACTCAGTTTCAATTCTATC
>JAQIBH010000059.1 GCA_027859205.1 Bacteroidales bacterium | reverse complement strand
TTGTTTAATTTGTCATTAAATTACGAAAAGTTAAACTATTAACTGAAACCGCCACGTGCGAGAGCATGCGTGGTGGTGTGAGGGGACGAGGGAGTAATCCCTCTACCTACTCGATTTTAAAACTATTAAATTTATATACCAAAATTCGACGAAATGAACGAAATTAAAGTTGTTGGTATAATAGGAAGTGGTAAAATGGGATCAGATATTTTTAATTATTTATCTGATTTTAGATACGAGTTAATATGGTTTACCCGAAATCCTGATCATAAAGAGACTCTTGGTAAGACATACCATAAAAAAATCAAAAGGCAACTAAAGCACGGTATCATTAGTCAAGAGGTGTTTGATCTTAGATTTAAATATAGAATCACAAATAATTTATCAGATTTTGCTCAATGTGATATTATTATTGAATCTATTATTGAAGAACCTGATGTTAAATCAGAAATCTTTCATCAACTGGACAAAATTGTTAAAACGTCATGTATTTTAGCATCAAACTCATCTTCAATTTTACCTTCAGAATTATCTGAAAATGTTCAGCGAAAAAATCGAGTACTTGGTTTGCATTTCTTTTATCCTATCGCTTTTAAAAATGTCGTGGAATTAATTTCATCAGAATTTACTGATGATATTTCGCTTGAGAAAGCTAAATTATTTTTAGATGATATTAAGAGATTTTATTTGGAACAAAATGAAGATAGCGCGTTTATTCTAAATCGTATATTGCTACAAATACAAATAGTTGCTTTTGATATAATGAAAGAGTTGGGTTTAGGTTTTAAACAATTTGATGATATTGCAAAACAGCTTGTTCCTGATTTTGGATTATTTGAAATGATGGATCATGTTGGACATAATACTATGTATAATGCTATTATGAATTATTCTAAAAAGGATTCTGATAAAATGAAATATGAACCATTATTAATTGAACTGAAGAAAAGTAATAGTGATTCTGGTAACAATGCAAGTAATTTATTTTATGATTTGGATACAGATTTAAAAACTATCACACAAGAAGATGCGAATAAAATATTAAACAAGATTAATGAAACAGCAAATAAATATTTAATAGAATATTCAGAAAAGTATCATATGAATTTGTTTAATCTTAAAAAGGGCCTTGAAGAGCTTTGTGGGATTATGTTGTAAAATTATTTCGAACGTTTGATCTTAATATTCGATTTGTAATTAATTTTGTTAATTTTGAGGTCTATTTCATCTGAATTGTTAATGATTTAAATATAAATGGGGAAGAAAGTAGTAGTTACAGGGTTTAATATGCTTACTGCATTGGGACTTGATTGGGAGGAAACCTGGAAGAATATTCAAGAAGGGAAAAGTGGCGTAAAGAAAATTTCTTTATTTGATGCTTCAGAAAATCAAACACAAATTGCTGCTGAACTTTCACCTGAATTTTCTGATAAATCGTCAGAAATAATCAAAAAAAGGATTTCAAAACAAATGACTCGTGTAACGCAAATGTCATATGTTTGCGCCGTTGAGGCCATTGAGAAACATAATATTGATTTTGATCAGTTAGATAAAAAGCGTGTTGGTGTTATTTTAGGTGTTGTTAATACCGGTGATTCAAGTACTGAAGAAGGAACAACATCTAAAAATCTAATTTTAAAACGCATGAACAATGCCATGTCGGCTTGGATAGGGATGCGATATAATATTGAAGGTCCTAATTTTACTACATCATCGGCTTGTTCATCATCCGCTTTTGCCATTGCCTTAGGTTATGATGCTATAAAAGCTGGACGAACAGATATGATGATTGTCGGTGGCGCCGATTCAATTATTAATAAAGAAGAAATAGACGGGTTTAATGAAATTTATGCTCTTGCAACAAATAATGAAAATCCAGAAAAGGCAAGTTGCCCATTCTCAAAAAACCGTGATGGTTTTGTTATAGGCGAAGGTGCAGGTATTATGATAATTGAATCTGAAGAATCAGCAAAGGCTCGCGGAGCAAAGATTTACGCCGAATTAGTAGATTACGCTTTTACCAATGAATCATACAATATCATGGCTCCAAAACCCGATGGTGCGGGAATGGCTGATACAATGGAGCAAGCTTTAAAAAATGCCGGAATTACAATAAATGATGTTAGCTACATAAATGCACATGGTACATCAACCATGCTTAATGATCTATACGAAACAAAAGCCATTAAAAAAGTTTTTGGAGAACGGGCTTATAAAATCCCTGTTTCGTCTACAAAATCAATGACAGGACATACCATTGGAGCAGCAGGTGCAATTGAAAGTATTATTAGTGTTCTTGCAATAAAAGATTCTGTTATACCTCCAACTATAAGTCTTGATGAAGCAGATCCTGATTTAGATTTAGATTATGTTCCTAACAAGCTACGTAAACAAAATTTAGATATTGTTTTAAGCAATTCTTTTGCGTTTGGCGGGCATAATGCTACACTTGTGTTTAAGAAGTACTTGAATTCATTTTAGATTGTTATGTGTTAGTCAACTATACTTTTCTTATTTTTTTAGGATTTTGTCTGCAATCAAAGACAGTAGCAATTTTAATATAATTATCTTCAGTCCAATAAATTATCTTGTAGTTTCCAACAATCAAAAAGCGATATACAAATTTTCTATCAATTAGTAGTTCTTCTTTCTTACCTATATTAGGAGAGTTTTGAATTTGAATTGTTGATTTAACTAGACCTTTAACCAGTTTTCTCGCTACTCGTAAGGAAGCTTTAAACTTGTAATATTCAAAGACTTCTTCAAGGTTTTTTAATGCTGTCTCTGTCCAAAAGACTTTTATTTCCATGTATCAATATCCTTTATGATTTCTCCAGCATTATACAATCTATCATCTTTTGAATCACTTTCAGCACTATCTATAAAAGAATTAAATTCTTCAATTGTCATTGGACTTAATTCTTTATCAATTACTTTTTTCCTTTCCTGATGTAGTATCTTTTCAAGTTTCTCGATAATATTTTCATTCTTTACTCTTAAAATTTCTTGAATGAAATGTATTTTTCTAGTCTGTAAGTCCATTTTCTACTTTTTTTTACAAAGATAATAAAAATTGTAACTAAATTCCATAGACTGAAATAGCCTTACTCATAACGTTTGCGCTATGAATAGTTGCCGATTGCGGGCTACTATCCTGTCTAATTACACCAAACTTAATGTGGGCTACAACCCATGAATTTACTGATATATCGTCTGTTTTTATATACATTGTTACAATGCGTTTTAATTTTACAGATTTTTGAACCAATCGGTTTTAATTCAAGGTAATTTGTTGTTATAACAAATATAATTAAAATATAAAAAGAAAAGAACAGGCGATAAAAGCTTGTTCTTTATAAATAGTTTATTTCTTAAATCTAAATGTTAACAGTCAAAAGCTAACCTACTTTTTACGCTTATCAATAAACACAACCGGTTTACGTTTTAATTCTGGAAATTCCTTTTTATTAATATATTCTTTTGTTTCGAACTGAAAAATACATTCAACATATAATTGAATACTGAATTAGATTTTAATTTCATTCTTATTTATCTCATTACCAAAAATATGACACTCTTTAAGCAATTTCTTATACTTGACTGGCAAAACAATTATTTTTTATTCATTACAAGTGTTTACAATTTCGTAACTATTCCATAACAAATTCCAATAATTTATAGTAAATTAGATTTTCAAAAAAAAACTAATTATGAGAAAAATTATTGTTTTGGTATTATTGATAATTATTAGTTTTAGTTGTTATTCACAGGATGTATTAACTAGAACAAATGGTGATATAATTGAATGTAAAATACAAAAAGAGGATAGTACATTTATTTATTTTAAAACTTTTATAAAAAATAAATTAATAGAAACACATTTACCTATTTCAGAAATAAGCTCGATTAAATATTATACTTATGGTCAATCTAACGCCGAAATTGATACTATAGTCGAAATTGAGAAAAAGGAGATTGTAACAAAGGCGATTGGTTTAGGCCTGGATTATGGAGGATTAGTTGGTTTTAAATTAACATTTAACATTTTTGAAGATGTCGGAATTTTTGGGGGATTGGGATGGGCTTTTATGGATTTCGGGTATAATGTTGGTATTAAACTAAATATTCCTTCTAGATTAAATATTAATCCATATTTACAAGCCATGTATGGATATAATGCTGGAATTAATATTTATGACAAACCTGATTATAATAAAAAATTCAATGGCGGAACGGTGGGGTTTGGGCTTGATTTTAAATCGTCAAAAAGGAGAAGCTATTGGACTGTAGGCTGATTAATACCAATTAGAAAGGACGAGGTCTATGATTATATTGATTATTTAAAAGAAGAAAAAAATGTAGAGTTTCAGAATGAATTTTACCCAATAACTATATCAATAGGCTATAAGTTTTAAAAAATATTATTAATCTTATTTCTTCCTTTTATCAATAAACACAACGGGTTTCCGCTTTAGTTCCGGGAATTTTACTTTATTGATAGATTCTTTTGATTCGAACTGAATAGTAGGAGCAACTCTTAATTTGGCTCTAAAATGATCTTTAATATATTTCTCGAAATTTTCAGGTGTATGTCCGTTTGTAGCAATTCGAATTAAAATATCGTCTGTTCCAATTTGGTTTGTTGATACCTCAATAATATAATTCTCTACATACTCCATATCGTTTAAAATATCGTACAATGAAGGAGGATATAAGGTTGTACCTTTATATTTAATCATTTCGTTTTTTCGACCAATTACAGGACCTAAACGCATTGAATTTCTTCCACAAGCACAAGGCTCTGTAAAATGTTGTAACACATCGCCAGTTTTAAAACGAATTAATGGCATTCCTTCAACACCAAGTGTTGTAATAACTAACTCTCCAGCTTCACCTGCTGCTACGGGATTATTACATTCATCAACAAATTCTACAATTAACAATTCGGGTCGATGATGACCGCCATTTTCGTGAGCACAATCGGCAAAAGCAGCGCCCATTTCTGTTGATGCATATGTTGAATATAATTTAATATCCCATTTATCTTTTATGCGTTGTCCGAGCGTATTAAGAGTAAAATCAGAGTTGCGCAATGATTCTCCTATACAAATAGCTTTTTTAATACTGGAGTTTTTGTAATCTATTCCGTTTGCTTCGGCATATTCAATTAGTTTTAAAATGAACGATGGAACAGCAATTAGTGCATTTGGTTGAATTCTTCGAATAGTATCCCATTGTAATTCTATCATACCATTTCCTACACGTACCATTCCGGCACCCATTTTTTTAATGCCTAAGAAATAGGCTAACCCAGCCATGAATCGACGATCAAGCGTTACCATTAATTGGTAAATATCATCAGGATTTCCATCTGAACATTTAAATGATATATATTCATTATAAGCCAATCGTTCTAAATCGGCATCGGTCATAGCGAAAGTTACAGGATCGCCTTGAGTTCCGGAAGTGGTGATATAATCCACAATTTTTCTGCGATCAACACAAATAAAATCATCATTTTGTTCGTATAAGTCATCCTTTGTTGTAAAAGGAATTTTTTGCAGATTATCAATGGTTTTAATATCGCTAATATTGATATTATTCTCTTTAAAAAGATCAGAATAAAATTTTGAGTTTTTATTTACATACTGTAATAATTCGCTCAATTTTTGTTCTTGATATGTATTAATTTCTTCTTTTGAACGAATGTCAATATCTTCCGGAAATTTTTTCATCATCAATAAATTTTACAATTCCCAAATTTAACATCTTAAATTTAAAAGCAGGAAGAATTTGAATACTATTTTTATTGGTGTGTAAGAGATCAGCCTTTTTAAATGATACCCTGCGATGAATTGAAGTATTGATGGAATCATTGAATACTAGATTATAGATTTGCAGTTTATTTACTTTTTAATAATCCATTAATCCAAAAATCCAATATTCCTATTGATTAATGAGTCGGGTTTAAATGGTGCTAAGCGGCTAATTATAAAACGTTTCGAAATTAGCAATCTTTTTATCAGCTTGTTAGCAAATCTGCTAAGCACCTAAATTGAACATCTTAAAATTAAAAGTTTAAAGAAACTGAAGATTACTTTGCCTTTTTATTATAATAGGCGGCTTTTTCTTTATCCTCATAACGAGTGTAAATATTTCCTAAATATTTAGCATATTCCGGTTTAGGATCTATTTTATATAACTTTAAGAAGTAATCTCGGGATTTTTGAAAATTAGGCCATACTTCTTCTAATGCTTTAAGTAGTTTTTTATATTGGCTGTTTGTTTTTTTGTTTTTATAAGCTTTCATCTCTGATACGTATAGATTCTCTGCTTTCCAAAAATATTTTTCGGCATAATATTCTAAAACAGTAATGTTATTAGCATCCAGCTTGGTAATTTGTTTTGCAAGTTTATCGCATTCTATATTTTTACCAAGGTTCTTATTTATAGTAAGATAATTGGCAAGTATTTTAGGATTTGTTTGAGCTTGAATTTCAATTTCCGGCCATAAATCATTACCCAAATCCCAGTTTTCGCTTTCTACATATGTTTCAAACAAGCGGGATGTGATAGTGCTTATTTTATCGCCCTCTGGATATTTTTCCCGATAGGTTTCGAGTGCAGTAATTTCTTTCGATAAATTATCAATGTTTTTGTAGACCCTGGCTAAAGATTCGTACATTTCTGGAGATGAATATCCACTCTCTTTGGCTATTTCAAGATAGTATCTGGCATTATCGTCTTGTTTCAGAGCCAAAGCAGATTTCCCTGCACCAACATAAACATGAGCTTTTGCTTTTTTACCTTTGCTGTCGATAATTTGTTCCCAGGAAGAAAGAGCTAATTCATAATCTCCAACTTGATATGCTGCTTCACCATCCTCAGAAAGTTTAGTTAAGTTAGCACCGCCAGTGCACGACTGTATTACTAGAATAATAATTAATCTTTGAATTAATTTAGAAATTTTCATATTAGTATGATTTTGTGGTTGGCAAAAGTAAGATATTTTTTAATATTCAAACCCTAAATTAAAGCTTTAATATTTCAATAATTATGATAAGTTTTTCCACGAATTGTCATAATCTTTTACAAGGGAAGATTTATTTAATTTATTAACATCGATTTTACCATCTATATAATTTGATAGCAATTTAAAGGATTTTTTTTTATCTTTTTTAAGAACCAAAAGAACCGCATTAATGGCTGCTTTTACTGAGATCGGAACACCTCCACCTAAGTCTGACCAATGACCACTTAATATAAGATTTTTAATCGGTGTTTGATGATGCGCTATTCCTGCTTGCATATTTTTTTTACCAGGTCGAGCGCCCATCATGGTTCCGTTCTTATTACCTGTATATCGAAAATAAGTTATTGGAGTTGAAACATCATAAAACAGGATATGTTTTTTTATATTGACAGATAATTCTTTTTCTACTCTCTTAATTAAAATTTCAGCAACTTCGGTTTTTAGTTTTTTATACTTTTCTCCTCGAATAAAATTTCCTGCTTCATCTTTTTCCGTTTGCCAATAATCTTTATAATCAATATAGGCAGGAATTAAAAAAGATAACATACCTTTTCCTTCAGGAGTGAGGGATTTATCTCTCGCTGATGGAGCTATTACACTGATATCACTAATTAATGGATCACCACAATCATGATCATCCCGTTTAATACCTTCTTTGGTAATACTTATTAACTCTTGATTAAAACCTAAATCTTCAGCGGGGCAATCTAAAGCAATAGAAACTGTAAATGCAGAACTATATAAAACGGCATCATTAAGTTTCTTTATAAACTTTTGAGATATAGTACTTTCCGGTAACATTTTAGTGTATAAAGTCTCTACATCATTTGTAGATATTACATATTTGCTTTTAATTGTATGTTCTTTTCCATTCTGTTTAAAAATAATATTTTCGCACGATTCATTAACGATGTTGAGCTTTGTAACTTTAGCATTAAGAATTAAATCATTATTAAGTTGCTTGTTTACATGACTTAGCCATTGTATAAATACTCTTGCTCCGCCTTTTTCCGGAAATTGATAACCATTGTTATATGCCCATGCAATTGGGAATAAACAAGAAAGTAAATCTTTCTCAGAGCTATATAATTTATGAAGATTTTTATTTTTGAAAAACTTATTAAGTCCTTTAGTAACACCTTTTTCACCACTATAAAATACATACTTAATAAGTGGAAGAATAAACTTAAATAGTTTGAGTTTGAAAAATATTTTTTCAAAGCCAGACATGCTTTCATCGGTTCTAAAAAGATTAGCATACTTTAGAGATCCTGCTCCAATCTTTTTTGCAGCTTTAAAGAATTTTTTAATTCCATTTTTTTCGTTGGGGAAATCTTTTATTAAGGTTTCTTTAAGTTTATCCGGATTGTTTGTTAAAAGATAATTATAGGTTTCGCCCTTAAAACGATGGATATTTTCCATAGTTTTTATTTTAGGGCTATCCGAACCAATAAGGTTAAAAATTCTGCCGACCATTTCATTTTTATTACATTGATTTAACCAATGTATTGCTGAATCGAAATGAAAATCTTTTCTGTTGAAACCTGCTAAATATCCTCCAGCATTGGGTTCTTTTTCCAGAATACAACATTTTAATCCAAATCTACCAGCAATGGCAGCAGCAGTTAAACCACTAATCCCTGCTCCGATAATGGCTACGTCATATTCGATATTTTTTATTTGATCGGGCATCTTAGCTAAAAGTGTTTAGGAATTCTATTTTTCTATTTTTAATAAAATTAAATTATTTTTTTCCTTAATATGATTGGGACTAAAGTCCCTTTAGGTTTTGTATTTTGTAACTCCAGCCTAAGGCTAGGGTTAATTTTCAATCTGCTCTAATATTTTCTCTCTTTGATAAATATTTGGAATCTCTTTTCTTAAAGCCTTTTTGTAGGCTAAAATAGCTTTGTCGTTTATATCGAATTGATTAAAATAATCGCCAAGATAAACATAGGTTTCAAAGAATTCAGGATTTAGTTCAATAATTTCATTAAAAAGATAATCTTCATCAGCGATTCTTGTTTCGGTTTTAATAGACGTTTGAATCTGAGTTCGTATTTCTTTAAATAGATTAAAGTTTTTGTAATCGTTCGAATATAAGAAGGTATCGGCCGGAATTGTTAAATCATTTTCATAATAAATTCTTGATTTATTAATGCTTTTATCTCTTATGAATACTTTATTTAAATCATAACATATATATTCACCCAATTGAAATGGTGCGGTCGATACCCAAACTTTCAATTCTTCGGGTTTAAAAATAATTGAATGATGAGCAATGAGTTGATTTATTGCTTTTTCATTTCCCATTCCAATATCTTTATCTTGTAAACCTCTTTGATCACGTAATATTTTAGCAACTGAATTTAAATCCAGCTTTTTGTTTTGTTCTAATAGCTCTTCAACTCTCGCAAAACGATAAGTTGTTGCATAATTCTCAATTTTGGCATTAACAAATTCATCTTTTTCCATTTCCGTGCTTTGAAAATGATTGCTACAAATAATGTAATCATTATCAGATTCTAAGAGTGCTTGATTATCGGGAGACTTTTCAATTGTAGCCGTTCTACCGTCTTTTGCTGATCCTATAAATAATGATTCTGATACAAAGGTTTTACGTTTTTTAGCAATTTTGTAAGCTTCATCTATAGTTGATGCATATTGTAATATCTCACGTGCTACTATTGAAATTGGAGTTGCTGCACCAAATGGAATGTCCGATTTGGCAGCATTTAAAGTAACTGTTAATCCTTGGTCATTCATTCCGGAAGTTGCACCAATCATCCCGCCCCAGGTAACAATCATAAATTTATATCCTTTATAGGGATCACAAAACATAATGATTTTATCTTCGGCAAATTCATCTCCAACATAAAAGTCGAAGTTTCTACCTACGATTAATGAACTGTCAGTTGATCTGGAATCCCAACCAGAAAAAGCCGTGCAAGCAACTAAGTTCATATTTTGTAAAGCATGACCAATATCGTGTGCTGCATGATAGTTCAATATTCGTTGATAATTAGGTGCTATATAGTTAAATTTCTCTGATGCAGATTTAGAGATACCATAAATTTCCTTCTGATATTCATCTATTATATGTTTGTCGATATTTCTATTAAAAAATCCGATAAAGCTTTTTAAAAATTTTAAATACGATTCCGATGGAATCATTGTTTTGATTTGATTTACAAAAGCATTTTCTTGCTTAAAAATAAGATCTTTGGACAATTTACCAATAATTATTCCTCGCTCATAAGCTTCACCTTCAATGTACATTTCCCACAATCCAAACTCATTTTTCTTTAACCAGTTGTTTTTTATATATGAAAAACTCGAATCAATCTGAGTAATTTGTATATTCTCTATTTCTGGATTCTCAATTATTGGTGGATTTATTTTGCTCGTGATTTTGAAAATAGCTATCAATATTAAAATTATGATAATCAGAATAATAATTATTCTTAAAAGAGCTTTAAATATTTTCTTAAGCTTAGGCATTGTTTATTTTTTTGAGTAAATATTCCATTCCAAGCAATTCAGTACATGTTAGAACTGAACCAATAGTAACTCCTAAAAGGCCATGAATGTTAACATTTTGTCCGCTTAATAATAAATTAGGAATTTTTGTTTTTGGAGATATTTTTGTTTTTAGGGGATTGTTACAATCGTGCATAATTCCATACATAGAACCATTTTTTGTTCCTGTATAATCCTTAATGGTAAGAGGCGTAGAGGTGTAATATTTATTTATACTCGTCCTAAAATTTGGATATTGCATCTCTATTTGATTAATTAATTCTTCTGCTTTTTGTTTTTTGAAAGCTTCATAATCATTATCACGTTTCCCAGTATTTGATTTTTCCCACTGTTTAACTTCATCGTAGCGCATATGTCTCATGGCTATTGCAGTTTCGGCATAATCACTCGAATTGTTTGTGGGAGATGTTAGAAATAGATAATCTTGAAGTAACTTATCTGGATTATACTTTGGAATACTCCAAACATTTTCATCAATAAAATGATAGTAATTATAATTTTGGTATTTAAAACTATTTGGTTTGAGTGATAAATAAACTACAAATACGGAAATGGTTTCGTCTATTTCACTTATTCTTGTACGATACGATTTCCGTAACATCTTTGTATCTGTCATTTCCATAGTAAGCGCAGGATGAATAGTTGAAATGAAATTATCAGCTTCAATTACTTCTCCATTACTTAGAATAGCCGATTCAATTTTCCCGTTGTGAACATTCAGTGTTTGTACTTCGCTGTTATTCATTAATGTACCACCATTATTTTTAATAGTTTCTATTAATAAATCAACAATTTGTTGACTGCCATCAACGAATTGATAGGCGCTTTGAATTAAAGAATTTGTTATTAACGCATGAATCCCAACGGGTGTTTTATCTTGAACTCCGGCATAAAGCATATTATTGCCAGCCAAAACATTTTGCAATGTTTTATTTTTAGTGATTGAGTTTAAAAGATCTCCTATGCTTGTTTCAAAAAATTGCAGCTCATTATCTAATCCTAAATTTGGTCTTAAATTATATAATGGAAAATGATTGCTAATTTCTCTAATCTTCTTAATATATTCTTTTAAAGCATTTCTCTCTGCCGGAAAATCGTTCGCTAAAGTTTCAATGAAATTATTAAATCCTTGTGCATGAGAATAAGTTTTACCTTCAAAGTTGATTTTATCGAAACCGTTTTTATCTAATCTTTTCAGATTTAGTTTATCAACAATGCCAAAATATTTAAAGTATTGATGCGTGTTTTGTCCCTCAGATAATCCTCCTACATAATGTATTCCTGTATCAAAGATTTTTCCATCACGTGTAAAAGTCTGTAAGTTACCACCAAACTGATGTTGCTTTTCAAGAATACAAACATTCATGCCTTCTTTGCTAAGTATATTACCGCAAAGTAAGCCTCCAAGTCCACTACCTATAATAACAACATCGTATTTTGGCATAATTAATATAAAATTATTATCTATCTTTCGACGGGCTCAAGATGACAATAATTTTGAATTGTCACACTGAGTTAATCGAAGTGTGTTATAATTTAATTCCTTTTTTCTTTTTAATTATATAAACAACATTAGAAGTTCGCTTGGTTTGATCTACAATTTCAACTTCCATATTGTGTTTTTTAAATATTTCAAAAACATCATCGGAAGATACAAAATAAAGTTCTTTTGATTCACTTATTGTTTTATTAAATCCAAACACTTTAGTTGAGAAAAGCTCAGTGAAACGAGTCCCTTTATGCCTATCGTTCAATTTTGTATTAGCATCGCGAATAATAATTTTTCCATTATCATTTAAATTTTTGATGCAATTTGAAATTACATCTTCTTGATCTTTTTTAGGGATATAATGTAGCACATCGCTGAATAAGAAAACATCAGCCGGTTCAAATTTATATTTTGTGATATCTGCACATTCAAAATTTATCTTCTCGTTTTTTGAGGGGCAGTTATTCGCAACTACAATCTTTTCAGAATCATGATCCATTCCTGTTACAATTCTCTCATCTGAAACGAAATGGAGCATGTACGATAAATAACCATATCCACAACCAATATCATAAATTTTCCCTTTACGTGGGATTAATGAATTAAATAATTCGTAATTGTTTTCAAGTTTTAGTTTAACTTTAAGATACCATTCCAATACAGGTCCTTTGTACAAATAGTTTTTAATTAATTGATTTCGATAGTATTTTGCGTCTTCGAGTTCCAATCGCATTTGATTGTACACGCCTCTGAAATATTGACCAATTTTCTTTGCTCTTTCAGAATAATTATCTCCAAATTCTTTGTTTTCCGGTGTTATTCGATCTAAATATTTAACCGTAATTGTACCATTTTTAACTAATAAATCATCGCCTTTTGTCATACAATAACCTGCACCATGCATAACTATCGGTAAAATATCAAGATTAAGCTTTTCAGCTAAATAAAATGCTCCTTTATGAAATCGTTTCATTTTATAATTTGTACTTCGAGTTCCTTCCGGGTAAACTAAAATTGAAAAGCCGTCATTAACTTTTTCCTGGAGTTTAGGGAGCAATGCTTCGTAACCATTAGTTACTGGATAAAAATCGGCGAACTGAACCAGTTGGCCGTAAACCTTACTTTTTTGAACCCAATCATTTGTTAAAATAATGATTTTTGAACTCATTGACATATTGTAAATCAAATCAATATGCGATTGATGATTGCAAATAATTATACTGGGTTTCTTGAATTTTTCTTTATTTGGATTTATAATCTTTTTACGAAGATTAAACATTCCATAGTATAAAGCAATAGTTGAATAAGTCATCGAATAATTAAGGAAGCGCTTTACTTTTTTATTTTTGATTTGAAGTGCTTTAAATAGTATGAATCCCAGTATAGTAATATAAATTGAGCCCGCAACAAAAATACTCCAGGCAATAATTGAATTTATAAGCTCCTGAAAAGAAAATGCAATTTTCCCTTTTTTCTTGCGATTTAAAATAAACAACTTAAATAAAGCAGGTTCAAGAGTATACGAAATTATTATTACAGAAAGTATTCCAATTATTGAAAGCAATGCCATGGATTTTAAAGCTGGATGCTTGGCAAAAATTAATACTCCAATTCCAGTTATAGTAGTTATTGCTGAGAGTAATATAGACGTTTTATATGAGTTTAGATTTTTAATACCATACTTATACTCTTGTTGCATTCCGCGCATAATAAAAATAGAATAGTCTATTCCTAATCCAAAAATAAAAGTGGAGATAATAATATTGAAAATAGTAAATTTAATTCCGAATATACCCATTATTCCTAAGGTCCATATCCATGAAATAGACATTGGAATGAAAGTAAGAAGTGCTATTTCTATTCTTCCAAATGATAACAGAAGTATCAAAAAAACAATTACCAGTGATAACTTTACCAGTAGGTTAAAATCATTTTTTAATACACGAACCAAATTATCGGTCATGTATTTTTTATCGAATACTACTAAGTTATCTTCTTCAGAAAATGCCTCGTAAATAATTGGTTTGTTTAGTTCATCAGCTTTTAGCAAACTTACAACTGTAGTTATATCATCATGCTCGGTAATATATTCATTTAAAAACAGTTCTCTTAATTCGCCTAATTGTTCTGTTTTAATTGGTTTGATCTCTTTTTCAATAAGTTGATAAAACGATTTAAAGGCATCTGGTGTAAACTTATATTTTGCTCCAGAAATAGCTAGATTCATTTTTAACTGATCTATTTTCTCTGGTGTCCAGAAAGCATTCCACAGTTTGATTCTTTCCTTTTGAAGTGAATCAGAAATTAGTATTTTACTAATGGAAGTATATTGATTAATAATTCCGCTTTGCTTTAATCTATTAAGTTCTGGTATAGCTTTCTCATTATTTTTTAAAGCTTTTTGTAAATTATCTCCTGTACTTATTAAATAAACCGATTTGAGAGTTACATTGGCAATCTTATTTAAGTTATTTTCAGCTTCTTTTAATTCTTTAGACATGTAACTCATTTTGTCCATATCGCCTTCAAAGGATGGCTTTTGTGAAAAGAATATCGAAACAATTGTAAATGCTATAATTCCAAGTATTAAATATTTATTTTTTTCGTACGGATACGAAGTAATTTTTTCTAATATTGATTTTCGCTTATTTTGGATATTCTTTTCGAAATCTTTTTTACGCAAGAAATGCGGTAAAACAATTAAAGAGAAAAGGGCAGCAACACTAACACTTATCGCTGCAAATAAACCTAAATCCTGGAGTGCTTTTGAGCTAACAAACAGTAAACATAAAAACGCTGATGCTGTAGTAAGAGTACTCATTAATACAGGTGTAGCGATATCTTTTAGTACTTTTTTTACATCTCCAACACTTCTGTGATGCGTAAATAGATGTAAAGAATAGTCAACTGTAATACCTAATAACACGGAGCCTATTCCAAGCGATATAGCCGATATATTACCTTTTATTAAATATAGTATTGCTAATGATAAACTACCTCCAAAAATAGCTGGTAAAAACAGAATAAGAAATATACTTTTCTTACGGAAAAACAAGCTCATAAATATCAACAATACAATAAGCGCAATAGAAACAGTGAGTTTTATATCTTTTTTAATACGTGTCGCATTTCCAACTGCAACAGCTGCAGCACCATAATATTGCGCGTTTATTTCATTGTTAAATTGTAATTCAAGACTATCAATTGTTTGATTAAGAGATGCAATTAATTTACCGTTACTTTGAGTTTCTCCTGATGAAAAGGCTGACGTAATAAATATATTTAGGTTTTTCTTATCCTTAGTGAAAATCCGACTATTATAGATTTCGTAATTATCTCCAATTTGGAAAGTATTCAGTTTATTCAGAATAATAGGAGTGAAGTGAAGAGGATCTTTCATAATAAACTGTTTCATCACCATGCTGGCAGGAGAAATCAGAGTTTTAAAATTATTCTTAACAGAATTATCAATAGACGATTGCTGAATCAAACTATCAATTTTCACATAATCTTTATCTTCGAGAAATACAGGAAGATTTTCAAAGAAGATATCATATACATCGTATATTATTCTATCGGAAACCTTATAATTAATATCTCTAATAAATTCGGGTTTAAAATTTAAGAGTTTCTGATTTAATTGATCGGCAAATTCAATCAGTTTTTGTGGATTAGCGGATTGGTTTGTGTCACTTAAAGAGATGTTAATAATCAACTTATCCATAAAGTTGATATTTTGCGAAACCAAGCTTATTTTCTGGATATTCTTGTCAGAAGGTAACATCCCAGTTATATCTTCTTCGAATTTAATTTTTGTTGCAAAATAAATCGATAAACCAAAGATAAAGAGTATTAGAAAAATTAAGGATATTCTAAACTTTTGAAATATTTCGTACAAGCCATTAAAAATACTTGACATAATTTTATAATTTTTGGGCTATTCCCAATGCATTGTTTATTTTGAATGTTGTTTAAATAGTCTTAGAAATAACCATGCTTCGACAAGCTCAGCATGACATTATTAATCCCAACATCTTGTCATGCTGAGCTTGTCGAAGCATTAATTTGTTTCTTGATAAGCAGGTTTTCTGAATATCAAAAGTAAAATATATGTTATAATACCGAATACAAAAGCTAGTGCTATTCCAAATACTAAACTTCCAACAAAATACTGAACTATATTATTCTTAATAAATTCAAGGCTTAAACCCTTGTCGTATATTACGTTGAGTTTATTCGACTCGATAAATAATCCACCTATTTTAAAACTACTAAAAATTATTATTGGTATCATTGGAGGAATACTAATATTCGATGTAACTAAAACTATTACTTTATTCAATTTTAGGAAATGTGCTAATCCAAAAGCTATAAGCATTTGGTATCCCCAAACAGGTGCAACTCCCATAAATAATCCAAGCATTACTGCAAAAGTAATATTAATACTTGGTTCTTTATTTTGTGTTATTTGTGTACGAAAGAATTCTTGAATACTCTTTTTATTAAGTTTCCTGATAAATTCAAAAGGCTTTACAATAAGTAAAGCATAAATCACTAGAAAAGTATTTAATATACTCACGCGCGAGAAATCTCGAAATGGCCTAAAGTGAGAAACTCGCGTTTCTTTTGGTGCATAATATATTTGAATTGGGATATCGGTTACTTTAACACCTTTCCATGCTGCACGTACAATAACTTCAATTTCGAATTCGTATTTACGGGTAAAGAAAATCATTTTACTTAATGGCTTAATCGGATACAATCTGTAACCCGATTGCGTATCGGGCATTTTAATGCCTGTTTCGAACTTAAACCAAAAGTTGGAAAATCGATTACCAAAACTGCTTTTTTCGGGAATGCCTTCTTGTTCCATATTTCGGTTACCAATAATAATTGCATTAGGATTTTCTTCAATGGCTTCTACAAATTTCGGAAGATCGGTAGCAAAATGCTGTCCGTCAGAATCAATAGTAATGGCATATTCAAATCCTTTACTCCAGGCAAAACGAAATCCTTTACGCAAAGCAAATCCTTTACCTTTATTTTTAGGATAGCTTACAATATCAATTTGATTGTATTTATTTAGAAGTTCTTTTGTAGTATCTGTAGAACCATCATTTACAACAATTAACTGATCAGTATATTTAAGTACATCATTAATTACTTGCTCAATGGTTTGATGGTTATTGTAGGTTGGAATAATAACACAACACTTTTTTTCCTTGAATAAGTCTTTATTTTTATTTGGCGATTCAATCATGCTCAAAATTTATTTCGCTTTAAAATTGCCACTAAATTTATAAAAAACCTGATCGTTAAAGTGTGTGACACTGTTAACTTTTATAAGATTTTGTTCAGTATCATATTTCATTTTTAAATCGATCTGAAGCCTGGTATTTATTTCTGGATTAACAACGGCCATAAATTTTATATTACTAGCATAAGAAAGTTGAAGTGCTTTATTTTCTACATTTTCTATTACTTCCTTAATTAGTTGAGTCAGACAAACTCCAGGTACAATAGGGTTCCCAGGAAAGTGTCCTCCATAAATTTCATGTTTTTTATTTAAGTCGATAATTGCTTTAATATTTTCCTTATCGCTACTGTCTAGTTCAACTATGGTATAAAAATCTTTTAAAAGCATATTATTGTTGGATCAATTTTAAGTTCATTTTTAGCTTAATATTGCGATGCTCCAAAATGATATTCCCAGGAATATTCTCTTTGTAATTATACAAATCTATTGATATTTTTTCTGAATTTCGTTTCTTAGAACTAATGTTTTCAATCTTTCCTGATTCTGTATCTTGTATATAATAATGGTTGATTTTTCCTGATGTAAATTTCCAGATATTTTGGTTTAGATCTATATTTTCAATGAAATAAATTGCCTCAGTTTTATTTTGCATTAAAAGTAAATTGAAATCAGTTTGTAATGTATTAATGATTACTTTTTTATTAAGATATTCAATGCAATGATTTACGTTTAGAACGCCATGGTTTAATTCAAAATCAAAAATTTTTAATCCAAATTGCGTTGTTAGCACAATTCGGTAAATATTGTCCTTGGTTTTTTTAATTATTAATAATCCGCTAATATCATTTTTATAAAAATTGATATTGGTTTTAAAAATCAAAACTTTTTCGGAAAAGGGAAGGGTAAAGGGTATTTGTTGAATATCGCTTACAGAATATTCAGTTTTTGTAAGATCTTTATATGGATTAGAACAAGCTGATGTTATTAACAAGAAAATTAATATTGAATATCGAATATTGAATTTAGAATTTAGAAGTGACAGATTTATGTCATTATTCATTATTCGATGCTCTTTATTCATTATTGTTTTGTTTTACAAGTTTGGGCTAAAGCCCATGTGGAAGATTGTTCTAGTAACCCCAGGCTTAAGCCTGGGGTTATTGATCTGAATTAATTCTAGGACTTTAGTCCAAAATATCTGATTTAATATTAAACTTTTCATTATCAATTTGCTTATTCAGCTCTCTGTTTGTGAAATTAATGCTTGTATAGTCGTCGGAACTTTCTAACATTACTATTTTCGCAACTGAAATATTTGATTTATCCACATAGATTTTAATAGTTTTAAGCATATTCTTCATTTCGGGTAATTTAGGCTCTAACTCCAATAGGTATTGAGTTTTATTTTCAAAATATTTTACTGCAAAACGTTCGCTATCTGTAAATAGGTTTCCTTGTATTGAACCAATCATCATATTATTAATTTCACTAAACATTTTATTTGATTCTGTATCATAGGTGCTGATTTTGTCTTCATCTTCAATGAGTATATTTTTATCATTAAATACTATGATATATTCGAATGGTTCAGAGTATTCCCAACGTAGCTGGTTAGGGCCTTTGAAATAAAACTCACCTTTAGAAATAATATTTTCGGTTAGAAAACTTAGATGTTTTTCCTGTATAAATTGACTATGAATTGTGGAAGTATTCTCTGAAAGTTTACCAAGTTCTACTTTGACTTTTTCAATATCTGTTACTTCTTTAAAATTATTTTCTTGAGCAAATGTTGCTATAGCTACAAAAATGCTTACTATTAATGTTATTAGTATTTTCATTTTAGTTTCAAATTTATTATTTCTTAACTAATAAAATGCTATCTTTTGTTACTCGCACCCTCAAATCCAACACACATTCTGCTCGTGAACTTACATGTCTTAAACTTTTGATATTTCTATCATATGACAAGATTTGATGACCTATTTAAACAAAATTATTACATGTAAGTTTCATATGCTTTAATATTTAATAATTGATCAACAGGAATAATTTCATAACCTTCATCATTAGAATATTCTAAAAATGCTTTTAGTATTTCAACAATATGTTCTCTATTATCATGAAATAAGATAATATCACCAGGCGATAATTTGTTCTTTAATCTTTTTAATGTTTTTTCCGTACTTTTTACTGTATCGAAAGACCGTAAACTCCATCCAATTGTTCGAAAATTTAAATCTTTTATAGCTCTTTTTAAATTTGGATTGGTAACTCCATATGGAGGACGAAATAAATTTAATTTTCTATTTATGATTGCAGTTATTACGTCAGATGTTTTTTCAATTTCAATTTTCATTTTTTTTGATGAAAATATATCGAACCATCGATCGTGCGACCAAGTGTGATTGCCAATTAAATGACCTTTTTTATCAATCAATTTTAATAAATCTTTGTTATTCTCAATGTGCTTACCAACACAAAAGAATGTGGCTTTTGCATTGTATTGATCGAGTATTTCCAAAACTTTTGGAGTGATTTCTGAATCGGGACCGTCATCAAATGTAATGGCTATTTTTTTTTCAGATATTATCGCTTTACATAATGTTTTGATATATGCTTGGGAACAAATGTTAGCAGAGCAATAAACTAAATGACTTAGAAATAACAGACTTGTTATAATAAAAAATATCCCTTGCCATGGAAGAAAGAGATAAACCAGGATTAATACAATGATGTAAAGAACAAAAGTGGTTCTTGGTTTTATCATTGGGTTAATAACAATATTGAGTGATCAACTTCTCTAAAATGATTATATACCAATACGTTTTTTATTGGCTTTTCAGTAAAGTTTTCTTTTCTGAAACGAGTGACTTCGGGTACTTTCTGATGTTTAATAGTATTAGCTGCAAACCATAAAGCAAATGTACCAACCGTATGATAATCACCCGAAAGATGCTTGAAATACGCATAGTTGGTATTGAAAAAATTATCTGCTAAATGATAATAAATATCATCGGTATCAACATTACCATTAATTCCAAGAACTACTAAATCAATATCATTTTTAGTTAAATCATTTTCAGTTAAGAATTGATTTATTTTTGTTTCAATTTCTTCTTTGTTATCGGGTTTGTAAATGGTTTTAATATCTTTGATTTTAGCGTAGTTACTTTCATCTTTTTTGCCAGTTAAAGAAAAGAAACCAACACCTTCACCAACAATTGTTCCTGGTGTTTTATGATCTAAAAGATCCAAGCTTTTTATTGTTTCTTTCTTAACCCAACGCGTTTTCTTTACTATGGAATAATGCTCTGGAGTAATCTCATCGAAACCTCCGACCAAAACATTTTCAGCATCTTTATCTTTTATCAAAAGCATCCCATCTAAAAGGGCACTTTCAAATGAAAATCCACGATGAGAGTATGTATTATTATAGTTAAAACATTTTAATGCAATTGCAACCTGCCCACTTATAGTATTATGTGTTGACTGAATAAATGCAGTAGGAGCAAGAAACTCTTCATTATTATCAAGCATTTGATTGAGAAATTTCTCGGTATCACCAACTAATCCAAGTCCCGTTCCTGTAATAATTGCACCTGGATTTTCAATTCCAGCATCTGTTAAACATAATTTAGAAGCACTAATTCCCATTTTTATCAACTTACTCATACGGCGAAGTTGAATAGGATTTATAAATTCTTTATAATTAGGTGCTATACATGAAAGAAAATCGGTATCGTGATTTACAATTTCATCTAAGAAAATATTGCTGTCAATAGTATTTTGAGGAGATATATTACCTATACCTTTTATATAAACATCCATATTAATATCTTGAAAAAATTAATGCAGAATTATTTCCGCCAAAACCAAATGAATTCGATAATACATGATCAACCTTTACATTTTCCAATAGTTCGGTAACAGGTTTAAAGTTTAATTCTTTCATCTGCTCCTTAAAATTCAGATTTGGGAAAATCATATTATTCTGAATACACAATATTGAAAGAACTGCTTCAACGCCACCTGCAGCACTAGTTGTATGTCCTGTATATGCTTTAGTGGAACTTATTTTCGGATGGTTCGGCCCAAAAAGTTTATCTATTGCTCTTCCTTCCGATAAATCATTATTATCTGTTCCTGTTCCGTGAGCATTTATATAGTCAATTTGTTCAGGTTTTAGACCACTTCTTTCCAGAGCTTCTTTCATCGCGCTATACGCACCTTTTCCTTCAGGAGTTGATGCTGTTTGATGAAATGCTTCACATGAATTACCATATCCGGTTAATTCTGCAAGAACTTTACTGCCATTTTTTTTGACAAGCTCTTCCGATTCTAAAACAAGAAAAGCCGCACCTTCACCTAAATTTAATCCTTGACGATTTTCATCGAAAGGTTTACAAGGCTCGTGATCAAGAATCATTAAGGTATTAAATCCATTCATATGATAACGAGTAAGTGACTCAATTCCACCGGCAACTACTCTGTCGAGCAAACCATTTTTTATCATTCGAGAACCTAAAATCATTGAATTTGCAGCCGATGAACAAGCTGTACTTGTAGTAGAAACAAAATCTTTAACTCCAATGGAGTCTGCAATTTTTTCGGTACTGTCGCCACAATCGTGACTTTCAATAAATTCAATGTTATTTGTTGTTGTTAAAAGGTCTTTATAGTGAAGTTCACTTTTGTCCATTCCACCAACGGTAGTTCCAGAAATTAATCCGGTTTTACATTCTCCTATATCATTGATATTAGCATTTTTTACAGCTTCGTTTGCTGCAATAATACCAATTAATGTTGATCGTGTAAAAGATCCATTTTTATCCAGACCAGCAAGCTTAATTAATTCCTCTTCTGAAAGTTTAACTTCAGAAACAGGAATTTCGCCTTTATGATTTGTCTTTAGATATTTTATTTCAGTTACACCCGACTTTTTCTGCTTAATTGACTCAAATGTTTCATCAACATTATTCCCAATCCCTGATATTATACCTATGCCGGTAACAAAAATCCTTTTTGACATGTAAAAATCCCTCGTTCAACTAAAAATGAATTATTTCTTTTTTTCTTCTTCTATAAATTCTGCTATAGTTCTTATTGTTTGAAAAATCTTTTTTCCATCTTTTGGATCTTCAATTTTTATACCATATTGTTTTTCGAGCAAAACAATTAGTTCTAAAGCATCAATTGAATCAAGTCCTAATCCATCTCCAAAAAGTGCAGCATCCGAATCAATATCAGTAACTTCAACATCTTCTAAGTTTAAAACTTCAATAACTTGTTCTTTAATCTTTAATATTAACTCTTCCATTTCTATCTGCTTAATTGATTTATAATTTCGGGTTTAAAACTAATATTATCTTTCTTATTTTCCTCGTTTTTTTCAACTAAAAATAACTTTGCACTATATTCTTCATCAACATAATCAGCCCATCCTGTTATGCACGCATCTAATTTATTTGAATCTAATAAGTTGCTTACATAATCGCATACAAATTCTGGATTAAATTCTTTGGCAATAAAACATGTATTTTCTCCTTGAAACTTGTTGCGAATGCATATTTCACCAATCATTACATTAGGTAAAGTATAAACAAATACTGCAGGACTAGGAAAATAATTTGATTTATCTTTTATCGTTTCATTGTATTTAATATCAGTATCAATTGATGAATGTGAATTTTGTATTATTATTCCAACTTTGGTTGGGTCAAGTTTTTTTATATGATCGTTTCCTTTTAAAATAATTTCTGACGCTATGAAAGCAACTTTACAAAGATTATCCATTTTAAAATATTTTGGATATTTGATTTCGTTGTGTTTGTAAATAGATTTCATAAAAGCACCAAATCCATTTTGTTCTATATTTGAGAATTCAAGTTTCCCGTTAACAAAAACTTCATTCGGTTTAATAATGCAATATTTACTTATAAAGTTTTTCATTTAATTTGAATTTATTTCAGTCGTAGATTTTAATCTGAATCAAGTTCAGAAAAATATACAGCTGCATTGCTTCCTCCAAAACCGGATGCTGTTTTCAAAAATTTTTTTACTTCGATTTCTTGAAAATCTTTAATTATATTAATAGGTTCACTAACACCATGTTTATTATATCCAAGAGATTTTATTAAGCAGTTTTCTTTAATAGAATGAATTCCCGCAATACATTCTATTATCCCAGCAGCACCTAAAGTATGTCCCCAATAAGATTTTAAACTATTCACCGGAACGCTATTTAGTCCCGCCCAACTAATGGCTTTTGCTTCCATTTCGTCGTTGTATGGTGTAGCTGTTCCATGACCCGATATATAATCAATATCAGTATTTGTTTTATTAGCTTCCTTTAGTGTATTACTAATAGCAAAATAAAGCCCATCGCCAGTGCGAGAAGGGCCAGAAATATGGTTCGCATCATTTGAATTTGAGCCACCCCTAAAAATTATTGGTTTTTGTTCTTTTACTAATTCTGCATTAGTAGTTAAGATAATAGAACCAACGCCTTCTCCAAGAGTTATACCGGTTCGGTTTGCATCATATGGTTTACAAGGCTCTTCGCTAACTGCTTTAAATGATTGAAATCCAGATGGAGTGAATTCAGATATAATATCACCTCCGCAAACAATTACATTTTTATATTTTTGATTTTTTAAAGATTGAGCACCTGTTATAATTGCAGAAATTCCTGAAATACATGCGTTTGAAACAAAAATTGGTTTAACTGTTGATTTGAAAAAATCACAAACTTGATCGGATATTGCCCAGAGGTTAATTCTTTCTTTTTCGAAAGGATGATTTTCATCTTCAATAAGATTTATATTTCCTTTTACTGATGAAAAAACGAATAATGTATCTTCGTTTGAAGGATCAATATTTGTTTGTTTTAAGGATTCAGTAATTGAAAGGATCATCATCTGTTCAAGACGAGTATAATCATTAGGATTACCAATTACAGAAAATTTAGAGATAAGTTTTTCTGAATCAACAATAGAAGCATACATTGGAACCTGAGTAATTTTGGGATCTTCGGTTTTTGCTATCCCTGATTTACTATTTTTTAAAGCACTAAAATTCTCATTGCTGGTAAAGCCCAATGATGTTATAATATTATCAGCAATTGTGTATATTTTGTTCATTTCTACGAAGATCTATTCTTAAAAGTTTTTGTGATTTTGTACAGCTTTCTTAGAAATAATATTTAAAGTATTTATTTAATTAATCCCATTTTTCTTTTCCAATCAATAAAAAAATCCGGGCTTAAAAGTACTAATTCGCGATCAAGATTTAAGAAAACCTGAATGCTTTCACCTGTGGCTGTAACTTTGTTATTCTTTTTATTAAAAATTGTATACTCAAAATGAATTTTTGCAGCATCATGATCAGTATATCTCGTTTCAATTATAGCAGAATCACCATATTCAAGTGGAGTTTTATATTCAAAATGTAGCTTTACGAGTGGTGTTAAATGCTTGTTAGCATAAACATCAAGATAACTTAAGCCTAAAGCTTTACCGAATGCTTCTCGACCATCTTCAAAGTATTTTGCATAATTCCCATGCCATACAATGCCCATTGAATCTACTTCACTGAACCGTACGACAATTTCAGTACGATGTATTAAGTTCTTTTTTTTCAATTTTAAATAAGTTTAAAGTACTTAGTTTCTAGCACCCAATATTGAGTACACAGTAACTAATACGTAGTTATAGGTATTTAGGCCCTTTAATTTCAGATGATTTTAAATAATTAATAAGTCCTGCTAATATTTTTGAACATTCATTACATTTTTCATAACAACTCTCAAATTCTTCTTTGTTGATATATTCATAATCTAGGGCTCTATAAAGTTTTGATTTAGTTTCAGCGGATGATGATTTTGAGATATACAAGAATTGTATAAATTCCTTTTTCCCTCCTCTTTCAAAACCCTCAGCAATATTATCCATTACAGAACCAGAAGATCTTCTGATTTGATCTTTTAAAGAGAAATCTCTTGAAAAATTAGCATTTAGAGTTATTTTATAAATTAATTTACATAATTCTCTTGCTCTTTTCCAAGCTTCTATTTCTTCAAATTTTGTAAATCCTGCCATATCTGAGTACTTTTAACTTTGTACTTGAAACTATCTTTTATTTCGTTTTGTTATAATTATTATAAACTATTGCTATAATAAGCATTAGTATAAAAAAGAATAAGAGTTTTCCCGTTTCTGCCAATACAACAAACAAATCTCCTCCGCGTAATAGAATATCATAAAAGCCGTTCAGACCCCATTGCAATGGAGAAAATTGGCTTAAAATTCGCATAGCAGGAGGCATAATATAAACAGGTACCCAAATACCACCAAGTGCAGCAAAAATAATAATAGAAACTGCGCCGAAAGTAGCTGCTTGTTCATGTGTAGTTGCAATTGTTCCAATCGCAACACCATAACCGGTTGCTGCCAATCCTGATGCTAAAGCCATAACTGCTAATGCAATTTTATGTGGTCCAATTTCCAATTGAGGCAACCCTAACAAAGGCATAATATAAACACCCACTAGCAACATTAAAATGAATTGTAAAAAAGCAACCCCCAGAAAAACAAAAATTTTACTGAACATAACTGTAACAAAAGAACCGGGCATTGTTTTTAATCTAAAGGCACTTCCATCTTCTCGTTCTTTTATTATGTTTCCTGCCATTGGTAAAACGATAAAAAACATTGCAAACATAGTCCATGCAGGTACATTATGCTGAACTGAATTTGGTAATTTAGTAACTCCGGTTGTCGATGCATTTATTTCCTGATATTTAATTGTCTCGAAACTTTCAAATTTAATAGGTTTTTGATCAGGCATTAGTTGAGTTAAAGCCTCAGAAAAATTCTTAAAAAACATTTCTATTTCAAGTTGTGATGTAAATTCCTTTAAGGAGCTCATTACCATATTTCTAAATGAAGGGCTGGTTACTGGGTCAATATAAATAGTAACATCAATGGTGCTTTTCTTTGTTCTTTTTTTAACTCCCGGAATATTAAAAGATTTAAACGATTTGTTAATTAAAGCATTTACATTTCCTCGGATAGCTTCGGTTGCTCTCTCTGGGATAATAATTCCAATTTTATATTCACCCTTTGCAACTAATTCTTCAGCTAATTCTTCAGTAATTTTTACTCCATCTATTTCTTCAACAATTTTAAAAAAATTGGAAGAGTATAAACCTTTACTGATTGCTTCGCCCAAATTGTCTTTATCGTTATTTACTAAAATCATTGAAATATCAACTTCTTTAACAGTTTTAAAGGTTGCATCTTGTATTACAGTCATTATTAAAATAAGAACTAAAGGCATAATAAATAATATTGCCAAACCTGCTCTGTCTCTAATAAGAACTAAAAATTCTTTATATATTGATGATAATAATCTGCGCATATCTTAATATTTTATTCGTCGCGTAAAGCTCTGCCTGTTATGTTTAAAAAGATGCTTTCTAAATCGGAGTACTCTTCCTTGCTGTTAATTAATTCTTTAGGCTTACCTTCTGTAATAATTTTGCCCATGTCAATAATAGCAACTCTAGAACATAAATTCTCAGCTTCTTCCATATAGTGTGAAGTATATATTATTGTTGTTCCATCCCTATTTAAATCTCGGAGATGATCCAGAATAACATTTCTTGATTGTACGTCAACACCAACGGTTGGTTCGTCTAAATATAAAATTTTTGGTTTATGAAGTATACCTGCAATTATATTGATACGACGTTTCATTCCACCAGAGAACGTTTTAATTCGACGATTTGCATTTTTTTCTAATCCAAATAATTCAAGGCATTCATCAATTCTATTTTTTAATTGTTTGCCTTTTAAACCATACATATGCCCAAAGAAATTAAGATTTTCTTTTGCTGTAAGTGATGGATAAAGAGCAATTTCCTGGGGAACAACACCAATTATATTCTTAATTTTTTCAGATGAATGTTTGTATTCCAAACCGTCAATGAAAACATTGCCAGATGTAGGTCCAAATAAACCGCATAATATTGAAATTGTTGTTGTTTTTCCTGCTCCATTAGGTCCTAGCAAACCGTATATTTCGCCTTTATCTATGTTAAGGCTAATATTATCAATAGCAGGAATATTTGAACCTTTATAATATTTTGTAAGATATTTTAATTCAATTATATGTTGATTTTCCTGCATTATTTTAATAGTTTTTTTAATTCAGTGAAAAATCTTTCTTCATCATCTGCTATTTCAAGCATTAAATTAGCCACAGTATTATATCCGTCTGGATCAGATGATCGACCTTTACATGTTTGGGCTGCCAATGATGAAACATTTCTCCATTTATCACCAATTTTTGTCATTTCGGTGGACATATCGTTGTATCTGTCGTCTTGCATTACGCCAGCAACTTCCTGCAAAAATGCAGCATAAATAAATCTAAATCCAGCTCCTCCAGTTCCAATTTCCTCAAGCATTCGCACCAATTGTGCTAAGTAAGCAGCTGCTCTTTTAGTCCCAAGTTTATTGGGCCATTTCCTTATTCTTTTTGATAGATATCTAATTCCTTTTACTCCAAATAATGGAACCGGAATAGTTAACATCCAGTCAGTTGTTTGTTTAATCCCTTTTCGAATTGCTGATTTAAGATCAATTTCTTCAGGTATTTCAATTGGATAATACATTTTACCATTCGGACTTAATGGTCCTTTTGCAAACCGTGCTTTTTTAAGTTCATCGTAAGTAAGTGTCGTGGCATATTCCATTACAGGATCACTTATAAAATAAGTATTATCCTCTTTACCATAAACAGTTAAATTATGTGCGTTAAAATGAAAACGATAAGCAGGAGGGAAGTATGTTAAATGAAAAACTCCAGATTGGATTCCAACAGGAAGTTTCTTTTCAAGAACTCTATCCAATTCATCCATAGCTCTTTTTGGTTGCTTTCTGAATGTTTGCTTTTTCATTTTTATTCCAAGCCGTTTTGCTGCTTTTGCAAATATCATTCCTGGAACAGGACGAAAAGAAGCCAACGGTATTCCGTTAAGCTTAACAAAAGGCATATATGCAAAAAAGTAACCACTGCCAATTCCAAAAACCATGGCTTCGCTTATATTAAGTCCATGATATTTTAATAAGCTAGAAATAACACCATTTTCACAATGGCCTGCAGGTATATGTTCGAATTCAAGTTTCATTTTTAATTTTCAGGTTTGTAATTTATTAATTCGTCTACGCTAATTTCAAAGATTTTTGCGTAATTATCTAATCGTTGTTGATTAAGTTTTTTAAATCCTTTAGGTTTTAAGTGTTTTTTTACTTTCCATGTTGGGAGTTCAATATAATTTGCTAACAAAGAAACATCCATTATGCTTTTCTCCATAAAGTATAATAAGGGGCTTGCTTTTTCGTCCATGATTTTTTCATTAGCAATATCGATACTTTCTTGAATATCATCCCAGGCAAGCTCATTTACTATATTCTTAGGTTCCCACCCTTTACTCAACACTTTTACATATTTACCATCTTTGTCAACTGCATATTGTACTTCGCGCGTAACACCTCCGGTTATGCCTATATCTTGTGGTACTTGATCTTTTTCCATAACGATAAATTTAGGTTGTCAATGTAAACTTTTATTCGTTTAAAAATATTTTCATTGAGCAATCAGCAATTAACTGATTTTCACAAGTAATTTTTCCGTTTATTAAGGTTGTGTTAAATACTTTATGTTCAACATTAACCTCAGTAATTATTGTTTTACCAATTTTTGGTAAATTATGAATTGTCAACTTTTGAACTGCACCAATATATCCTGTTGGGACCTTTTTATCCTCATTTCTATATTCAAAACCAACTCCAACAGCTGCTGTTTGTGCAATATTTTCAATTAGTCCGGGCTCTTGTAAATATCCATCTTTACAAAAAATATTACTTTCCGAAATATCTAAACTACTTATTGTTTGTCCGCCTTCGGCTTTATGTAATTTTTCGACCATAACCATAGGTGCACGTTGTGGAATAAACAGCTGAATTGTCTTGCTATCTGCAATTACATTGTCATATATTCCCATAGCGGTCCTTTTTTATTTCTTTGCCGTAATTTATTTGTAATAGTAGCAGTATCCTCATCTGGAAATACCCATCTTTTGCGAGTTTTTAAAGCCCTTTCTTTTAAAGTATCGTAATTTACTTCTTTCGAAAGATAATATTTTGGAGCTAAAAGATCATCATTCTTATCTATAACACCCTCCCGAATTGCATGCGCTTGAAGCTTAGTTCCAGGATAAATACGCATCCCAACAAAAGTAAAAAAGACGGTATTGTCAATTAACTTTGAGTTCTCAAAAGTTTCATTAACTGTTTCATCGGTTTCCCCATATCCTCCGGTAATAAGAAAATGTGCAAAATCAATATCTAATTTATTACATAATGCTGATTTTTCAAGAACCTCATTTACAGTAAAATTTTTTCCGTATGTCTTCAGTGTTTTCTCAGAAATTGCTTCGGTGCCAAATTCAACGTGTTGTAATCCGGATTTTTTTAAAATCTTTAGAAGATCTTCATCTAAATTTTTATGTGTAAAATATCCGCCCCAATGAATTTTTATTCCGCTGGAAATAATCTTTTCAGCTAATTCGTAATTGTATTTATTATTAATGTTAAAAACAGAATCGGTAAAAAATACATAATCAATTCCTTTCTGATAATAAAGTCTTTTTAAAGTATCAACAATTTTATCTGGATTTAAAGTACGAACCTTTTTCCCTTCAATTAGGGGATAAGTACAGTAAATACAATTATATGGACATCCACGTTTTGTTTGAATGTTTAACATTCCGCTTTTCTCCCAATAAAAATCAATTAAATCTTTATCAAAATCTAAATTTAAATCACTAAAATAACTTTCGTTTTTATTAAATACACATTGTCCATTCTTTTTATAAACCAGTCGATTTAACCCGGTATAATCTTCATTTTTATCGAGACTATTAATTAGTTTTAAAATAGTTTCTTCCCCTTCGCCATAAACACCAAAATCTGGATTTATTCGATTAAACATTAGTTCGGGAAATATTGAAAATCCGGAACCTCCAACAATAATTTTGGCCTTTGATACAGTACGTAGATTGTCTATTACATTTTTGTAATGCGTAACAAATTCTTCGCGGTTGTATGAGTTAACATCATCAATATTTCTGAATGAAACTCCAATATATTTAGGATTGTAATCTTTAGTTATTGTTTTTAATTCTTCAATGGAGTTAAAATTTAAGTCAACTATTTTACTTTCATAATTTGGTAATTTTTCCTGTAAATACGTGGAAATATATGATAGCCCTATTGGATAAACAGGATAAGGTACTGTATGCTGGTTTGCTGATATAAATAATATTTTATTTTCGATCATGATTATTTCGTTTTCCAAAAATGGTAATAATTAAACCATTGTAAAGGATACATTCTTAAAATTCTTTCAAACTCTTTCGCATATTTCCCTACAAATCTTACGAGCTCTTGTTCTTGTTCTTCTGGATCTTTAAACCTTTTTACTTTTTCGGGTGCTGTTGCAAAAAAATGATAATGCGTTTTAGACTCTTTCATTGCAAAAGCAAAGGTAACAGGAACTCCAAATCTTGCGGCTAAATAAAATGGACCCGTAGGGAAGAACGCTTTTTGACCCATAAAATCGACCTCGCAAACTTTACTATCCTGTATAAATCTATCGCCAGCCATTGCAATTAGTTCTTTGTCAATTAGAGCTTTACTAATAGGTACAATGTGAGAAAAATCGCTCTGTATAGGAATAATATTTACTTCTTTATTTGTTAATATTTCTGTTAAATATTTTTTTATTTTTTGATGTTCAGCATCGAGCATTAGAATATTAATCCTGGTATTTAATCTTTCTAGTAACTGTCCAGCGATCTCAAAATTTCCGATATGAGCATTAACAATTATACCGCCGGTCTTGTTTTCAGCCATTTCGCGTAAGTGATGTTCACCATCAAAATTATAAGTAAATTTACTTTTTAAACCACCCAGAATAGCAAATTTGTCAAGTATAACTTTACCAAATACCAAATAGTTTAAATAGATACTCCAACGCGCTTTAGCCCTGGAATATTTCAGTATTTTTCTAAAATATTGAAATGTAATTTTTGAACTGGATCGAGAAAAAATAAAGAAGTAAAAGGAAACAAAAAACAATATAAAATATGCAAATGAAAGCCCTAAATATTTTAGGGTAAAAATAAATATCTTATAACCTAATAAATTACCTCGAGATTGACCTTTCCATGATGGCATTTATACACCTCCGAAAACTTTCTAAATGTGGGTTAATTGGCTTGAGCGTGTTTTATGATATAATCATAAAAATCCTGGAGTGTTTTAATGCCTGCAAAATCTTCACCTTTTACTTTAAATCCAAAGTTTTTTTCTATTATAACTACAAGGTCAACATAGTCAAGACTATCAATTTCTAAAGTGTTTTTTAAGCTTGCTTCCGGGACAAGTTGACTTTCTTCAAGTTCAAATTCATCAATTAAAAAATCATTTACCTTAATAATAATTTCCGTATTCTCCATTTTTTATTCTATCACGCGATTATTAAAATTATTGTATCTTTTTAACAATTAAAGTTGAATTTGTGCCACCAAATCCAAACGAGTTTGACAAAAATATATCAATATTATGATTTTTAATAGTTTCTGTTGCAATATTTAATTTTGCCGAATATTCATCGGGGTTTTCAAAATTAATATTTGGTGCTACATAGGAGTTTTGCATCATTAATACCGAATAAATGATTTCGCTTGCACCGCCCATCCACATTTCATGTCCTGTCATTGATTTTGTTGAACTAACATAAGGGGTCTTGGCACCAAACACCTTGCTTATTGCCTGTGCTTCATTTAAATCGCCAACAGGTGTTGCAGTTGCATGTGCGTTAATATAATCTATTTGCGCAGCTTTAACTTGTGCATCTTTTAAGGCTGCTTCAAGTGACTTAGCAGGCCCCTCAACATTAGGGACTGATATGTGATTTCCGTTTGAAGAGAATCCATAACCAATTACTTCTGCAATAATATGTGCACCTCTTTTTATTGCAGACTCATAACTTTCTAAGATAACCGTAGCTGCACCACCGCTTGGAACCAATCCATCTCTATCACGATCAAATGGTCTGCTAGCTTTTGTGGGTTCGTCTTCACGAATAGAAAATGCGCTTAAGCCATCAAAGCTACCCATTGATTGATAGTTAATTTCTTGTCCACCTCCACAAATTATAGTGTTTTGCAAACCACTTTTAATTAAATGATAACCCAATCCAATAGAATGCGAACCACTTGCACAAGCAGCACTTACGGTAAGATTTATTCCTTTTAATCTGAAAATAGTGGATAAATTCATCGTGATTGTTGAATTCATCGATTGGAAAATAGCTCCCGATCCTAAAAGGGCAGTATCCTTTTTTTCTTTTAGTACATCATAAGAATCAATAACTGATTTAGCTGAACTATCGTTTCCATAAAGTATTCCAACATCGTTATTATCAAGAAAATAATTATCAATTTTTGCTTGATCTAAAGCTTCAAGGGTAGCAACATAAGCATATTCTCCTTCTTCAGCCAATCCTATTCGCTGACGACGTTTTAATTTCCCCTTTAAATCTGGACGTTCAATTATACCAGTAAGACC
>JAQIBH010000052.1 GCA_027859205.1 Bacteroidales bacterium | reverse complement strand
TCCTTTATATATACACCATCATTTACATTCTGTGCATAAGTTTGTTGTTCATTAAACATTGATCCAATAATGCCGATAACAATAAAAACAACAAATAATTTTTTTGTAGCCATATTTTTAAATTTTAAATTATTTCAAATACAATAGATGCTAAAGGTCTAACACTTCCATCAGGTCCAATAGCCCTAACATCCTCAATATTTAGTCTTTGTCCTCTTCTTAAATTTTTAATTAAATCTTGCTGCGCTCTAGTAAATATATTCCCATTTGTTTTTGAATCAATCGTATAACCCCCTCTATCAGTCGTTGATACTGTAAATTTAGTTATTTTAAATTCCAAATCGAATTCAAAATTTTCCATATCGGCTATAACTCCTGCTTGCGCTGCTAAAACATTCCTTTGTATTCTACCTCCCTTTTTACCAGCCACTTTCACAACAGGATCTGGTAATCCACGCACTCTAAATTGAACAGTTCCCATGTTTTTTGTAACACCATCAATTTCTGCTCTAACGGAAATTATACTGTTGCCTGGTCTTTTGGGATTTACAATATATTCACCATCTCTTTGCTTTCTAATTGAACCATTTGTCATAGAAGGAGATACTTTATGGCCTGGAACTCCTGCAATTGAAACACTAACAGGGTTATCAACTCCCACATAAAATACATTCATTTTGGTTGGTGACACAACTAAGTTTGCCTTGGCTATTTGGTATTCACGTCTGAACGTTTTTGTAATATAACCACCATCCGGTCCCATTACTTTAATTAATCCACCCCACTTTTGTTTACCAATGGTTGTACTCAATCTCGAAAACTTACCTTTGCCTTCCAGAACATCCAACGAATCGTATGATCCTACCATATTAAATTCGTATCCTCCATCTTCGTTTAAAGTAGAGTCATACTCTCCAATAAAAACAATTGGAGGAGCTGTTGTATCTAATGCGGCTAGAAATACGTCCGCTTTATATTCATTTCCTTGTAATATATAACTTGAATTTGGTATAACCGTTGCCTCAATTTTATTCACCGCGAAAGAGCCTGCATCAATTTGCCTAAATAAATATTGCCCTATTTCTGCTTCAGAATTACGAACATCAAGTTGCATTTTTGTAAGTAATGGCATTACAGCAGCTATAGGCATATTTGCAAAATGCTTTACTTCCCATTCTTTCCTTTCTCCATCCTTTGAAGGAGGAGGTTCTTTTGTTTCTAAATTAATTTCAAGAGAATGCATTAATGAAACATCTTTTTCATCAACTAAATTAATTAAAAAATCCTTGTAATCTTTAATTTTGGACCTTAACTCAAATGCCTTACCATCCATATTTGGCCCTATTAATACCCTACTTGGAGCATCATATTTATCCTTACCCTTAATTTTTTCGTTCACTATTTCTCCATCCTCAGTAATAACACCATCTTCAGGGTCTCCTTGGCCATTATCTTTAATAATATCTATTTTCAATCCTTGAATATAATCAAATAATTCATCTGATCTTCTTTTAACTTCATCAGCCTTATCTTTCCAAGGTTTTACTTTAGTCTCATTTTGAGCGTATTGTTCATTAAAGTCACTATATAAGACCTGGTTTTTTTCAGTAAAATTTTTGGATGTTTTCTTCAAGCCTTCATCAACTGCATCAAAAGCATCTAATACTTCAGCGGTTACATTTAATGCTAACATAGCTGTTAACACTAAATACATCATACCAATCATTTTTTGCCTGGGAGTTTCTTTTCCGTGACTCATAACTAGTTAATTTCTATAATAAACTATTTATTTGATATATTCATAGCAGACAACATATTACCATAAACGCCATTTAATGCCACCAAATTATTATTTAATTTAGCAATTTCTTCTCTATAG
The DNA here is from genome assembly GCA_027859205.1 of Bacteroidales bacterium. GTDB lineage: Bacteria > Bacteroidota > Bacteroidia > Bacteroidales > UBA12077 > UBA12077. The sequence continues at coordinate 12,601 of JAQIBH010000052.1, read as the reverse complement.
ACATTTGTCTCATCAACGGAGCCCTTTAGATTTCCCATAATTCCATCAAGTTCATTGTATAAGCTCTTCGATGTTTTAAGATGCTCATTAGTGTTTTGCATTTGTAATTCATAAACAGAATTTAATGCTGACAGATTTTTATTTAAGGTTTCTAACTTTTCATTATAAGATTGATTCCCACTTGAAATCATTTCAATATTTGCTTGAATCTTTTCTTCTGTATCTTTATAATTAGTAAGGAAACCATCACTAGCTTGTGCAAATTGTTCAGCCACGTTTTTACTTGTTTCACTAATAGCTTCCGATGAATTTTTATATGCTCCCACCAAATTTTCCACAGAACTACTCAATTGTTCTGCTGACTGACCATAAGATTCAGTCATTGAAGAAACTGATTCAGATGCAGCCTGTATATTATCCACAAATTGATTTGTTGCTTGTGCGGCATCAGAAACACTCATTAAATTTTGAGTTGTTTGATTCAAATTTTTTAATCCTTTCCCAAGTTTTTCGAACAATTCTGGTTTAATATCTGCATTTCCCAGCATTTCATCAAGTTTCCCAAATCCTCCACCAGAAGTTCTTTCAGCTCTTGATGTTGGAGTATATTCTTCGTCTTCACTAATACCAGCTAATTCGGGATATGCTAATGTCCAATCAACTTCTTCGTGCATTGGTTCAAAAGCTGAAAAAAAGAAAATTATTACTTCTGTACCCATCCCTATTATCAACATTTCAGAGGCTAAAGGCCAGTGCATAATTTTAAATAATGCACCCATTATTACAATCGCGGCACCAATTCCGTATAATTTTGCCATAAAGTTCTTCCAACCTGAACTTTGAACTAATTCTGTCATATTAATCATAAGCTAAAACTATTTAAGTTTCTACTAACCGTTATTCTAATTAACTCCAAGATATGAACGAACACATCTAAAGCCTAAAGAAGCTTTTGAAGAATCTTGAAATTCGTATGCTCTTGTTCCATTTTGTAAAAAGAAGCCTATGTCTTTCCATGAACCACCTCTAACTACTTTTCTTTTCATTGATACTGGATCACCCGGTAAGGCTTCGTATTTATAATCAGGATTCATATCATGCATAAAGCTATAAGCTGATTCATCAAATGCATTTGCGGTCCATTCAGCGACATTTCCTGCCATATCAAAAAGACCATATTCATTTGGAGAATAACTTCCAACAGCAACAGGAATCATACCTCCATCGTCAACATAATTTCCTCTTAAAGGTTTAAAGTTTGCTACAAAACATCCCTCTTTGTTTCTTGTGTACATACCACCCCAAGGATACATTGATAAATCCAAGTTTCCTCTTGCTCCATATTCCCACTCCGTTTCACTTGGTAATCTGTAATCCTGAACAAAACCTTCTCCTTCTCTCATTAATGCGTTATTTAACAATTGAGTCCTCCAAATTGTAAAAGCTCTTGCTTGTTTCCAAGTTACGCCAACTACCGGATAATTATCATATGAAGGATGCCAAAAATACATGTTTGTATAAGGCTCATTAAACGAGTATGTAAAATCGCTTATCCAGCAAAGTGTGTCGGGATAAACATTAATAACGTCTCTTAACACAAAAGCTGAACGATCTTCCACATCCATCATTTCTCCTTGTGCATTCATGGCAGATCCAGAATATTCTTTAGTATCAAAATTATATTGATTTGATTTTTTGGCAGCTTGCTTCATGTCAACACGATAATATTCAAACATAAGTTTTCTAGTATCTATTTCCTTACGGCGATAAAATCTCTCATGTTCAGCTAAATATAATTCATTTAATATTTCGGCTTGCTCTTCGTCTAACATATCTATTTCCATTTCCCAATTAATAATTGGAGGTTCGATTGGGTTACCAAATTCATCTTCTGAAATAAGAAAATCTTCAATTTGCTCACCTAGCTTTCTTCGCATAATAGAATCACGAACGTAAAACACAAATTGACGATATTCGTTATTTGTTATTTCAGTAGCGTCCATCCAAAAAGCATCAACAGAAACAGTTCTTTGATAGGCAGTCATCGCCCATGCCACATCTTGGTCGCTAGGCCCCATATTAAAGCTTCCCATTGGAACAAAAACCATTCCATGAGGAACAGATTCAAACCAAGGTTTTCTGCCTTCAACACCAGATAATTCTCCAGCATTGTAATTACTACAACTAAAAGAGATTGCCAATATTATACTTAAAACAAGTAATTTTTTCATGATATCTTTAATTTATTTTGCAAAATAACAATAATTCTTCAATTTCATATTATATATTCTATAAAAATCTTATGCTCTTATACTTTTCTGGTGTTTTATCTTTTTTAACATCTAAACAAAAGCCCATCATAATTTCATGAGTCCCATCATTATATCCCATTATATCAGAGACAACAAAATCGTACGAATAACTAACCTTCGCCCAATTAAACAATTCTAATCCAAATATTCCAGAAATCGCATTATCCGTTCTTAAAGAAACGCCACCCCATAACTTTTTATTGTATTCAAATAAAGCATTTATGGACAACTGTGTGTTTGTACCGTCAGATTGAACAAATATATTAGGTTTAAATTCTAACAATGGATTTGCGAAAGGTAAATTATAACCAGCTGTTAAATAATAATGTCGTTTAAGTGCTACTTTTGTAGTTGTTGTTGTTCCTTCTGTATTCGTGCCGCTATTAAACTCAAACTCCGAACCGAGTAAATGTGTTGAAGATATTCCTAAATATACATTTTGAGTTTTATAATAAAGTCCAAAACCAAAATCTAAAAAATCAAGATCGTTACTACCATCAACAGGAATTGCAATATCAGAATCTGCATCAACATCTGGAGTTATCCAACCCTCCTGACCAACCGAAATGGAAGAATTAGCTACTCCCCACTTTATGCCAATACCTAATTTACCTTTTCCAACTGTTTGCTTATAGGCAATTGACAGGTTAATTTTAAAATTCTTATCAAATCCTAGCTCATCGTTTTCAAGAGAAACACCTAACCCAATTCTATTTTTTATTGCAGCGTCTACATTAAAAACTGTAATGGAAGGAGCTCCGTCAAAACCAGACCACTGAATTCGTTGTAGCGCGTAAGCACAAATTTTATCTTCACTACCAGCATAACCTGGGTTAATAAGCAATTGCGTGAACATATTTTGCGTAAACTGAGGGTCTTGTTGCGCTTTTAAAAGCAAAGAAAACACCAAAAAAATGGCAAGAAACAATGACTTTTTTCTCATATTAAATACCGTATACCTCAATTATAATAATGATTACCAAAAGTAAAATAAGCAAAAATAATATTTCTAAACAAATTTTACGAACATTTAAATGCTCATACTTACGTAAAGATACATCTTTTATACTGTGGAAAAATAATAAAGTTACTGTTGATAATTTTTTTTGTAAAAAATTTATCGGAAATCTGTTTTTATTAATTCAGTTTTTGAAATGCTTTTAGCCATCTTTCAGGGATGCCACCAGTTCCTGCCTCGATGTAGTCTTCATGAGTACATGAAATCAAAACGTGATTTTTATAATTCGTTTTAAGAGACGGAACCTCAACCCACCATCTATTTGTTTTTTCACTTTTATAAAAAACTATTTCTTGATCAAAACCATCAAGATTAACAATAAATTTTTTATAGTTGTCATCACTATCAAATGGATGTTCTGAGATTTTATTAAGATATCCATCAATAAAATACCAAATAATTTGCGCTATTAAGTGTGCGGTTTGATTATTTATATCCGATTCGAATTGATAATCATATATACCAAATGATGTTAGCTTTGTACTTAAGCCTGAATATCTTGCCAATTGACATATCTCTTCTCCAAAGTAACCGTTGGGAGAAGGATTTTTTTGCCCAAATGCGTCGGATTGTCTAACAGAGGAAATATTCAGTCCTATAATATCTGCATCTCTTAAAATCGGTTCTACGTCTTTTAACTTATATCTATTATTCCCTAACCTATAAATAGAATGTGATTGGTCAGAAAGATATTTTGCAAGCTTAGGATTAACAAAATGCGTTTGATATCCAATATTTGAAAAAGAAAATAATGATTCGTTATTTTCAATTATTATCTTCCACAAAGGTGATTTATATTCTCTTTCACCGTTTTCTGTTATATTAATTTTACTGTCAATGGAAACAATGTTAATCTTTTGATCAAGCATTTGATAAGCCAGATAATTTGGATAAACTATATCTTCTGATGATCCTAATATTATAGGTGTAATATTTAATGAGATTAACTCAATAATAACATCTCTTAACCCAATTGAATGATCATTTGCTGTTTTACCTTGTTTTAAATTTCCTAAATCGTATATTTTAATTTGCTTACTAAATGAAGACAAACTATAAAAGTGTTCTCTAATTTTTAATAATCCTTTAATTGAATCCTCAGTTTTGTTTTTGGAATTATCTATAACTCCGAGTAAAGCAATATTATAACTCTCAATTTTATTTATTTTATTTTCACTTGTGTGAATTGAACAATAAGATTTCAGTTGTTCTTTTGAATTAATATAATCTTTATATTCAAAATTTAAATTAATCGGATCAAAATAATCATTTAGGTTCATTAATATTTTATTACTTAATTACTCTTTGAGAATGTTATTTTTTTGTTGTTTTCTTTTTTGCTATAACCTTCTTTGGCTTTTTCCCTTTTTCTGCTTTCCCTTCTCCTTTAATAATATCCTTACATTGCTTAAGAGTTAAAGTACTTGCTTCAATCTCTTTGGATATTCTATAGTTTTTCTTTTTGTAAGAAATATATGGCCCCCAACGACCATTAAGGATTTGCAATTCTGGCTCTTCTTCAAAAACTTTAATCGTTTTTAAACGATCTTTTTCTCTTTTTTCATCTATTAATTCAATTGCACGATCAAGTTCAATTTTATACGGATTATCTTCCTTTTTTAAAGAGATGAATTTTGAGTCATGTCTAACATAAGGACCAAATCGCCCAATAGAAACAACAACAATCTTATCTTCATATTGCCCTAAATCTCTTGGCAACTTAAATAATTCTAATGCTTCTTCTAATGTGATAGTTTCTAAATGCTGCCCTTTTTGCAGTGATGCAAATTTTGGTTTATCTTCATCATCTTTAGAACCAATTTGAACCATAGCTCCATAAGGGCCAATTTTTGCGGTTATTGGTTTCCCGGAAGCAGGATCATCTCCTAAAACTCTTTCACCAACACTTCTGCTTGATGTTTCGAGAACAACTTCTACCGTTTTATGAAATGGTACGTAAAATTTATCTATCATTTTTGACCAAGCCAGTTTTCCATTTGCAATCTCATCAAATTCCTCTTCTACAGATGCAGTAAAATTATAATTAAGGATCTCATTAAAATGTTCCGAAAGAAAATCGGTAACAACCATTCCTATATCTGAAGGAAAAAGTTTCTTTTTTTCAGCTCCAGTTATTTCTTTCTTCTTTAGCTCTTTAATTTTATTGTCAGTTAATATATAAGATATATAATTACGTTCGGTTCCTTCTCTATCTTCTTTGATAACATAGCCTCTATTCTGAATTGTATAAATTGTAGGAGCATAAGTTGATGGACGCCCAATGCCAAGTTCTTCAAGTTTTTTAACCAAACTAGCTTCGGAATATCTTGCAGGATGATGCGTAAATCGTTCCACGGCGCCAATCGAATTATATTTTACATCTTCACCTTTATTAACTGAAGGTAATAATCCTTTTACTTCCTCTTCGTTTTCATCGTCAGTTGATTCTAAATATACCTTAAGAAAACCATCAAACTTTAATACTTCTCCTACTGCAACAAACTTATGCTCATCATTTGACAAATTTATAGAGATAGTAGTTTTTTCTAATTGAGCTTCACTCATTTGAGAAGCTACTGTTCTTTTCCAAATTAAGTCATACAATCTTTTTTCACCGTCTGTTCCCGAAACTTCTTGATTTTCAATAAAAGTTGGTCTGATTGCTTCATGGGCTTCTTGAGCACCTTTTGCTTTTGTCTTAAAATTTCTGGTTTTTAGATATTTTTCACCATACTCATTTAAAATAACATTCTTAGCGGCACCTAATGCCATATTTGATAAGTTAACCGAGTCGGTTCTCATATATGTTATTTTCCCTGCTTCGTATAATTTTTGTGCAACCGACATGGTTTGGCCTACAGAAAACCCTAGCTTTCTACTTGCCTCTTGTTGCAATGTTGATGTTGTAAAAGGAGCGGAAGGTGATTTAGTCCCTGGTTTTTTAACAACATCTGTAATATTATATGTTGCCGTTTTACATTTCTCTAACAGATCCAATGTTTTTTCCGGTGATTTTATCCTTTCAGATAAATCAGCCTTCAACTCTTCATTTTTATTTGTTTTAAAGAGACCGGTAATTTTAAAGAAAGATTTACTTTTAAAATTTAAAATCTCACGTTCTCGTTCAACAAGTAGCTTAACTGCAACAGATTGAACTCTACCAGCCGAAAGGGATGGTTTTACTTTTTTCCATAATACAGGTGATAATTCAAACCCCACCAGTCTATCCAAAATTCTTCTTGCTTGCTGAGCATTAACTAAATTCTCATCAATCATTCTGGGTGTCTTTATTGCAACTTGAATAGCTTCCTTAGTAATTTCATGAAAGACTATTCTCTTGGTTTTTTTAATATCAAGATCAAGCTCTTTCATTAGATGCCATGCAATAGCCTCTCCCTCTCGATCTTCATCGGAAGCTAACCAAACGACTTTAACGCCTTTTGCAATCTTCTTTAATTGCTTGACAATTGCTTTTTTATCTTCCGGAACTATATATTGAGGCTCATAATCTTTTTCTATATCAATGCCTAAATTCTTTTTTGCTAAATCTCTTATATGACCAAAACTGGATTTAACTTGAAAATTTTTTCCTAAAAACTTCTCTATTGTCTTTGCTTTTGCAGGAGACTCAACTATTACTAAATTTTCTACCATTAATTTATTAATTTTAAAAAATATCTTAAAACGTCACAAAACTATATAAATAGTATTTTAAGTTCACCATTTTGAATTAAAAAATATTTATTATTTTTACGAACAAGCTAATAAAAGCAATATGAACAAAATAAAATTTACAACAAAATTATATACTAGATTGTTTTGGTCTTTGGTTTTAATACCGATTCTTACAATCATTATAATTTTTATTTTAATCTCCCTGGAGAAGTTAGGAGAAATGCCAACTTTCAAAGAATTAGAGAACCCGGATAATAATTTAGCTTCTGAGATTTATTCCGACGATGGCGTTTTAATAGGAAATCTTTTTTGGGATAATAGATCTTATGCAAATTATAATGAAATCCCTAAGAACGTTTTAGACGCTTTAATAGCTACTGAAGATATTCGTTTTCATACGCATTCGGGGATTGATGCTCGAGGACTAGGAAGAGTTTTAGTATATTCCATATTAATGGGCAAGCAATCGTCTGGTGGCGGTAGTACTATTACTCAACAACTTGCTAAGAATCTTTTTCCAAGAGATACAACAACATACAATTCTTCCTTAGGAAGGAAAGTTCATTTAGGTGTGTCAAAATTTAAGGAATGGGTTACAGCTGTAAAACTAGAACGCAACTATACTAAAGATGAAATTATTGTTATGTACTTAAATACAGTGCCATTTGGAGGGATTATATATGGTATAAAATCAGCAGCAAAAACTTACTTTAATATACCACCTGATTCGTTAAGAATAGAACAATCTGCCTTACTTGTGGGTCTTTTAAGAGCACCTACTTATTATAGTCCTTTACGAAATCCAGAAAGGTCGAAATTAAGGAGAAATGTTGTTTTAAATCAAATGAATAAATACGATTTTATTACAAACGCAGAGTTCGATTCTTTAAGCATACTTCCAATTGAATTAAATTATAAAATACAAGACCACAATGTAGGATTAGCAACTTACTTTAGGGAATATTTAAGATTAACATTAAATAAGTCTAAACCCAATAGGAAAAATTATTATTCTGTTCGGGATTATAGAAATGATTCTATAGAATGGCTTACAAATCCTATGTATGGCTGGTGTAAGAAAAACAAGAAGCCCGATGGTTCTGACCATGATCTATATCGAGATGGATTAAAAATTTATACTACCATTGATTCTCGAATGCAAAAGTATGCAGAAGAAGCTTTAGTTGAACATTTAAGTACTGAGTTGCAAAACAATTTTAATGTTGAACAAGAAAATAATCCTAATGCTCCTTATTATGAAGAGTTAAGCTCAGAAGAATTAAAAGACATTATTGACCTTGCTATTCGAAGAACTGAAAGATACAGAAGACTTAGAAGAAGAGGAGTTAAAATGGATTCAATTAAAGCAATTTTTAATTCTCCTGTAGAAATGACCGTTTTTACATGGGAAGGTGATATTGACACTATAATGACACCTTTAGATTCTCTAATTTATTATAAGAATTACTTAAGGGCAGGGTTTATTTCTGTAGATCCTCATAATGGATTTGTAAAAGCATATGTTGGAGGACCAAATTTCAAACATTTCAAATACGACCATGTTACTCAAGGTAAAAGACAGGTTGGCTCGACAATAAAACCATTTCTTTATACACTGGCAATGCAAGAAGGATATTCTCCTTGTCATAAAGTACCTAATATACCTAGCACATTTATTTTGGGTGACACTACATGGACTCCTAAAAACTCAGGCCCAACGACCAGAGATGGTCAAATGGTAACTTTAAAATGGGGCCTTTCAAAATCAGTTAATTATATTTCTGCATGGCTAATTAAGCAGTTCAATCCTGTTTCGGTAATTGACGTTATGCGCAAAATGGGAGTAAAAAGTAAAATTGCAGCTGTTCCTTCCATATTTTTAGGAACATCGGATATATCACTCTCTGAAATGACAAGCGCTTATTCAACTTTTTCGAACAAAGGAGTACATTCCGAGCCTGTTTTTGTTACTAGAATTGAAGATAAAAACGGAAACATTCTTGCTAAATTTACTTCTAACAAAAACGAAGCTATAAGTGCTCAAACTGCTTTTCTAATGACAAAATTGTTACAAAGTGTAGTTCTTTCAGGATCTGGAGGAAGCATTAGATGGAAATACGAACTGTACAACGAAATTGGTGGAAAAACAGGAACAACACAAAATCAATCTGATGGATGGTTTATGGGCGTTACTCCAAACTTGGTTTCGGGTGTTTGGGTTGGCGGCGAAGATAGAAGCATTCACTTTAAAGGTCTAAGACAAGGAGGTGGTCATAATATGGCATTACCAATTTTTGGGTTATATATGCAAAAAGTTTATAAAGATTCAACTTTAAGCGTTACGCAAGAAGACAAGTTCGACGAACCAATTAATTTTTCGATTAATTTGGATTGTGAAAAATATGAAGAAAACCAAACTAATCAAGAAAGTTTTGATAGCGAATTCTTCTAATTGCTTTTTATAATTGGTATGGATTCTATAAGATTTTTAGTATAGTTCGATGCAGGTGAATTATATATTTCATCTGCTTTATTTATTTCAATAAGTTCGCCATTTCTCATTACCATTATTCTATCTGCCATATATTTAACCACTGATAAATCATGTGAGATAAAAATGTACGTTAATTGAAGATCGTCCTTTAAATCATTAAGTAAATTTAAAATCTCCGCCTGAACTGAAACGTCCAGAGCTGATACAGATTCGTCACAAATAATAAATTCGGGATTTAGAATTAAGGCACGAGCAATTACAATTCTTTGCCTTTGTCCTCCGGAAAATTCGTGTGGATATTTATAATAACTTTCCGAATCTAGTTTCACTTTGCTCAACATCTCAAAGGCCTTTTCTTTACGTTCTGCTTTGCTTTTACACATACCATGAACAACAAGGGGCTCAATTAATGCATCACCTATGGTTAATTTAGGGTTTAAAGATGAATACGGATCTTGAAAGATTATTTGAGCATTTTTTCTAAACTGTTTAAGATCGCTAGTTGTCAGTTTATTCAGTAACTTTTCTTTATATTTTACGGTACCCGAACTTTCTTCAATTAACTGAACAATAATCCTTCCCAAGGTAGTTTTTCCACAGCCTGATTCTCCAACTAAACCAAGTGTTTCTCCCTTATACACACTGAAGCTAATATTCCGTACTGCTGATTGTTCTTGTTTTGGTTTACCCAGAAAATTTCTTTTCGAAACAAAAACTTTATTTAATTGATTCACACTTAAGATTATTTCATCTGATGAATCATTATAATTTTTTTTCGCATTTTGTTCACCTTTTTGATTCTCTGGAAATTCTACAAAATCAGCTAAAATAGGCAATCGATTACTTGAAAAGTTTAGCTCTGGTCTACAATTCAGCAATCCTTTTGTATAAGAGTGTTGTGGATTTAGCAAAACATTTTCCGTTTCTCCAAACTCAACAACCTCGCCATTGTACATAACTAATACATCATCGGCAATTTGAGATATAACTCCTAAATCATGCGAAATAAAAATTATACTCATTTGGTATTTCGCCTGAATTTGCTTTAATAAATCCAGAATTGTTTTCTGCACGGTTACATCTAGTGCCGTTGTGGGTTCGTCTGCTATTAAAACTGATGGTTTTAGAGCAATTGCCATGGCTATCATAACACGCTGTTTCTGTCCTCCAGAAATTTCGTGAGGAAAACTATTGTAAATTCTTTTAGGATCGGGCAGTTTTACTTCTTTAAACAGGTCAATTACTTGATTTCTCGCTTCTTTTCTTGTGATTTTTGTATGCTTTATTATTATTTCAAAAACTTGATCGCCGCATCTTAAAGATGGATTTAACGACGTCATTGGTTCCTGAAAAATCATTGATATTTCTTTTCCTCTTATCTTTAGCAATTCTTTCTCGCTTAATTGAATCAGATTTTTTTCTTTCTTCTGAGCAAAATAAAAAATATCACCATTATCAATATTTGCATTGTTAGGCAGTAATTTTAGAATTGATAATGCTGTAAGGGATTTACCGGATCCGGATTCTCCAACTATTCCAAGTGTTTTCGACTTATATAAAGAAAATGAAATATCCTTTAAAACCTGTTTCTTACCAAGCTTACTTGCAAATGATAACGATAGATTTTTAACCTCAAGTAACTTCACAAAACTTAATTCTTCTTAAATAATGATCTGAACAATTCCTCGACTCTGGAAACTTTAACTATTTCTATTTTATATTTAGATTTTTCTATGCCCTTGGAATTATATCTAGAAATATAAATCTTCTTAAATCCTAATTTATCGGCTTCGCTAATTCTTTGGTCCAGTCTGGCAACCGGTCTAATTTCACCTGTAAGGCCAACTTCTCCAGCAAAACAAACATCTTTATCTATTGGTAAATCGAGGTTTGATGATAAAACCGAAGCAATTACAGCTAAATCAGTAGCTGGATCATCAACTTTTATACCACCAGCAATATTCAGAAAAACATCTTTTTGTGCCAATCTGAAACCAGCACGTTTTTCGAGTACTGCAAGTAACATTCCTAACCTTCTGTTATCAAACCCAGTAGATGATCGCTGAGGTGTACCATAAGCTGCAGAACTTGCTAAAGCTTGAATTTCTATAAGTAATGGTCTTGCACCATTTATTGTTGAAGCAATTGCAGTTCCGCTTAAATTATCATCTGATTGAGTAATTAATATTTCTGAAGGATTTGAAACCTCTCTTAAACCTTTTTCACCCATTTCAAAAATGCCTAATTCCGAAGTAGAACCAAATCTGTTTTTTGTAGTTCTTAGAATTCGATACATATGATTATGATCGCCCTCAAACTGCAAAACAGTATCTACAATATGTTCTAAAACTTTGGGGCCTGCAATATTTCCATCTTTTGTTATATGTCCGATTAAAAAGACCGAAACATTTTTTTCCTTTGCAAACTTTAACAAAGATGCAGCAGATTCTCTAACTTGAGTAACCGTTCCTGCTGATGATTCTATTTTATCGGAATAAAGTGTTTGAATAGAATCAATTATTAGCAAATCGGGGTTTATATTTAATGTTTGCGTAAATATATTCTCCAATAAAGTTTCACTTAAAATAAAGCAATTATCGTTCTGAAGGTTAAGTCTTTCGGCTCTCATCTTTATTTGTTGAGGGCTTTCCTCTCCAGATATATATAGAATTTTTAGATGTTCTAATTTTAAAGCTACTTGTAATGCCAGAGTAGATTTCCCAATACCTGGTTCACCCCCAATTAATATCATTGAACCTGTTACTAAACCTCCACCTAAAATTCTATCAAGTTCATTTATTCTTGTTGATATCCGTCCTTCTTTCTTACTTTTTATTTCCGAGATTTTTTGTGGAATTTGCATTTCCGACTCATAGAAAGCTTGACTTTGCTTGCCTGATTTAGTAACTACGTGTTCAATATAAGTATTCCATTCGCCACACGAAAGACATTTGCCAATCCATTTTGATGATTCAGTTCCACAATTCTTACAAAAATATACAGCTTTCGATTTTGCCATTTTACTCCTTTTTCAATTTCTCAATTATAGAAGTTGTGGAATAGCCTTCAACAAAATCAATAGTGATTACTTTGCCTCCTTTT
>JAQIBH010000038.1 GCA_027859205.1 Bacteroidales bacterium | reverse complement strand
TTTTAAGTGTTTTGTGTAATTTATTATTTCTTGTATCATAATTCAATAATTTTAAAAATCGACATCTTGCATAAACTCATACCCATCTTTACCAAGAGTTCTATCAAGAATTTTAATAATGCGTTTTACATTATCATGTGGTCCTGCAATAAATAATGGTTTTCCGTTTTTACCTATCTCAATTTCATCAATCCCATCATTAATAAGGTCTGTATCTAAGATATATTCTGCAATTGCGAAATCTTTATGCGGTTTAAATCCAATATCTTCTGCTATATCTATAATCCCAAAAATAAGATTATGGGCATCAACAATATCAATAGGAATAAATGGTTCCGATTGAAATAATTGATGCTTCATTTCCTCATATTCATTTTTATTAAAATTAAAATTGAACATTACATTTTTTAATCCTAAGCAAAAAACATCTAAAAGGAATACAACATACACATACTTTCCTGATGCTTGCTTTCTGCTAATTAATATCTGAGCTAAGCCACTTTCTTTATATTGTTTGTTGATAAAGCATTCATGGAGGGGTAGTTTTCTTACACGTGTTTTGAAATACTTTTGTACTGATAATTTCTGATTCGATTTCATGATAATTATTGGTTTTATTAATAATAGTTGTTGTTGCTTATATTCATCCTTTCTCAATCACTTCACAAAACCCAAATCCCAAGCTACACATACTCCCAAAGCCGGCATTTAAACCCACTTCAATCATCTCTTTCGGAGCTGTAAGTTCAAACTCAAAATAGTAACCACGTACTTTTGTCTGTGCCGGCGTTCCCGCTTTTATGGTTTGCATAGATGTTTTGGTATAGAGTTTAGCAAGTTCAAAATCCATATCCTCTATGCCAAAATTCTCTTTTCCTGTGGCTCTGTATTTATCAACTAAATTTTTCAAAAACAAAGCTTTATACTCCGGATGCAAGGGCGATACATATTGTTCATTTTTTTCTCCTTCTACATCAACTCCAAGAACAATTGAACTAAGTGATTTTAATTTTATAGTATCCGTATTTGGTATATCGGTTTTAATAGCCTCAATACTCTCCACCTCCATTTCAATACCCGAAATCTTATCTCCAATAAAAGCATGCTGCTCTTTAAATAATCCCATTACAAATTTTTCTGTTTGTTCTGGTAACTGAAACGATATGGTTAAATAGGCTTTTCTCGCCCATATTTGCATTCTATCGGATTTAGGAATTATTTTCCATGTTTTTGGAGGAAAGTTTATTTTAGAAAATGTAAAAAGCTTAAACTGCTTACCTTCGCCTGTTGTATAGCCATTCTCATGAAGCATAGTTGCAAACGGCTTATCGGCCTTACTTAATACTTTGTATATCCACGCACTTATAGGATATTGATTATTAAGTGGCATTAATTGCTTTTTTCCTGATAGTTTAAATTTAATTTTCAGCTTCATTATTCCTGATCTTTTTTGCCACTACTTTCAATTATCTTTAGTTTCGATGAGCTTTCGATAGCTTTTAAGGCAATATCTTTAACACTTGATTCTGCATTTGTAGTTTTACTATTCAGCTCTTTTACAGATAGTTCCAACTCTTTAATTCTGCTATGCAACGAAGCTACTGTTTGTTCGTTTAGTTTTTGTTCGCCTTCAACTTGCTTTTGAGCCAATTGTTTCTCAAAATCAAATTGTGTTGTCAGTTTTTCGGCCAATGCTTTTTCAGTGCTTTGTACAGATTTATTAAGTTCTGTAGGAAATTTTTCAACCTGTGCTTTTAATTCTGCCAATTCCTTTTCAGATGCGGCTACTACGGATTCTCTTTCGGCAATCGACTTATCAAATTCTACTTGCTTTTCAATCATTTGTTTTTCTGACAGAGCTTTTTTCTCTTGAAAAGTGTCTTCTTCTTTTTTTCTATTCAATGCAAGTTTATATAGATATTCTTCTTCTTCTCTTTTTCGGATTTTTTCGAAATCTGCTTTCTTTTCTTTTTGCTCGTATTCTCTTTTTTCAACTTCTTTTGCCCATTGTTCTTTTAAGTTTTTGATTTCAGCATCAAAGCTGATTTTTGTTTCTGCCATTTCGTTTTCGAAGGATTCCTTTTTTTCTTGTTGAGTTTGATGCAATGCTGCTAAAGAGTGTGCACTTGATTTAATTCCATATAGGTCTTCAAGGCTTTTATTTTCAAGTTCAATTGCCTTTTGGAGTATTTCTAATTTTCGATATTCTGATGTAAGTCGATCTTCAAGACTGTCGAGAGAACTTGATAAAGCCATTTTTAATTCTGCAATATCTTTTATTGTTTTTTCTGAGGATAGGGCAGATGCTGTTTTAACAACTTCTTTTTCTTGTACTAAAACTTGTGCTTTTTGTGGCTCTGATTCTGCTTTTTCTTTTAATTGTTCCTGCAGTTCATTATAGGCTTCCCAAATGTCGACTTTTGTACTGGCTTTGTTTACTTTTTTTGTCATGACTCTATTATTTTATGATTAGCGATTAAATATTTAATTGATATTTTCTGCAAAATACAATCTGATTTTGTCAATTTCCGTCAAAAAGAAAAAATTTCTTAAAATACTTTGATTTTTATTCTATTATTCAAATGTTGCTTTAAGGCTATAGGCGATATTATCGTAATATCGTCCATCAGGCCTAAAACAAATCTGCCGATACCCATGAAATTACAGACATAACTATCGAATAGAAATGTGTTGGTTTTTGTTTCACATATATCTTTTTCCGATAATGGATATTCTTCTATCATCAAATTTCTTGCTCGAATATTTAGTTCAAGTCTGACAGGTATTTTTTCATTACTGCTTATTCTAAAACAATCAATATAACCGGGTTGATGTTTGTTTTTGTGTTCCTGGCTCTTATTTAAAATTTCTACTTTTTTAATTCTAGCCGTTTTAAAAAGTTTAGTTGCTTTGTTTTCGGTCTCGTAACACCACACAGAAACAAAGTTTGTTGTGAATTTAATGGGCTCTAATATTCTATTACTTACGGTGTTACTATTTGCCGATTTATAATCAATAAGCTTAATTTGTTTATTGTTTTCTATCGCCGATGTAATATTAGAAATGCATTCCGAATTCTCTTTTTTGATTATTGTATCAATTACCCTTTTGGAATTATAAAGCGAATACAATTTGTTTATAAGGCTGCTTTTTAGAGCATTATTGTCATCTATCGAATGTATTGCTTTTTGTAAAATATAGGATTCCTCTTCCGAAAATTGTAATAATTCATGAAGTTCTTTATAGTGGTCACTATTCTTCTCAATTTTCCAGTATCCATCTCGATTCTTCTCGACAATTAAACCTACACTTCTTAAGGTATCGATATATCTATAAACAGTTCTTTCAGAGGTTTCGAATTTTTCTGAAATATCTTTAATGCGATAGCCAAAACCGCTTGATAATAAGAGTAATAACTTAATTGTTCTTTCAATTTTTGCTTGATCGTTCATCGTTTATATGTATAATGCATCAATATGTGACATCTTATAACAATATCATATTATTAGATCAGCAGAATATCGTGAGGGTAGTTTTAAGGAGTTGAGTGCGCGTAAAATGACAATAATAATCAATGTGTTATATTGTACTAAATTAGGGATAAATATTTAAAATTCGTGAAATTGCTTCAACCTAGTCTTTATCATCTTTAACTGAACGAATAATCAAAAGGATTTCGTCTAATAATTCTTGTTTTTTCATAATATAATTTTAAAGCATAAAAATAAATAAAATCTTATAATACTTCTCATATTTAAAAGTACTCTGTCGAGCAAATTTGAAAATTGTTTTTACAATCCCTGACAGGGTTTTAAACCCTGTCAGGTGGGGAGTTCAAAATGTTAATATCCTAAAAATATTTTTCACCCTACTTTTCGCAAAACCTTCTTTCGTTTCTGTAAATTTGTCTCTCCAATATTCTTCTCGCTCCACTGTTTTAAGTCCTTTACTTTGACTTTTTCCATTGCATTCATTACTTTATTCGTATCTAATTTAGCTGTGAATGCAGCCATCACAAGAGCCAAATTAGTTATGCCAACCATTGGATTGTTGCTAATGTAGTTTTTATATTTTCCAAAAGCAGATTCTATAATGTCTGAGGTACAGACGATTTTCTTTTGTTCCGGCAGTAATGCGAGCTGCTCTTCTAAGAATTGGGCAATATAATTCTTAAACCGTTCTGTTCTTAAATTTTTTGTTTTCATTCCTTGCAAAATACTTTTTGTTTTTTCTACATTCTCAATGCTCATGCTTTGGATTTTTAACAATGCCTTTATTTTGGCAAGCACACTATTAACTTCTGCAAGCTCCTTTATAAACATTTCATAATCTTTTACCCATATTAACTCTTTAAATGCCCTTTCGTTGGTTTTGCCCAGATCAAGATAGTTCAAAACCTTTAATCCCCAATCCGAAAGAATGTCCAAGTTCATATACCTTGAGTGAAACCTTTGGTTGGGGGGCAACACATGCGAAATATTGCTTAATGCCAAGGTTCCTCTCATCTTTGCCATAATCTTAATGTAGCATTTAAATTCTTCTTCCTCTTTGTATATTTCTTTCAGAAACCACGCGAATTTATGGGTAATATCATAAATATGTGGAATTTGTTTCAATCTCAAGGCTTTCCTAATGGCATTGCCCCCATCCGCCACAGCATAAATTATTTTTCCATGATCCCTCTCAATTTTTTCAATTTCCTTTTCAATAAGTGCTCCTGTCCAGCTATCTCCACTCACTATTGTCAAAGGGATAAGATCCTGATAATTTAATGCGCTTTCATAATTTACTTTCTTGGAACTAATGCCATAAATTACAAGAAGTTTGTCATGTCCAAACTCTATGCTTTCATTCAAGATGATTATCCAATCATCTGCTTGATCTTTTTGTATTTCAAGCTGAAAAAGCCCCACTTTTTTTGTCCAAATCAAAATACTTGAATATGAGGGCTCTTTCATGTTTAACCCCATATAAAGAATGTAGATGCCGATAATTTTTTGGATTGCCCTAAATCCTGATGATGTCTGTAATTTTATTGCCAATGCAATTTGTATTATAGAACAGTCAAACGAATGGTTTTTGGGGTTATTTTTACCAATCTTTTTTATAATATTTTCTCGATCTTTTTTTTAATGCCGTTTATTTCAGTTTTATAGAGTAGTGCTTCCTCTGTTTTTTGTTTATACTTATTTTTCCAAGATTCTCTGCTTGCTTTTAACTCTTTAATTCTTTTTTTTAGCTCCTTGTTTTCTGCATTTCTTCTTACAGATCTTGACTTCCAATATTGCGCATTATAATCCATGACATATAGGCTTTATTCCCGACAAGTTACAATATTATCAGCTCGTTTAGA
>JAQIBH010000004.1 GCA_027859205.1 Bacteroidales bacterium | reverse complement strand
TTGCAGAAAATTCTTTTTCTATTTTATTATTTTGATTCATCTTTTTCCTAAAATTGCCTATAAATATAGAAGAAATTTAAGAATCTCGGCTGTTTTACGTAGATTTGTTTTGTTATTTAAATGAAAATTACACATTATGTCAGATAAGTTTTATCCTGTATCCTTAGCTCAATTATTGCAAATTATTTTAAAAGAATATAGTACTAATAAAAGTATTTTTGGTATTCCCGAAGAACTATTTTTTAATCCTTTAAAAGATAACAATTTTAAAGTGGAGCAATTCAACCAAAAAATTGATTCTCCGTTTGGTGTTGCTGCCGGACCACATTCACAATTGTCACAAAATATTATCGGAGCGTGGTTAATGGGTGCCAGATATATTGAATTAAAAACAATTCAAACCCTTGACGAGATTGAAATAGCAAAACCTTGTATTGACATGCAAGATGAAGGCTACAACTGCGAGTGGTCGCAAGAATTAAAAATCAAAGAAAGCTTTAATGAATATTTAGATTCCTGGATAATCATTCATGTTTTAAATAATAAATTTGGATGGAATAATGATATTGGAACTATTTTCAATATGAGTGTCGGATATAATCTCGAAGGAATTCTGAAAGATAATGTCCAATGGTTTTTCAGCAAAATGAATGATTGTTCTACTGAAATAAAAGAGAAAATCAAGGAAATCAAAGTTATATATCCAGATATTACTTTTATCGAAATTCCAAATCAGATTTCTAATAATATTACATTATCTACAATGCATGGTTGTCCGGCCAATGAAATTGAAGATATTGCAAAATATCTTATGGTTGAAAAGAATCTACATACTTATGTTAAACTAAACCCCACTTTGCTAGGCTCAGAGCTATTAAGAGAAATACTGAATGATAAATTAAATTTCAAGACCGAAGTTCCGGATATTGCCTTTGAACATGATTTAAAATACACTGATGCATTAAAAATCATACGTTCATTGCAAAATGTTGCAAATCAAAAAAATATACATTTTGGTTTAAAACTTACAAATACTCTGGAATCAAGAAACAACAAATCAATCTTTGGATCAGATATAGATATGATGTATATGAGTGGACGTGCCTTACATCCAATTTCTATTTATGTTACAAAAATATTACAAAAGGAATTTAAAGGTGAATTACAATTATCATTCTCAGGGGGCGCCGATGCTTATAATGTTTCTGATGTTATCTCTTGCGGGTTTAAGACAATTACTGTTTGTTCTGATATTCTTAAACCTGGAGGATATATGCGGATGAGTCAGTATTTTGAAGAACTAAGCAAAAAATTTGAACTTCAAAATGCCAATAATATTTCAGAGTTTATTAAAAAAACTGGATTGTCCGAAATTATTAAAGATGCTGCTTTAAATAACCTAAATCAATATGCAGAAAAAGTTTTTAATTCAAATCAATATAAAAGAAATCATATAAAGGATCCCGACATTAAAACAAATCGAAATCTTGGATATTTTGATTGCATTTCGGCTCCTTGTAAAGATACTTGTGCTACCAATCAGGATATTCCCGATTATATGTATTATACGTCTACTGGTCAATTTGATAATGCTTATGAAGTAATTTTGAAAACAAATCCTTTTCCTTTAATTACAGGAATGGTTTGTGATCATTTATGCCAAAATAAGTGTACTCGGGTTAATTATGATAACTCGCTTTTAATTCGCGAAGTAAAACGATTTATTTCTGAACAAGATAAAGTGAAATTAAATCCGACTAATAAAAATGATTTAAAAGTTGCCATTATTGGTGCTGGGCCTTCCGGATTATCTTGTGCATATTATCTTTCTTTAGCTGGATTTTCGGTTGAAGTTTTCGAAGCAAATTCCAAAGCTGGAGGAATGGTACAATATGCAATACCAGGATTTAGATTAACCGATGAAGCAATTGAAAAAGATTTTAAACGGGTTACCGGTTTAGGTGTAATAATTAACTATAAGTATAAAATTGATGATAAGAAATTTCAATTTTTAAAGGAAAATTACAACTATTTGTTCATTGGTATCGGCGCTCAACTATCCGCTCCTTTCCATTTGGATGGAATTGAATCTAAAGGAGTTCTTGATTCTTTAGAATTTTTATTCAAAGCAAAAAAAGGCGAAGAAACTGGCTTAGGTAAAAATGTAGTTATTATTGGAGGTGGAAATACAGCCATGGATGCCGCTAGAACTGCTTATCGATTGGTTGGAAAAGAAGGTAAAGTTACTATAGTTTATCGTCGAACAATTAATGAAATGCCTGCTGATCAAGGTGAAATAAGAGCTGTTTTGGAAGAAGGAATGGAAATTTTAGAATTAGCCGGACCAGAAAAAGTGATTCAGGAAAACGGTCAAATTAAAGCATTAGTTTGCAGCAAAATGGAATTAAAAGAATCTGATTCTTCAGGCAGACCAAAACCCGTAAAAATCGCAGGATCAGAATTTAATATTAATTGTGACACCTTAATTCCAGCTATTGGACAAAATATAAAAATGGATTTCATTAAGGAAGAATTACTAAAAGCCAATACGGATAATTATCAAACACAAATTGAGAATATATTTATTGGTGGCGATGCACTGCGTGGTGCAGCAACAGCAATAAAAGCAATTGGCGATGGTCGAAAAGCTGCTGAACAAATCATGAAAAAAGCAGATATTGATTTTAGTATTCCAAAACCACTTGGGAAAGATTTAGATAAGAGAGACTTAACTATAAAAAGAGCAAAAAGAACTTATGCTCCCAAATTAAATGAACTTGATATTAATGATAGAATAAATTTTAAACTTATTAGCGAAACATTAGATCAGAAAACAATTGTAAAAGAAGCTGAAAGATGCTTGCAGTGTGATGAAATATGTAATATCTGTACAACGGTTTGTCCTAATTTTGCGAATTATTCTTATGAAATAGAACCTGTAAGCTATTATCTTCAGAAAGCAATTCAACTTGAAAACGGTGAAATTGAAATAATAAACGAGGGTTTATTTGAGATAAATCAAAAATATCAAATATTAAATATCGCCAACTACTGTAACGAATGTGGAAATTGCAACACATTCTGCCCAACCAATAGTGCACCATACAAGGAAAAGCCAAAATTTTGGTTAACAAAATCATCATTTAATTTGGCTGAAGAAGGATATTATGTTGAAAATAAAAATACATTATTATTTAAACGAAACGGGGAAATAATGTCTCTTTTAGAAAATCAAAGCGAATATATTTACAATACAAAAGAAGTAGAAGTAAATATAAATAAAACCGATTTTTCAATATCGAAAATTAATTTCAAATCAAAATCTGTAAAAGAAATTCGTGTTGAAATAGCAGCTGAAATGAGTATCTTGTTAAAAGCGGCTGATAAATTGGTTTTCAATTAAGTTATAGTACAAAATTCTGTTTAACCTTATTTTCAGACATTACAAATGAGCTATAAAATTGGGTAATATTACCTATCACTGAAAATTTATTTGTAATAAAATGATGAAAATCGTCCATATCATTGCAATAAACTTTTAAAAGAAAATCAGAACTCCCGGAAATATAAAATGATTCCATTACTTCATCCATATTTTGCATTTGATTCTCGAATTCATCAATAGCTTCTTTCGTATGTTTATTTAGTGATACAGAGATATATACGATCAATTTTTTTCCTATCATTTTAGGATCAACCAAAGTAATATACTGCTTAATATATCCATTTTTTTCTAACTTTTTAATTCGTTCATGAATTGGAGTTGTCGACAAAAATAATTTTTCAGATAATTCACGAATAGTTATTCTGCTATTGGTTTGCAATACATTCAATAATTTTTTATCGATTTCGTCAAGTGCTTTCATGATAGTTTATTTTTCTATTCCTTTAAATGCAATATCCAACAAATATACTATATTTCTTTTACATATTCAATTAATAGGATTTTTTACCATTCTTTTATTTTATTAAAGAACATAATTATATTTTTTGTAAATTGCAGAGCATAATAATCTAACGTAAAAAATTAATAATATGATACCTACTATTGATAAAGTAACAAACGAAAAAGCATTACAAAATGCTGTTAATCGTTTTAAAGAGAGAAAAATCATTCTCCCTACATTCGAGCAACAAAAAAATCCAGATTTAGTACCTAGCAAAATAAAAGAACAATTAAAAAATATTGGTTTATGGGAAATTAATCCCTTAAATCTTTTCAGAATTACCTGGAAAAATGAACCAAAAGAAAAAGGTGGCTTGTTTGGAAATGTAAATCATATTGAATTACCAAAAGAAGTTACTGGCGTAAATGCAAGAATTGTATTACTAATTGGTAAATGGTTCCCGACTGGTGCTCATAAAGTTGGTGCCGCTTATGGTTGTTTAGCTCCGAGAATTACAACTGGCGAATTTGATCCTACGTATCACAAAGCAGTTTGGCCGTCAACAGGGAACTATTGTCGTGGTGGAGCTTTTGATTCTAAATTAATGGGAACAGAATCCATTGCCATTTTACCAGAAGAAATGAGTAAAGAAAGATTCACTTGGTTACGTGACGAAATTGGCTCTGAAGTTATTGCAACACCAGGTTGCGAATCGAACGTAAAAGAAATCTACGATAAGTGTTGGGAAATAAAGGAAACACGTAAAGATTGTATCATTTTTAATCAATTCGAAGAATTTGGAAATTCTGCCTGGCATTACAATACAACTGGAAATGCAATTGAAGAAGTTTATAATCTTGTTAAAACAGATAAAAGTAACATGGCCGCTTATATTTCAGCAACTGGATCGGCAGGAACCATAGCTGCAGGAGATTATCTGCGAACTATTGCTCCACAAGTTAAAGTTGTTGCTTCGGAGGCTTTACAATGCCCAACATTATTAATGAATGGATTTGGTGGTCATAGAATTGAAGGTATCGGTGACAAACACGTACCTTGGGTTCATAATGTAAAAAATACAGATATGATTACTGCAATCGATGATGAAGATTGTATGCGTATTCTTCGATTATTCAACGAAAAAGAAGGTCATGATTATCTAAAATCAACTGGCGTTGATCAGGAAGTAATTGATAATCTTCACTTAATTGGAATTTCAGGAATTGGCAATTTATTATCTTCAATAAAAGCTGCTAAATATTACGAAATGACCGAAGATGATGTTGTAATAACTATTGCAACTGATTCAGCTGATATGTATCAATCAAGAATTCAAGAATTAAATACAGAAAATGGTTCGTACAATACGATTCAAGCAGTAAAAGACTTTGAAAAATGTGTACTTGGATGTACAACTGATAATACAAAAGAACTTAATTATATCGATAAAAAAGCTATTCATAATCTGAAATATTTTACCTGGATTGAGCAACAGGGAAAAGAAGTTGAGGATTTAAATCAACTGTGGTACGATCGAGAAATATGGGATAAGCAGTTTCATCAAACAAAACGTTGGGATGAATTAATTAATGAATTTAACGCACGAACTGGATTATTGAAAGAATTCAAATAAACTTTAAAAAGGTGTCTCGATATAGTTAAAAATTACCTGAATTAACTCAATACAAAAGCTTTACAATAAGTAAAAAATCACAGGTATACCAAACCTTTAATTATAACTACGAGACACCTTTTGTATTTTTAAATATATTTTATTTTGAATTTTGTTAAACAAAAATAATTAAATTCGCTTAGATCAAACCATATGTCAATAATAAACCATACCCAAAAGTTCCTTTATCAGTGTATTGATTGTGGAAAACAATACGATTCAATCAAGACCATATATCTTTGCCCCAATTGTAGCAAGGAAAATAACGAATCAAATCCACCAAAAGGAGTTCTTAGAATTGTTTATAACTTTTTTGAAATTTTACAGAATAATTTTCTTTTTAATGATTTCAAACAGAATAATTTTCTTGAATTGTTGCCAATCGATAAAATTGAAAGTCTACCAAAACTGAAAGTTGGAAACACCCCTTTTTATGAATTTGATAAACTGGATCATAAAAAACTTCCGTTTCGATTATTTTTTAAAGATGATTCTCAAAATCCTACATTTTCATTTAAAGACAGAGCTTCAGCAATAGTTTCAGCATACGCAAAAGAAAAAGGATTTGAAACTATCGTTACGGCATCAACAGGAAATGCTGGATCTTCACTTGCAGGTCTTTGTGCGGCCCAAGGTCAAAAAGCAATTATAATGGTTCCTGAGAATGCTCCTTTAGCAAAATTAACCCAGATTATTATGTATAGTGCAACAATAGTTCCTGTTAAAGGAACTTATGACGATGCATTTAATTTAAGTATTAAAGCAAGCGAGGAATTTGGTTGGTATAACAGAAATACTGCTTTTAATCCTTTAACCATTGAAGGAAAAAAAACTGTGTCATTCGAAATATTTGATCAACTAAACGAAACAATTCCGGATAGGATCTTTGTTCCGGTTGGCGATGGTGTTATCATTTCAGGTGTTTATAAAGGTTTCGAAGATTTATTAAATCTTAAATTTATTGATAAAATACCAACGATAGTTGCAGTACAATCAGAAGGTAGCGATAATCTTGTTAGAAATCTTAATAACAGAATTTTCGAAATAAAGCCTAGTAAAACCATTGCCGATTCTATATCCGTTGATATTCCAAGAAATTTCAATCTAGCGAAACAGTTTATTCAAAAGTACAATGGCGAATATTTAACCGTGTCGGACAATGCAATTTTAGAAGCATCCGTGATATTATCAAGAAACACAGGGATTTTTGCAGAACCAGCTGCAACAACAGCTTTTGCGGGTTTATTGAGTTATTCTCATGAAAACAAACTTGACAAGAACTCAAAAAATGTTGTACTTTTAACCGGAAGCGGATTAAAAGATCTCAATTCTGTACAAAAGCTGTTGAATATTCCCGATGCGATTCAACCAACAATTGATAATTTGAAAAAAATCATCTCATGATTAACTATACTTTAAACGGAGTAAAAGAATCGTATTCAGGAGATCCTGAAAATACATTATTAAAACATTTACGTCTAGATAAACATATTACATCCATAAAAGATGGTTGCTCAGGTCAGGCTGCCTGTGGAGCATGTACAGTGGAAATCGATGGAAAAGCAAAACTGGCATGCATTATCAAAATGAAGACTTTAGTTGGTGCTGAAATTTTTACACCTGAAGGTTTTCCCGAATATGTTAAAGATACCATTGCCAAAGCATTTGTAAATAAAGGAGCTGTACAATGCGGCTTTTGCTCTCCAGGATTTATAAGCAGAACAAAAGTTCTTTTACAAGATAATCCTAATCCTAGTATAGAAGAAATCCAAAAGGCCATTAAATCGCATATTTGCAGGTGTACAGGATATAAAAAGATAGAAGAAGCTATTGTTCATGCCGGTGAAACTATTTGCGACAATAAGAAATTAGAAATAACCAAAACATCCGGCAAGGTTGGGGTTTCACATCCAAAATACGATGCTTATAAAACAGCAATTGGCGAGCGTGATTTTGTTGACGATATGTATTTTGAAGGAATGCTTTATGCAGCCCTAAAATATAGTGATCATCCAAAAGCAAAAATTTTAAAAATTGATACTTCTGAAGCAGAAAAAGTTTCTGGAGTGCATAAAATATTTACTGCCAAAGATATTCCCGGAGAAAAGAAAGTAGGTTTAATTTATCAGGATTGGAGTGTAATGATTGATGAAAGCGAAACTACACATTATATTGGTGATGTTATTGCAGGAATTGTTGCCGATTCAGATGAAATTGCTCGTGAAGCTGTTAAATTGATACAAGTAGACTATGAAGTATATGAACCCGTAACAGATGTTTTCAAAGCCATTGATGGTGAACGTGTTCATAATGAAAAACCTAATAATTTTGATACTACTCAATTTACAATAGGTGATACTGAAAAAGCTTTAAAAAACTCAAAATACACATCTAAAGATCATTACGAAACCCAGCGTGTCGAGCATGCCTTTCTAGAAAAAGAAGCCGCAATAGCACGACCTGACAGTAAAGATGGCTTAGAGCTTTTTAGTCAAAGTCAGGGAGTATATGAAGATCGCAGACAAGTTGCTATGATTTTAGGATTACCTGAAGAAAAGGTTCGAGTTACACTAGTTCCCAATGGTGGAGGTTTTGGAGGCAAAGAAGATTTAAGCATACAAGGGCACACTTCGCTTTTTGCCTATCTATTAAATAAACCTGTAAAATTAACTTTAACACGCAAAGAATCAATCAGAGTTCATCCTAAGCGTCATCCAGTTTTTATGGAAATAGAAATTGGCGCAAACGAACAAGGAAAACTTACTGCATTAAAATTAAGAGCTGTTGGCGATACGGGTGCCTATGCATCAGTTGGGACAAAAGTATTAGAACGAGTTGCAGGTCATGCTGCTGCAGGATATTTTATACCTGATGTTGACATTGAAGCCAAAACTGTATATACAAACAATATTCCATGCGGAGCAATGCGTGGATTTGGTGCTAATCAGGTTTCATTTGCTATTGAAAGTTGTATTGATGATATATGTACTCAAGCAGGCTTTGACCGATGGCAATTCAGGTATGATAATGCTTTGGTCGATGGATTAAAAACATCTACAGGTCAAACTGTTAATGGAGTTGGTATTCGAGCTTGTTTAAATGCTGTTAAAGATGATTTTAACAATGCAAAATTTGCCGGTTTAGCATGCACAATTAAGAATTCTGGAGTTGGGAACGGAATGGTTGATGAATCAAAAGTTATTATTGACATTATTTCTGAGAATCATATCTTATTACAACATGGATGGACGGAAATGGGTCAGGGAGTTCATAATATGGCTTTGCAAACATTATGTGAAGAAACATCTGTATCTCCTGAAATTATCGAAGTGATTGTTGATACCGACGCTCAAATAAAAACCGGAATGACAACTTCTTCTCGTGCTACTGCACTTGTTGGTTTAGCAGTTATAAATGCAGCTAAATCTCTAAAAGAAGATTTAAAAACATATTCCTTAAAAGAATTAACTGGTAAATCATACAAAGGTAAATATGTTTGTGACTGGACAACCAAACCAGGCAGTAATGTTAAAGAACAAATCACGCATTATTCGTACGGTTATGCTGCTCAGGTATGTATACTCAACGAAAGTGGGAATATAGCAAAAATGATTGCGGCTCATGATGGTGGAAAAATCATGAATCCAATGTTATTTGAAGGTCAGGTTGAGGGTGGTGTTCATATGGGATTAGGATATGCATTAACTGAATCGCTTCCTATGAAAAATGGATTTTTGGTAAGTGATAAAATGAGAGATTTAAAAATATTAAGAGCTCACGAAACACCCGAAATAGTTGTAAAAATGATTGAAGTAAAAGACCCTGTTGGACCATATGGTGCAAAAGGAATTGGAGAAATTGGACTTGTTCCGACCGCCGCAGCAGTGGCTTGCGCTTTTACTAAATTTGATGGTATAAAAAGAACCAAATTACCTTTAAAAAGAGATTAAAAGAAATTCCCGCTTTCGCGAGAATGACAATAAGGAAAAATTTCATTCCGCACTTGATGCGGAATCTCATAACAAAACTGCACACTATGATCCTATTAAAAAACGCTACATACATTGATTGGAAAACTCTTGAATTCAAGAAAACCAATATACTTGTTGAAAAAGGTTCAAACAGAAAAATCCAATTTATTGATAATACAGAAAATCAGCAAGCTGATCAAACAATCGATTGTAAAGGAAAAATTGTTACGAAATCTTTTGCAAATGGACATCATCATGTATATTCTGCATTAGCTCGGGGAATGGGTGCTCCTAAAAAGAATCCGGAGAATTTTTACGAAATTCTTCAATACATTTGGTGGACATTAGATAAAGCACTTGATAAAGAAATGATTGAAGCAAGTGCATTAAGTACAGCAATAGCTTGTGCTAAAGCAGGCACAACTTTTGTTATTGATCATCATGCGTCGCCGAATTTGATTGAAGGATCATTGGATATCATCGCAAAAGCGTTTGATAAAGTTGGTGTTAATCATTTATTATGCTACGAGGTAACTGATAGAGATGGCGAAGATAAAGCCGAAAAAGGGCTTTCTGAAACTGAGAATTATTTAAAATCGAATCAGGGACTTGTAGGTTTACATGCTTCATTCACGGTTGGGAACGAAACCATGAAAAATGCAGCTGATTTGATGAATAAATTCAATTCAGGATTTCATATTCACGTTGCCGAAGATCTCTACGATCAAAGACATTGTAATGATAATTATAACACTAGAGTAATTGAAAGATTAAACGATTATGGAGTACTAGATTCATCAAAAACAATTCTCGGACATTGTTTGCATATTAATGAAAATGAGCGCAATATTATACAAAGCTCAAAATCATTTGTTGTTCAGAATATGGAAAGTAACCTAAATAATAAGGTTGGTTATTTTAATGCAAAAGGATTAGGAGATAGAATAATTCTGGGAACTGATGGAATGCACAGCGATATGTTGCAAAGTGTTAAGTCTGCTTTTTTCGTTGGTCAGGAATTCGACACAATTGATTATCCATCAGCATATGAGCGTTTCAGGAAGGTACATGATTATATTAAATTAAACCAATTTGATGGCGATGGTGAAAACAACCTGGTAATTTTGGATTACGACTCTCCTACCGAAATAAATCAAAATAACTTTTTGGGACATTTTATTTTTGGAATAAATTCAAATCATGTAAATGATGTAATTTCAAATGGAAAAATTATTGTGAAAGACCGTAAGATTCAAAATGTTAACGAATCTGAAATTTTAGAATTCTCAAAAGAACAATCTAAACACTTGTGGAAAAAAATGCAACAATAGTTTCTAAAAAAGGATTGTCATTCCGGACGAAATAAAATGAAGATCCGGAATCTGTTATGTTTGAGATTCCCGCCTGCGCGGGAATGACATATACTTATTATTACAATTCATATTTTATACCTTTGTATAAAATAAATACGTAATTATGGAAATAAATATACTACAATGGATTGGATATGTTGCTTCGGTAATTATTGCCCTGTCCATGACCATGAACTCCATCGTAAAATTTAGGTGGATTAATCTAGCTGGTGCAATTACATTTTCTACATATGGCTTTTTGATTGGGGCCTTGCCTGTTGGTTTTCTGAATGGATTTATTGTTTGCGTTGATATTTATTATTTAATTTCAATTTACTCCAAAAAAGAAGTTTTTGAGACACTGGAAATTCGTCCTGACAATAAATATTTACTTCGTTTTCTTGAATTTCATAACAAGGAGATACAAAAGTTTTTTCCTGATTTTACGTACAAACCTGAAATGAATACAATCAGTTTTTTTATCCTAAGAAATACTGCCGTTGCCGGATTGTTTTTAGCTCACCGAGAAGATAACAATGTTTTAAAAGTTGGACTGGATTATGTTGTACCTGAATATCGGGATTTTAAAAACAGCAGATTTATTTATCTTCGTTTAAGAAGAAAATTTATTGATGATGGATTTGATAAAATCATTACTTCCGGGAATAGTGAGAAATACACAAAATATCTGAAAAGGATAGGATTTACTGAGAATAATAATGGAATGTTCGTAAAGATTTTAGATAAAACAAAATAATTTAATATTGTCATGCTGAGCGCAAGCGAAGCATCTCTGTTTACCCTGTAAATTCTTCCAGTTAACTATCGGGACACTCAGAATGACATACTCTTTTCCTAAAGATTTATTACATTTACATATGAACATTCTTATTCAAAACGTAACAATTGCCACTTCTAAAGAATCCTTTAATTCTAATATCTACATTTCGAATGGCAGAATAGCTCAAATAGCTAATACTATAAATGTTTTAGAAAAAGTTGACAGAATTATTGATGCAAAAGGAAAGTTTATATTTCCCGGAGGAATTGATCCTCATGTTCATATGCATCTACCAACACCAGCAGGTTATTCTGCAGATGATTTTAAATCAGGAAGCAAAGCTGCTCTTTTAGGTGGTACTACTGCCCTACTCGATTTTGTAACACCACAAAAAGGGCAATCATTAATAGTAGCTTTAGACCAAAGAAAAGCAGAAGCTAAAAACTCACTTTGCGATTACTCTTTTCATGTAAGTCCTGTGGAATGGACAGAAACTACAGAGCAAGAAATTAAAGAGTGCATTAAAGCTGGAATAACTTCTTTTAAGGTTTATATGGCTTATAAAGATAGCATTGGCTTAAACAATGATGATTTATTTAAAGTAATGAAAGTTATTGGGCCGGCAGGTGGAATTGTAACCTTACATTGTGAGTTAGGAGATGAAATTGATAATGTACGTAACAAACTTGCAAAGGATGGCAATTTAAGTCCAGAATTTCATCCTTTATCTCGACCTGATTACACTGAAGCAGATGCTGTGAAAATTGCTATAACATTGGCTAAAAAAGCCAATTGCCCAATATATATTGTTCATACTTCATCTGGAGATTCAATTAAGTATATTGAAGAAGCTCAAAATTCCGGGCAACAGGTATTTTCAGAAACTTGTCCACAATATTTATTATTAACTGACTCCAAGTATATTGGTGATTTTAAGGATACTTCTAAATATGTTATGAGTCCGCCGTTGCGTACAAAAGAAAATCAGGATATACTTTGGGATGCCATAAATATAGGAATAATTAAAACTATAGGAACCGATCATTGCCCTTTTAATTTAAAGCAAAAAGAACAAGGTTTTACAGATTTCAGAAAAATTCCTAATGGTGCTGGTGGCGTAGAGCACCGAATGTCTTTACTTTACACTTATGGCGTTTTAAAAAACAAAATCACTGTAAATCAATTTGTTGATATTACATCAACACAAGCAGCAAAAATATTTGGTTTGTATCCGCAAAAAGGTGAAATAGCAATTGGTTCCGATGCTGATTTGATTATTTGGAATCCTGAAACAGAAAATATTATTTCCAATGAAAATCATCATCAAAACTGCGATTTAGAAATTTACGAAGGTTTTAAAACTATCGGTGCACCTGAAGTTGTTATTTTTAATGGAGAAATTATTGTTGAAAATGGAAAGTTGGTTTCAAATAAGCAAGGAATGTTTTTGAAGAGGACAATAAATGAATTTTAGAAGAGATTCTTCGTAAACTCAGAATGACAAATAAAAAATACATCAACCAAAATCGCAGATTTTGTCATTCTGAACCTGCCAGCCGGCAGGCAGGCGCAGTGAAGAATCTAATCCGTTACATCATTTAAAAATCGCCATTCAGTATTAAATTCTGAAATAAGCTTGTCCTTTTTTCCTCTCACCCAGCCTTTTATTTCTTTCTCTCTTTTAATAGCATGTTCAATAAATTGAAATCTCTCATAATAAACCAAATAGAAACAATTGTACTTCCCGGCAAAGGTTCTCTTCTGTCCTTTTGAATCCTCTTCATGTTCAAATAATCGTCGTTTAAGGTTATTAGTTACTCCAGTATATAATACAGTTTTATTCTTATTGCTTAAAATGTAAGTAAAATAGTTTTGCATATTAGATTCTTCGTTTCACTCAGAATGACATTCAAAATTACAGAATTTCTCCTAAACTATCCTTTTGCAACTAAAACAATATCCTTAACTTCCAAAACTTTTTTATCATAACCTGTTAATGTGGCATTAATCATTGCTACACCTAGTTCACGCAATGATGAAACATAGTTAGGAAACAAAAATCTGAAAACCGGAAGTAGCGGTTTCATAATTTTATAAGCAATATAAGTATTTCTTAATCCTTTTGTTGGAGTAATTATTGCAGGTCGGAACATGTAGGCTTGCTTTACTTTTAAGTTAAGTAAATCATTTTCAGTTTTTCCTTTTACTCTTGCCCACATTGATCTCCCTTTTTCGCTTGAATCCGTTGCAGCTCCCGAAATATAAGTTAAAGTTAATTCTGGATTCAACTTTGCTAATAATTTTGCCAAAGCCATTGTTAAATCATATGTCATGTAAGTATATTTTTCTTCTTTCATACCTACCGACGAAACACCCATGCATAAAAATGCAGCATTATATTCTGATAACTCATTTTCAATACTGCTAAAATCTGAAAAATCTTGATGAATAATCTCTTTTAATTTAGGATGTTGTACATTACAGGTTCGTCTGTTAATTACCAAGACGGACTCAACATCTGGATGATTAAGGCATTCATGTAGAACGCCTTCACCAACCATACCTGTTGAACCAGT
>JAQIBH010000027.1 GCA_027859205.1 Bacteroidales bacterium | reverse complement strand
GTTAATTACTCCTCCACCAAATCTGGGATTTATTTCCATTAAAAAAAGTTGATTCGTTTTTTTATCCATTAAGAACTGTATTGTAATGGGACCCCAAAATTTACCTGCCTGTAGAATTTTGTTAGATAATTCTATAATTTCGGCATTCCTTTTTGTAATTCCTTTTGTTACTTCTCCTTGTGCAACCTCAATTCTGATTCTTGGAACGATTCCCAATATTTCTCTTTCTTTATTTACATAGCAATCAACAGTATATTCAATTGCGTCTATAAATTTTTGAAATAAGAATTCTGTTCGATTATTAATTTTTAAAAATTCCTGAAATTCTAATTTGTTTTCTATTACTTTAATTCCCTTGGAAGCAGATCCTTTTCTTGGTTTTGCGATTAAGGGAAATGAATTTTCATTAGATTCTGGAATAGGAAACCCCTGCTCTAAAAACCAGGTATTTGAGTTGTTCTTATCAAAAAGAATATCAACTATCACCGTATCAGATACAGGAACCATTACTTTTGAACCAATTTTAACTTTCAACTTAGACAAGATGCTAATAGATTGATCAACAAAGGGTAATATCACATTTATATTGTGTTTCGTTATTGTTCTTTTTAAATGATCTTCAAGTTTGGGATCTTTCCATTTTAATCCAATAATTACTGTAGCAATATGGCTAATTGGCACATTCTGGTCTAGTTCATATGAAAAAATGTTAATATTTTTTCCTAATCTTTTCCCAGCTTCAATAAATCTTTCAGCTAATGAAAGCCTTTTTGCACCACCAAGAAATAATATGTTAATACTTTGTTTCATAATTAAATTCGCACACTACTTGGTAAATTTACAATTCTTTCTTCCAGCCATTCCGAATTAGATAAGTTTTCGCATTGGCAACTTTTAAACATTTCTAATTTATTGATTAGTGTCCATGCTGGTCGCGTCATAACTCCTTGTTCGTTGGTGTATTTTAAAAAAGCATCCCTTTCGGTTTTGTCCTTTAGTATAACAGTATTTAACCAATAATTGGATTTTGCATTATTGGGTTCAGTTATAAAGATTAAGGATAAGGTTGAGGCTAAGGCTGAGGAAGAGAAGAAATCATCATATTTTTTAGCGATGTTTCTTTTTGATTCCAAAAACTGTGGTAATTGTTCCAATTGAGCTAAACCTAAGGCCGCATTAATGTTTGGCATTCGATAATTGTATCCGATTTCATCATGAACAAATTTCCAGAGATGAGGAACTTTTGCTTGTGTAGTTAAGTGCTTTGCTTTTTGCGCTAGTTTTTCATCTTTAAAAAGGAGCATTCCTCCGCCTCCAGTAGTTAAGATTTTATTTCCATTAAAGCTTAAGACTCCAATTTCACCAAAAGTTCCTGTGTGTTGGTTTTTATAAAAACTTCCTAAACTTTCTGCTGCATCTTCTATAACAGGAATGTGATATTGATTACAAATTTCCATAATTTCGTCTATCCGGCAAGGGTGGCCGAAGGTGTGCATGGGAACGCAGGCGGAGATGCGGCGGCCGGTTTTTTTATTGTGAGGTTGAGATTGAGGTTGAGATTGAGATTGAGGCTGAGATTGAGGTTGAAGCTGAGGTTGAGATTTAGTAACATCAACATTCTCGGCAAGCCAGTTTTTTAAACTTTCAGGTGACAAGCCTAATGTATCTTTGTCAACATCAATAAACACCGGGTCGGCATCACAGTATTTTATGGCATTAACTGTGGCTATAAAAGTTAAAGCTTGTGTAATTACTTCTGTTTTTGGTTCAACGCCTACCAATTTTAAAGCAATATGCAAAGCATTGGTTCCGTTAACACAAGCAATTGTTTTTTTAGCACCGGTATACTCGGCCATTCTTTCTTCAAACAAGTCAACGTACTTTCCAACACTTGATACAAAGGTTGAGTCAATGCAATCGTTTAAATATTTTTTTTCGTTACCATTAAAAACAGGTGCATGCAAAGGGATAAAACCTTCGGTTTGCTTGTATAATTCTCTGATAAATTTTACTATATGTTGAAATTCCTGTTGCATTGTTAAGACTAAGACTTAGGTTAAGACTAAGGTTAAGACTATGGTTGAGATTAAGAATTTAGTGTTTTTAGAATTTTATTTAGTTCATGTATTAGAGTATTATATTCATTATTAATATGTTCTATTTTTTCTAAGTCAAAGTATCCAACTTTTTGACCATAAATTAAATGACTTTGCGTTTCAAAAGCAGAACCCTTAGCTATTATGTAGAAATTACTTTTATCTTTATTTGTTTTTCTTCCAAACGCTTCAGCAATATTTCCTGTTACACTATTAGATGATCTTCTGGCTTGCGAAGTTAATCCATAATTTTCAGCAATAGGTAAAAATTTTGTTAGGTTAAATACTTCAACCGATAAACTTAATGCTTTTTGCCATACAGACATATCTTTAAAACTGTGATACATTCTTCTTTATCTTAATTTCAACCTCAACCTCAGATTACATTTTGCTATCTAAGTACCTGCCTGTTTCTTTATGTTCAAAATCAGGAATCATGTGATGGAAGAGTTTTATTAAATCATCTTTATTCCAGGATTTTTTTTGTTTTAGTTCTTTAATTTGTGCTTCGAAGTGTTGCAATGTTTCTTCATTATAATTTAGGTTATTTTTGATGACCCCTAAATTTTCAAAGCGTTCCATGTCAAGTGTTTCTTGATTGGTAAAGAATTCTTCAAAATCTTTTTCTCCTGTTGTGTCACTTTTGGTAAAAAAGCATGGCCATTTATTATCAAGAGGTAGCTTTTTTGCCATTTCACGAGCTTCTTCTTCTGTATCACAAATAGCAGGTTTAAGTCCTTTTTGTGCTAGAAATTTCTTGGCAATTTCAGAAAAAGTAATTAAATGCAGATTCTCATTTAGTTTTGGGAAGAAAATGTCTCTATTTTCACCAAATATACACGACATTAAACATAACTCTCCCGATTCTTTAGGAATTACAAAATAACGTTTAATATCAATAGGTGCTACAATAGGTTGTTGCTTTTGTATTCGTTGGTTAAAACTATATAGCAAAGAACCATCCGAAAAGGCTACATTTGCAAACCGAGCCATGGAAACATTAATGTCCTGGCTTCTTCTGTTCACAAACATCTCCATGATTCTTTTGGATGCGCCCATCATATTAACAGGATTAGCTGCTTTATCAGTCGAAACACAAAAGTATTTTTTTACTCCTTTTTTTATGGATTGCTGAATGGTTTTATCCGTATTGAAAATATTTACATTGATCATTCGCATTAAGGTATAAGGATCTTCCTCGCTACGTACATGTTTAAGTGCTGATAAATTTAACACATAATCATATTTTCCGTCTGCTTCAATAAAAGCATCGTACTCAACAGAACCCACATCAAGAGCAAATGTTTTAAAATCACCATCAATATATCCATAAGAACTTCTGATATCTCTTACTAGTTCAACCAGATTGTTTTCGCTTATGTCTACCACATGAAGTTTTTTCGGATTTCGTTTAAAAATCTCTTTTGTCACAGCTTGTCCTATAGAACCCGCTCCACCAAGAACTAAAAACCGCGAATTAGAAACAATTTTGTCTAATTGTTCTTTGTGGTTTTCAATATCTTCAGTAAATAATTCTTTTTCTCTTCCTAGTAAATCTAACATCTGACTTTTTTATCTTTTTACTTTTATCTTGTCTATTCTTCGACAGGCTCAGGATGACATCATTTTTTCGTTATTAACCATCGATTCCCGCGGGACAGGATGACATGCCCTTTTTACTGATCACTACTCACTAATCACAGTTCACTAATTTATTCCCCACCATTTGTTGCTTAAACCGGCATTTCCCAGAATGAGTTTTAGTACTCGCCAGGATGTGTTCGTGATTTGGTAATCACTCGGAACAGAATTATTATCCTGAGATATAGATTCTTCGCTTTGCTCAGAATGACCCATATGTTTAGATTGGTGTTCTTCGATTACAGTGCGTACAGAGCTTAAAACGATTTCGGGTTCGAAGCCTGTAAGTATAATTGTTCCTGCATCTTGTGCCTCGGGGCGTTCCATGCTTTGGCGTAAACTAATAGCCGGGAAAGAAAGAATGGCGCTTTCTTCGCTTATGGTTCCGCTGTCGGAGAGGGTGCATTTGGCGTTTTGTTGTAGATGGATGTAGTCGGAGAAACTAAACGGTTTCATAAACTGAATTAGCTTGTGAGCTTCGAGCTTTGAGCCTGCCTGTTCGGCAGACAAGCTTTGAGCTTTGAGCGCATCAATACGTTTTTGTGTTCGTGGGTGTGTTGAGACGATTACGGGTATTTGATATTCTTCGGCTAATTGGTTTAGTACTGTGAGTATTTTTTTAAGGTTTTCTGGGTTATCTACATTTTCTTCGCGATGCACAGAAACCATGAAATAGCCCTTAGCTTTTAGCTTTAAGCTTTTCAAAATATTTGAAGATTCTATTTTTTCTTTGTTCTGGTTTAGCACTTCACACATGGGCGAACCCGTTAAGTAGATTCTTCGGTGTTGGAGTCCTTCGCTTAATAAATGACGGCGCGCATGTTCAGTATAAACTAAATTGAAATCGGCAATGTGATCGATAATTCGTCGGTTAACTTCTTCTGGTACATTAAAATCGAAACTACGGTTACCAGCTTCCATATGGAAAATTGGAATATGCATTCGTTTGGCCATATACGCCGAAAGGCATGAGTTGGTATCGCCTAAAACTAAAAGAGCATCGGGTTTTTCTTGTTGGAGAATCTCTTCCGATTTACGTAAAATATCACCAACGGTTGCACCAAGCGACGAGGTGTCCACGTTCATAAAATGATCGGGCTTACGGAGACCTAAATCCTGAAAGAAAATTTCGTTTAGCTCATAATCGTAATTCTGACCGGTATGAATCAATATCTGATTTAAATGTTGATCGAGCAGTTTAATTGTGGCGCTTAATCGGATAATTTCCGGACGAGTGCCTACGATGGTTGCTACTTTAAGGGATGATTTTTTCATACTTAAATAAGATAAAAGTAAAAAGTAAAAAGAAACAAGGCAGAAAGGAAATATTTCTTATTCTTTATCATTTTTTTGTCCTTGTTTTGTTTACAATGGTTCCTAGAATATTTTTTAATTCAGATGACTCGGTAATTAAATTGTTAAGAACCTCATCGTTATTTTCATCGATACTTTTAATAATTCTTAACCAATAATTTGATTCTCTCATTTCTCTTAATGAGATTCTAACTTTATTAGAGAAATCAGCTCTTGATGATCCTGCTTGTGCTTCTTCATAATTAGCCCCACTGGAAGTAGAGCTTTTAGTTAATTGATATCTTATAATTTTATATTCAGGTGTATTTGGTAAAGTTCGAAGATATTTTATTCCATTTATTGCAAAATCAAACAATCTTCTTTCTAAATCATTCATAAGACTTGTGATTCTTTTATCTTTTTACTTTCATCTTGTTTCTTGACTCACACATTTTCATAATAAGTATCCGGATCATCTTGGTTAAAAAACTCAGAGATCCAGAAAATAGTATATACTTCTTCGTCACCAATATTGGTAATATTATGTGTGTACCAAATAGGCATATCAACATAAGCAGGTTCGTTGCCGTCCAAATCAAAATTTAGTACCTCTTCGGTTCCGATTTTTCGTAACTGAATTCGTGCTTTTCCTTTTATTACTGCAAAACGTTCTGCTTTTCGAATATGGAAATGATTGCCTCGTGTAATTCCCCCTTTTGTTGTCGAGAATGATATTTGTCCTCCGGAATTAAGTTTCACTGTTTCTACAAAGCTACCGCGATCGTCGGTATGCTTTGTTAATTTTACAGGGAAATGATTCTTGATATCGATATAACAAACAAAAGTATTAAACAGATTACGTTCAAATGTATTTGTTAAATCAGGAAAGATTCCTTTTTCAAAATAGTTTTCTTTGTAAGATTCCAACAGAGCTAAAATCTCTGAAACTTTATGCGTTGATGTATGTTTTAGAGGAACCTCGTCAACTATACTTGCATAATCATCTTCCTGTGACATTGCAATAATGTGATCATATATTCCCGATACTAATTCTCCTACATAAATAAGCTTTAGTTCACCATCGACTTGAATTTCCGGTTGTTCATTATGTGTAAGTTGATGACAAAAAGTTGCAACCACAGAATTATAATATGGATGGCCAAAAGGGCCAAACACATTTGGAATAATTAAACCTGTAAATTGCGCATTGTTTTTTAAAGCCCAATGTTCAAATAGCAAGCGCCCATCTTTTTTTGATTTCCCGTATAAATTATCTCTTTCTTCTTGAGTTGATGATGAAAAAAGCACATGTGGTTTGGAGCTTGTAGCCTTAAGAGCTTCAATTAGTTTTTTTACTAAATTAAGATTAGTATCGTAAATAACTTGCGGATCACCATGACGGTTCATGGCAGCTAAATGAACTATCACGTCACATTGTTTAACCCAGGTTTTTAATTTCTCGGGATGATTAAAATATTCATCTTCGAAAGGAATACGTTCAATGTTTTCTTGTAATCCAATATAATTGAATAGGTGAGTACCTACGAATCCTGCTTGTCCTGTAATTCCAATGGTGATTGGTGATTTGTTTGTTGGCATGTTTAAATTTTATTGGAGTCAGAAGTCATGCTGAGTTTATCGAAGTATGACCACCTTATATTATATTTCTCATTGCACCCTTCGACAGGCCTGTCTTGAGCTTGTCGAAAGGCTCAGGATGACATTATTTTTCTATTTTATATCTTCTCGAATTTCATCCAACTTCATTAGCAAATAAATTGTATCATCAACATCCAGTCGTTTTGTATTATGTGAATGATATTCTTCAACTTTATCGATAGCATCTTTTCCTTTGGAGAAGTATTGCTCATAATTCAGGTCGCGGGTATCGGCAGGTAAGCGGAAATAACCGCCCATGTCTTCTGCGTGCACCATTTCTTCTTTACTTACAAGCGATTCGAATAATTTTTCACCGTGGCGTGTACCAATAACTTTAATTTTATTATTTGCTTTATATAGTTTTATTAAGGCTTCGGCTAATGTTTGAATGGTAGAAGCCGGTGATTTCTGAATAAAAAGATCACCCTGTTTCCCGTTTTGGAATGCATATATAACCAAATCCACTGCATCATCCAGTGTCATCATAAAACGTGTCATATCCGGATTGGTAATAGTTAACGGATTTCCGGTTTTTATTTGTTCAACAAACAATGGTATAACAGAACCACGTGAAGCCATTACATTTCCGTATCGAGTGCCGCAAAGGACAGTATCGTTTTCTGTTAAATTTCTGGATCGTGCTACCATTACTTTTTCCATAACAGCCTTAGTCATTCCCATTGCATTAATTGGATAAACAGCTTTGTCAGTACTAAGGCAAATTACTTTTTTTATTTTGTGGTGTATAGCCGATTCTAGCACATTTTCTGTTCCCAGTATATTTGTTTTTACAGCCTCTAATGGAAAAAATTCACACGATGGAACTTGTTTTAGTGCTGCTGCATGAAAAACATAATCAACCCCAACAATAGCATTTGAGATACTGCTTTTATCACGTACATCACCAATATAAAATTTCACTTTAGCATTATTGATTTGTTTACGTAAGTCATCTTGCTTTTTTTCATCACGACTGAAAATACGGATCTCTTTTATATCTGAATTAATAAATCTTTTTAAAACAGCTTTGCCAAAAGATCCAGTTCCGCCTGTAATTAATAATGTTTTATTTTTGAAATCCATTTTTCAAGTTTTTTGTTTTTTTATTTCTATGTCACCCTGAGCCTGTCGAAGGGTTAATTGAGTAATTAATGTGGGATCGTTTTTCGTTATTCATACTTCGACAGGCCTGTCTTGAGCTTGTCGAAAGGCTCAGCATGACACACGCTTTTCTCATTTTCTCCTTTTCTCTCTTTACCCAGATACTTCACTTTGTTCAGCATGACTCACGCACTTGTACATTTTCTCTTCTTTTCACGTTCTCTTTTTCTCCACATACTTCGACAGGCTCA
>JAQIBH010000021.1 GCA_027859205.1 Bacteroidales bacterium | reverse complement strand
ATGGGATGGGGTAGTATTGCTTCTGGTGTTGGAGGAGTTGCAGTTGGTGTTAAAGATACAGCCAGTGGATCATATGCTACAGCGGTTGGCTGGAATACAGCATCTAAAGGATTAGCTTCATTCTCATCTGGTGCAGAAACCAAGGCAAGTGGGACATATTCAACCGCAATGGGATATCAATCTAGTTCAACTGGGCTTTATACAACCGCAATGGGATATGGTAGTGTTGCAAGTAATAGTTACGCTATGTCAATGGGGCGTTATACTACAGCGAGTGGTAATAATTCTTTTGCTATTGGGTATCAGACAGCAGCTGAATCATTTTTATCATTGGTTATTGGAAAATGGAATACAATAGGCGGTCAAAGTGCATCTGAATGGATTGCCACAGATTATTTATTAGTTGCCGGAAATGGAGGTGACGATGGATCAAGAAGTAATGCACTTACATTACTTAAAAATGGGAATATGACGGTAGCCGGAGATGTCACTGCAAATGGTTCTCTTCTAACTTCTGATAAAAGATTAAAAGAAAATATCGTAGATATTAAATATGGATTATATGATGTGTTGAAGTTGAGACCAGTTTCTTTTACCTGGAAGGATAAACCTGAAAGTACGTTAAGATTAGGTTTGGTTGCTCAGGAAGTTCAAACCATTATTGGTGAAGTAGTAGATGCAAGAAATGATCCAGAAAAAACGCTAGGAATAAGATACACTGATTTAATACCGGTATTAATAAAAAGTATTCAAGAACAGCAGGCAATTATTGAGGAACAGAAAAAGAAAAATGATGAGTTAGAATTGCAACTGAAATTAATTCTGGAACGTTTGGAAAAACTTGAAAGTAAATAAAAATTAAAGATAAAAAGAAAGAAGGGGCTAATTCAGCCCCTTCTTTCTTTCATCAATTTATAAGAAATTTAAAAATCCAGTTTTGTGCAAATAGAAAATTATTAACAGCAAAATTAATAGTATCCATAATAAATACATAAGGAATTTACGCTTCGATTTTATAAACCTAAGAATTATTAAAATAAGCAGAATTAAGATTACTAAAATATAAAGCCAAATCGGTAATTTTCCATTTATTGGCCCATCAAAATAAACTTCTTCTCCAATGTTTATTATGATACCAGGATTAGTTTTGGGTAAAACATTAGCAACAATTAAATAATAGCTACCATCTAAATTATCTTTAATATTTTTTAAATAAGGTTCCGCTACCGACCTTTGTTCCTGCGATTCATCAAGCATACTAGTTGTGTGAGTTACAGGCTTCGGACCTTTAATTTTAAATTTTAAACTAATTTTTTGCTTGAAACCAGGTCCTAAATAATAACCGAATTTATTTTTTGGCCTTATTTTTAATATTCTATAAGCATTCTCAATATCAACTAACTTATCTAAAGTAATTGCTTCAGCAGTGTTACTTGCTTCGGAAATGTTATTTTCTGAATCTCTTGCTATAACGTGAAAAGAATATGAAGTTGATTCATTCAAACTAGTTACTGAATATGCTATGTTAGATGTTGTACCAATTAATACACCATCTTTAAATATTTCATATTCTACATATCCAACTCCACCGCTTGAAGTATTCCAATTTAATTTTAACTTTGTTCGTTTAATATCAAATGCATTTAATTTAGTTGGAGCTGTAATGGGTTGTGGGATATCTAAAGTTAAAATATTTAGCGCACTGCTTGGCTGAGATTCATTTGCTGCTTCATCCCTGGCAGTGACAGAAAAGGAATAATTGGTGCCAGGACTTAAATCAGTAATAAGAAATGAAGTATTTTCAGTACTGGAAACAGAATCACCACTTATGTATAAAGTATATCCAACGACTCCAAAATTATCATCTGAAGCGTTCCAGCTTAAATTAAGATTTGTTTGAGTAATATCGTTAGCAACTAAATTTGAAGGGGAATCAGGAGCTTCTGTATCCGGCTCATCAAGTGTTGTAATTGCAAGTTCACTGCTTGGATCAGAATGGTTGTTAGCAATGTCTTTTGCAATAACATAGAATGTGTAATCTGTACTAAAA
This sequence comes from Bacteroidales bacterium, assembly GCA_027859205.1. GTDB lineage: Bacteria > Bacteroidota > Bacteroidia > Bacteroidales > UBA12077 > UBA12077. The sequence continues at coordinate 4,853 of JAQIBH010000021.1, read as the reverse complement.
TTTAAATTTTTAACAAGATAAAATAAATTACTGGTGCTATCAATTAAACTTCCATCTTGATAAATCTTATAGTATTTTACAAAAGTATTATCTGTTGAAACATTCCAATTTAATTCAACTTTTGCATCTGATACTGCAGACGAAATTAAATTAGCAGGCACGGATGGGGGAGTATTATCATTAATTTGCTCAGGATTAATGCTTACAAATCCTCCATTTTCCACAACAATAGACAAACGTTTTTCACGCATCACTATGTCATTTGGAGTTATATCACCGCTAAATTTAATTATTGCCTGGTAAATACCGGAAAGATCCGTTGAGTTAAATTGCCCTTTATAAATTCCATTTCCTTGATGCTGGAGTTTAATTACTTGCTCATTTGGTAAAAGTTTTTCATAAAAACTAGGATCGTTCATTAAACTAAGGAATTTTTGCTCCTCTGGGGATAAGTCATCGTCAGCATAATCAATGGCATCATCTGGCACCGTGTACGTTGCGAGTAAATGTCCCAGATCATCGCCTGGTTTTAAAATGATAACTTTAACAGAATCATTAACCCCGATTAAAGCTTCACCTGCATATGATAAATCAGCAATAAAATCAATATATTCACCAGTTATGTACATATTTTTATCCGTCTTACACGAATAATCTAAAAAATGATCATCAGCTATGCAAGTAACATAGTATTCTTCATTGCTATCTCCGGTGACATTAACAGTCCATTCTCCAGAAGCATAAGTAACATCATCATTAATAATGGGAAATTTAATTTTTGCCATTTTAACAAAAGAACTTTCAATCATTTCTGGAGGTGTAAAATCATCTCCGCCTTTTTCTATTGTAAAAACCAAATTATCTCCGTCATTATGCGAAACTTTAAATATAGCATCAGATATAACTCTATTTAAAGTAAAAGTGTGAGTTCCTTTACCATTAACGAGTTTCCCTACTTGGCGTTCTACAATCTGAGGACTGCTACTTTTTAACATATCCGTAAAGTGATCATCAAAAAATGCTTGCAAAGATGCTGTACTGCCTGTGGTTGTATATAAAAACTTACCAGAATTAGCAGAGGCAATTTGAGAAAGAATTGGAGGTACCAATCCAAATCCACCCATGCCGATCGTATAATATCTAATACTATCCTCAGGGTTAGGGGGTACATCATTTAATAAACTAAGATCTGATAATGTTCTTCCATCATTTTGTACCATGGGCGTTTGGTTTTGTTCTCCGTCAGTAAAAAGCAGAACAATCTTTGTTGCTCCAATAGGTGTATTTCCCTGAAGCTTACTTTTTGCATCTTTCAAACCCGAACCCATTGCTGTCCAACCTTCGGGCGTTTGAAGCCCCATTAAATAGTTAATTGTATCGGAAACAAGTTCAACAGCAGTATTAGGTGGAATCATTTCAAATCCATCTTCAATAGGTATACCTGGTTGAATTACGGCAGTCGCAAAATAAGTTAATCCAATTGAGTCTTCAACTCCTTGTTGTTTTAATTCTAGCATTTTAGTAAATTCCCATACTGAGTTTTTTAAAACAGGCCATCGAATTGCTCCTCCTCCCGGGACTTGCCAGTCCATACTTCCAGATCTGTCAAGAACCAGTGCAATTTTTACAGGATTACGTAAAATTGGAATTCTATATCTCTGATGATCGTCAGTTCCGTTAGTATGTATTACTTGGATATTAAAATCAATGAAATTTTCTCCATTATCGGGTTGACAAACGGTTGGCATTGTTATAGTTCCATCTCCAGAACATGCAATGCTTCCTGAATTACAGCCATGACTTGGCATGTATATAAATGTTAGGATAGGTCTATCAGGCTCATTTACCAATGGTATCTGAAAATTATATCCATCAAATGCAGGATTTAATGTAATAATACAATCAAGATCGGTTAAAACTGTATAATCAGCACATGGAGCAGGACTTGTTGGAACAATTCCATCCGGGAGATAGTCAGCCGGTAATCTGCTTATTATATTTTGAGCATTAACATTTAAAAATAAGATAGTAAAGAATAGTAATAAGAGAAATCTCAATCCTTTGAAAATAGGAATAGAATTAAACATTTTTAAAATCAATGGTTTTTTCATAATTTAAAATATTTTAGTTAATTAGAGTTAGCTAACAATAGTGTTTGTTTATAGCAAGTTATGAATATTTTTTCAATAGACGAATTATTTTTAGAATCTTGTTATTAATTGTATTTATGTAACGGATTATGGGAATGTGTTAAGGCAGAGTGTTAAAGGCTTTTCTTATTATTAAGATAAATTATAAATAATTTCAAATCAAGTACTTGATTGATATTAAATTTTTTGTTATCTTGAACAAACTTGATTCTTACAATAATCTAAATAATACTATTATGAAAAAGCTGATTTGTATAATATTGTATGTTGTGCTGATAGTGAATATTAGCTGGTCGCAGGCACCAGAAAAATTGAATTATCAAGCAGTAATTCGAAATTCTTCAAATGAACTGGTTGCCAATCAGGATGTTGGTATAAAAGTTAGCATATTAGATGCAATCTCAAGTACAAATGCTTTATTTTCTGAAGAACACTCAGAAACTACAAATGCTTATGGTGTAGTTAATTTAGAAATTGGCAATGTTTCCGGTGATCTTAGTTCTGTTGACTGGGACTCAGGAGATAAATTTTTAAAAATCGAAGTTGATGAAAATGGCGGTACTAATTATACCGAAATGGGAGTTGTACAACTTTTATCGGTTCCATATGCTTTATTTGCTAATTCAGCTAATAATTTGGGAGATGAAAACATATATACTCCTGTTACTGATACATTATTTGTTGTTAAAGATAACGACGGTAATGTTGTATTTGCAGTATTCCCAGATGGAGCAGCTGTGTATGTAAACGAAGCTTCAAAGGGTAAAGTAGGTGGTTTTGCTGTAAGCGGTCGAACTTCAGTAAAAGGTATTGAAGAAGAATATTTAAGAGTTACACCCGACAGTACACGAGTTTACGTAAACGAAGATACTCTTGCAAAAGGCAAGGTGGGTGGATTTGCGGTAAGTGGAAGAACCTCTGTAAAAGGTATAGTAAATGATTATCTTTATGTTACGGGTGACAGTACAAGAATTTATGTTAACGATTCTACAACTGTAAAAGGTAAAGTAGGTGGTTTCGCGGTAAGCGGACGAACCTCAGTAAAGGGAATCTCTACTGATTATTTGCGGGTTACAAAAGACAGTACTAGAATTTTTACTCAAGATACTATAAGTGGTTTCGGCGTAAGAGATAATAGTGGTGGAAAATCAACAAGTTATTTTCAATTATCACCACTTAATTATTTTATTGGACATGAAGCGGGTGCAAATAATACTAGTGGTATATATAATAGTATGATAGGATATCAAGCAGGATTTACAAATTCTTTCGGATCAAATAATTTATTTCTTGGTTATAAAGCCGGTTATTTAAATGTTACAGGAGGGAATAATGTTTTTATAGGAACAGAAAGCGGTTATGTCAATCAATTTACATTCCAGAATACATATGTTGGATATAGAAGTGGTTATGATTTGAGTGGTTCAGGTAATACGGTTATGGGATCAATGGCTGGTGAGAATGCAGGTGGTGGTAATAATACATTTATTGGAACTTCAGCAGGATGTATTGCAACAGGTGGAAATAACACTTTTGTAGGTAAGGGTGCTGGTTACAGTTTTCCCAATGAGAATACAGGTGTTCGAAATACTTATATAGGACAGGCAGTGGGGAGTTTTACAAACACAGGAAGTTATAATGTTATGTTGGGATTTAATGCCGGATATCTTAACTATGAAGGTTCACGAAACACTTTCTTAGGCTATAATACTGGTCGTAATATTCATGAAGGTTCAGGAAATGTTTTTATTGGGTATGAAGCTGGTAATTACGCAAATGGAATTCATAACAGACTAATTATTGATAACGAAAATATTGATTCTACTAATGTTTTATTTTATGGCGAATTCGATCAAAATCATTTACGAATCAATGGAAACGTTGGAATAAATTATCAAGCTTATAATGGTTATGGTTTGATTGTAGATGTACCTGATGGACAAACGAGCATTTATACTCTTTTGATATATGGTAATGCTTTGGCGTCAGGAGGTATTTGGAACGCATCTGATGTACGATTCAAAAAAAATATAACGACTTATGAAAATGCTCTAAATACAATCATGCAAATTAGGGGAGTTTCTTTTGATTGGAAAGTTGATGAATATCCACAACAAAGATTTTCTGACAATAGACAGTTGGGATTCATTGCTCAAGAAGTAGAAAAAATTGTACCAGATCTAGTCAAGGAAGGTCCTGATGGTTATAAAGGATTGGAATATACTAAATTTACGCCAATTATTGTTGAGGCAATAAAAGAACAGCAGATTCAAATTGAAAAATTGGAAACAGAAAATAAAGATTTACAACAAAGACTTAAAAAACTGGAAGAACTTTTATTAAAATAGATTGTTACATATTCATATTGCAAAAAGATTAATTATAAATAACTAATCCGTATTCTCATGAAAAGAATTATTTACCTAAGTTTAATTGTGGTGCTATGTTCAAACGGGATATTAGCCCAGGTTCCTGAAAAGTTTAACTATCAGGCAGTAATTCGAAATGCTTCAAACGAACTGTTAAGTAATCGGGATGTTAGTATAAAAGTTAGCATATTAGATGAAATTTCAAGTACTACAGGTTTATATTCAGAAGAACACACAGTTTCAACAAATGCATATGGTCTTGTTAATCTGGAAATTGGTGATGGCACAATCCCAACAGGTAACTTTAGTACAATCAATTGGGATTCGGGAGAAA
>JAQIBH010000003.1 GCA_027859205.1 Bacteroidales bacterium | reverse complement strand
TTAATCTTGTGTCTAGGGTCGTTTGAGTGTTTTTCAGCCATTCTTTTGTTTTTGGCTAAGATACTATACTTTTCAATCCATCTATCAAGTGTTGTGCTACTTATGCAATATTTTATTGCCAGCCCTCGTCTGGAAATTTGTCCATTGTCAAATTCCAAAACAACTTGTTGTTTGAATGCATAAGAATAGATTTTTCTCGGGGTACCTTCTTTTTTCCTTTTCATATTGACCTACTTTCTTTTATGAAAAAATGGTCAACCTATTTTAGCACGACACCGTAAGTTAGATGAGATGCAAAAATTTCATACTATTATTCCTTCAGATTTCGTTTTGGACAAACTTAATGATACGTTTACATATGGCGAACTGCGTGATTGTATTAAGGAAGCAAGAAAGACTCTCCACCTTGCATCAGATAAAGAGTTAATCTTTAATCAGATAAAATGGCTTGCTTCTTCGCATTATGAACTTAACTTTTCACTTGACACTAATATTTCGGAAAGGGTTATTTTTCCGGTATTAGTAAATGAAAAAAATGGCATTGAAGATGCTCGCTTCGTGAAATTTACGGATGAAAACAATAAAGTGACTTATTATGCCACATATACTGCTTATGATGGAACCCGAATATTACCAAAAATGATTGCTACCGAGGATTTTTACCATTTTAAGGTAATTCCCATTCATGGAGAAATAGCCCAAAATAAGGGAATGGCATTATTCCCGAGAAAAATTAATGGAAAATATGCTATGCTGTGTCGCTTAGATGGTTTTAACAATTACATTGCTTTTTCGGATCATATTTCTATTTGGAGAGAAGCAAAATTATTACAAATACCTAAATTTCCATGGGAATTTGTTCAGATTGGGAATTGTGGATCTCCTATTGAAACCAGCGAAGGATGGCTGGTTATTACACATGGAGTCGGACCTATGCGGGAATATGTCTTGGGGGTATCTTTATTTGATCTTCAAAACCCGGAAAAAGAAATCGGCAGGTTGAAATCTCCTTTATTAACTCCAAATACCGAAGAAAGGGAAGGATATGTTCCTAATGTTGTTTATTCATGCGGATCAATGATTCATAATGATGATTTGATTATACCGTATGCTATGTCAGATTATGCTTCCACATATGCAACAGTTAATATGAAGGAACTTCTTATTGAGTTAAAAAACTCAAAATAATTACAAATACATAATTTGGTTTTTAAATCTCACTAATTGCAGGACTTTTTTTAATCCGACTCATGAAATTCTTCATAGGCCCGCAATACAGTTAAATGAGAAATCAAATAAGCCAGTGAACTTTCAGCTCCCTGATTCCGGTTTACACCAGAACTTTCAAAACCATCGCAGCAGCCTTTGGTTTCAAAATCATACAAACTCATTCTCAGGTCATTTTCACCAAGGAACCATAAAAAAGATGCATAGAGTTTATTAATATATTCTATATCTCTTGTTAATAGAAAAGCCTGGTGGTACATTAAAACCATAGCCATAGCATCAATTGGCTGTTGCGCAAAAACAGATCTTTCTCCATCTTTTTTATACCAATTCTCATTTCCAATGATCGATAAGAAATTATCCTTTAGGGTGTGTTTTGTAAGAAAATCCACCGTTTCGAATGCAACTTTAGTAATTTTTTCATCGTTCAAGATTTTCGCAGAATGTAAAAGAGCCAGAGGTAAAATACCATTATCATAAGCCAGAAGAGATTCGAACCATTTCCAATCGGAGGTCTCGTTCTCTTCATAATGCTTAATTAACTTATAGGCCATGTTGCGCAATCTTTCAGTCATTGAATCATCAGATGGGTTAATATTCAAGTAATGGCTTATACCGATCATTGTATTGGCAATACTCCTGATGGATTTTAATTTTTCAAAATTAGGAGCTGCATTAAAAAATAACAGTTTGCCTGTTTGGTAATAAGCATCGTTGGGGGCATTGCCTAATAAATATCCTAAAGCCCATATAGTTCTCCCAAAAGAATCTTCAGATCCAATCTCATCCAGGAAGTTTCTACTAAAACTCAGAAAATTCCTAAAAGTGCCATCCTCATTTTGCATGTAATGAATATAACTTAAATAAATAGGAGACAATTCAAGCGCCCTTCGATTTTTCTTTTGTCGGTAGGCCATTAATACCATAAGCAAAGCTCTGGCATTATCGTCAAGGCAATAACCCTCTTTTAAGTTAGGAATACCAAATTTTGCATGTTGTATAATACCTGTATCATCCGTCAAACGATTAATATGAGCTAAAGAAAAAGGAGGTAGAATAAGGAAGTCTAGTACGGTATCTTTCTTTTTAATTACATAAGGTTTCTCTTTTAAAATATTTTCAGCAAGTTCAACATACCTTTCACCGGTTTTTGGCCATGTAATTTTGAGACCATATTCACATGCTCTTTTTTTAAGAGTTTTTAATTCATCGGGCTTATCTAAGAGCTCTGTAATGATGGAAGCTAAGCTTTCTGAATTACCAAAATCGAAAAGTTTTCCTCTTCCCTCTGCTAAAAGTTCTGCTGCATGCCAATAGGGTGTAGAAATAACAGCCGAACCCACTCCAACGGCATAAGACAATGTTCCGCTAGTAATCTGAGCTTCGTTCAAATAAGGTGTAATGTATATATCACAAGCATATAAGTATTTGAACAAATATTGCTCATCAATAAACTCATTCAGAAATATTACATGCTTTTCAAGTTGAAGATTTTTGACTAAACGCATTAAGAAAATACGATATTCTTCACCTGAATGCCGCAACACATTGGGATGAGTTTTACCCAAAATGAAATAAATAATATTGGGGTGCTTTTCAACAATCGCAGGCAATGCTTTTATTACCGTTTCAATACCTTTGTTGCGTCCAACAAAACCAAAGGTAAGAAGCACCTTTTTACTTTCAAGCTTAAATTCTTTCTTCGATTCTTCTGGGTTAAAATGTATGTCGGGTACGCCATGTTCAATAAAAACTATTTTTTCTTCAGGTACATTGTAAATACCAATCAAAAACTCAATAGCTTTGTTGCTCATCACCACAATTCTATTTGCCATTTTACATATTTCCTGTAATACTGCCTTTTCGTTATACGAAGGACTTTTAAGTACGGTATGCAGTGTCACTATAAGTGGCACTTCCAATCTATGTAATAAGGGAAGAATGTAAACTCCATTTTGGCCACCAAAAATACCAAATTCATGTTCAAGGATACAGATGTCCGTACCACCTAGATTTATGAATTTGGCAGCTTTTAAATAATCTCTCTGGTTCTGCTGATTAATTGTTAATTTTACTTCTGCCGGGTATTTATAAGTTAGGTCGTCATTTAAGGCAATTACGAATCCTTCATTTTTAGTTGCCTTTTCACCATCACCTAACATTGATTTGAACAGGTTATTCGTAAACGTACCAATACCACATTCACGTGGTGGGTATGTGCCAATAAAAGCTAATTTCATTATTTTTTGGGTTTAGGTAAAGTAAACTAATATCATATGAGTACTAAAATCCTGTTATTTTTTAATAAAATAGCACAGGGAAACTAAAATATATGATAAGCACTATTTTCATTAAAAAACAAAGAGACTTGTTTTTATACGGAATAATTAGAAATACAAGATAGTGAATTAATTTCAATTCTGAATAATTATTTTTAAGACAGAATTACTGGGAATATAGAAACAACTAGTAAATTTTGATTTAACTAAATTGTTTTTTATTTCTTAAATGCAGTTAGCTTTGCAGCAAATTCTTTTTTAATATCATTTTTGATACTTTCTTCTTTTTTAACCAACAGACATCATTGTAAATTTCATTTGTGTTTCCATTCTCTTTAAGCTTTTTTCTATTTATTTGTATCAAAAAACGTCCATTTAATGAGATTGGAAATTAATCCATTTTGAATTCACATTTCTGTATCATAAATTTTAAATATTCTATTTGGCACCTTTTAACTTACGGGCCACACGTACACCTTATTATATAGGGGTTTTAAGGCAAGTCACCGTGTTTAAATGCTTTTGACATTTTTTTTATTAGTGTAAAAGTTATTAACAAAGTGGTAAAATATGGAGTAAAGTGGTAAATTGTGGTGAAATTTTGTATATTTTTACGAGTTAAAGAGCGAATATACATGACAACATTTATCGGTGATTATAACTGTAAAGTTGACGAGAAAGGGAGAGTAACTTTTCCTTCAACACTTAAGAAGCAGATGAGTTCTGCTACTCAAGGCCGCTTTGTTGTGAAAAAAGATATTTTTGAACACTGCTTAGTTTTGTTTCCTATTGAAGAATGGGAACGACAAAATTCAATAATTAGGAGTAAAATTAACCCATATAACAAGGAACACAATAAATTTCTTAGGAATTTTTATCGTGGGTCAGCAGAAATTGTACTTGATGGTAACAATAGGATGCTAATTCCAAAAAGATTACTTGAACTCGCAAATATATCTAAAGAAGCAATTTTAGCAGGACAGGACGGAAGAATAGAGATTTGGGCTAAAAACATGTATGCCTCAATAGAAGAAGGCTCCGATGATTTTGCAGCACTGGCTGAAAAAATTATGGGTGGTGATTTAAATCTGGAAAATGATAAATAAATGGGATATCATACGCCGGTTTTACTTAAAGAAAGTATTGAAGGCTTAAAAATTAAGCCTAATGGAAATTACGTCGACGTAACTTTTGGTGGTGGTGGTCATTCTCGAGAAATCATAAATCATTTAAATAAAGGTAAACTACTAGCGTTTGATCAAGACGATGATGCGCTGTTAAATTTGATTGATGATAAGAGATTCCTTTTCGCTAACCATAATTTTAGATTCTTAAAGAATTTTCTGAAATATAATAAAATTGATAAGATAGATGGCTTATTAGCCGATTTGGGTGTCTCATCTCATCATTTCGATAAGCCTAAACGTGGATTTTCATTTCGTTTTGATGGAGAACTCGATATGAGAATGAATCAAAGTGCGAAATTATCCGCAAAAAATTTAGTGAATGAATATGAAGAAACTAAGTTAGCGAAGATTTTTTGGGAGTATGGAGAATTAAAAAATAGCAGAAAACTCGCAAAAGCAATTGTTGATCAGCGAGAAAACAAAAAAATTGGAACTATAAAAGAATTTACAGATGTGTTAATGCCTTATTTACCAAAGCATGCAGAACATAAGTTTTTAGCAAAAGTTTTCCAGGCATTAAGAATTGAAGTAAATCGCGAAATGGAGTTCCTAAAAGAAATGCTTTTACAAACCACTGATGTTTTAAAGCCGGGAGGACGATTAGTTGTTATTACATATCATTCATTAGAGGATCGAATTGTAAAAAATTTTATTAAAAAGGGCAAGTTTAAAGGTGAAGTTGAAAAGGATTTTTTTGGAAATCTTAATGTGCCATTTAAGGCTGTAAATAGAAAAATAATTGTGCCAAGTGATTCAGAAATTAAGGTGAATAATAGAGCAAGAAGTGCAAAATTAAGAATAGCAGAAAGAGTATGATAGGCAATAAAAGAGATAACGTAGAATTCATTGAGGAAAAACAAGATCGAAAAGAACAAAAGTTTGGCTCAATTAAGGATTTGCTAGATGGGTCATTAATAGCGAATGATTTTATTATTAAGCAATTGCCATTTATAGTTTTTTTGGTAATTCTGGCATTTGTGTATATAGCAAATAGATATAATGCTGAAAAAGTAGTTCGTGCTAATATAGAATTAACTCAGGAAATAAGTGATTTACGCTCCGAGGCAATTACAATATCATCGGAATTAATGCTTATTAGCAAACAATCGGAGGTAGCACGATTAGTTGAAAAGAGAGGACTTGGTTTAAAGGAATCTATTGTGCCGCCTAAAAAAGTAATAATTGAAAAGTAATAGTTTTTATGCCCTTAAAAAAAGAAATAGTATGGAGAGTTGGTGTGATTTATATATTCATGCTTGCATTTGCCATTCTTATTTTCGGGAAGATTTTTTACCTTCAATTTATTGATGGTAGCAAATGGAAAGAAAAAGCTCAAACTTTTACATTAAAAGATATTACTATTGAGGCAAATCGCGGAGATGTACTATCAGATGACGGACGTATACTTGCCTGCTCAGTACCATATTATGAAATTCGTATGGATACGCGGAGTACCGGAATGGATAATGAGGATTTTAATTCGAATATTGACTCTTTGGCGTATAAATTATCTGAGCTCTTTCGAGATAAAACAGCTGCTGAATATAAAAATGATCTAATAAATGCTCGCAGAAATGACGAGCGATTTCATTTAGTAAGGCGCAGAGTGAACTATAATCAACTCAAAAAATTAAAAACATTTCCAATTTTTAGATTAGGTCAGTATAAAGGTGGATTTATTGCTATACAAACAAATTTACGAATTCAACCACATGTTAGTTTAGCTTCAAGAACTATCGGTTATACTACAAAAAACGAAGGTAAAAGCGGTGTTGGTATCGAAAGAGCTTTTAATGATGAATTGAGAGGTGTACAAGGTGTTCGTTTAATGCAGCGCTTGAATGGAAATGTTTGGATGCCGGTACATGATGGAAATGAAGTGGAACCAAAAGATGGGATGGATGTTGTAACTACAATTGATGTTGATATTCAGGACGTAGCCGAAAATGCTTTGCGTAAACAACTTATTCTACAAGAAGCACATCATGGCACAGCTGTTCTAATGGAAGTTTCAACGGGAGATATAACAGCAATCGTTAATCTCGAAAGAAATAGCAACGGGCAGTATAATGAATCTTATAATTATGCAATTGGTGAAAGTCTTGACCCGGGATCAACATTTAAATTAGCATCCGTAATTGCATTATTGGAAGATGGTTACGTTGATTTAGATGATACGGTAGATACAGGTGAGGGCGAAATCTATTATTATGATCAAAGAATTGCTGATACTAAAAGTGGGGGGCATGGAGTCTTAACGGTTCAAGAGGTTTTTGAAGTTTCATCGAATGTAGGAATTTCAAAATTAGTAACAGATTATTATACCGGGCAAGAAGAAAAGTTTATAAATCGTCTTTATAGCATGAATTTAAATAACCGATTAGGAATTGTAATCGAAGGCGAAGGCGAGCCAGAAATAAAATATCCGGGGGACAAATTATGGTCCGGAGTTTCTTTACCCCAAATGTCTATTGGTTACGAGATTAGATTAACGCCATTACAAATTCTTACTTTGTATAATGCCATTGCAAATAATGGTAAAATGGTTAAACCAAAATTTGTGAAGGGTTTAATGTATCATGGCGATTGGGTAAAATCATTCGATTCCGAAATTTTGAAACAATCTATTTGTTCAAGATCCACTTTGAGAAAAGTAAAAGTGATGCTTGAAGGTGTTGTAGAAAGGGGCACTGCACGAAATCTGAAAAATGATAATTACAAAATAGCTGGTAAAACAGGAACAGCTCAAATTGCAGATATAGAATCCCTATATAGTGATAAATCAAAGATAAGTTATCAGGCTTCTTTTGCGGGATATTTCCCAGCAGATAACCCTAAGTACTCATGTATAGTTGTTGTAAATGCTCCATCTAAAAATGTATATTACGGAAACGTAGTGGCCGGACCCGTATTTAAGGAAATATCCGATAAAGTTTATGCTACAAATTTTGAGATGCACGAGAGATTAAATATAGCAACAAATGAAACTGCACAAGAAACAAAAATTCCTTATACAAAAAATTCTTATAAAGATGAGTTGAAATATGCTCTTGCAGATTTGGGAATAGTAGTAAATGATGAAGAGGCAAATTCTGATTGGGTACTTACAACAAAATTAGATTCTTGCGTGAAATTAACCAATCGCTCAATAACAGAAAATTTAATGCCAAACATAAAAGGAATGGGAGCAAAAGATGCGCTTTTTATTCTTGAAAATTTGAAATTAAGTGTTGAATTACAAGGTAGAGGAACAATTATAAAACAATCAATACCACAGGGATCAAGAATTTCAAACGGAGAACTGGTTGTTCTGGAAATGTCATTTAATTAATGAAATTGAAGTGAAAGTTTTAAACGACATATTAAAATCTGTTAAAGTAATTAAGGAAATTGGGAATACCGAAATTCCTGTAACTGCAATTGTGTTCGATTCAAGAAAAGTTGAATTAGGATGTTTATTTGTTGCCGTTAAAGGAACACTTTCCGATGGACATGATTTTATTGATATGGCTGTTGAGAAAGGAGCAAAAGCAATTATCTGTGAAAATATCCCAATCAAAAAATCTAAAGATGTTGTATTTGTGCAGGTTAAAAATTCATCAAAGGTACTTGGCATAGTTGCATCAGCTTATTATGAAAATCCATCTTCGAAATTGAAACTGGTTGGTGTTACAGGAACAAATGGAAAAACAACAACAGTAACATTATTATATAATTTGGTTCGAAAGCTAGGTTATAAAGTAGGCCTGCTCTCAACTATTAGGAATTACATCGATGATCAAATAATAGATGCAACACACACAACGCCTGATGCAGTTCAATTGAATAAGCTAATAAAACAGATGGTTGATCATGGTTGTGAATATTGTTTCATGGAGGTAAGTTCACACGCTATCGACCAGGAAAGAATTGCAGGCTTATATTTTACGGGTGGTTTATTTACAAATATTACACATGATCATTTAGATTATCATAAAACTTTTGCAGAATACATAAAGGCCAAAAAGAAATTCTTTGATGATTTAAAACCAGAAAGCTTTGCTTTGATAAATACAGATGACAAGAACGGATATGTAATGGTGCAAAATACCAAAGCAAAAGTACTGAATTATGCTGTTCGATCAGGTGCTGAATATAAAGCAAAAATTATTGAAAGTCATTTTGAAGGATCAATGTTGAGTATTGATAATATTGATGTTTGGACATATTTTGTAGGTAGATTTAATGTTTATAATATTCTATCGGTTTATGCTTGCGCGTTATTGCTAGGATTTGAAAAAGATCAAGTTTTAACAGCATTAAGTGAAATGAAACCAGCTGAAGGCAGGTTTGAAACACTTCGTTCACAAAATGGAATTACGGCTATTGTTGATTATGCGCATACACCCGATGCTTTATTAAATGTATTGAATGCGATAAATCAGATCAAGAATGATGACCAGGAATTAATAACAGTAGTTGGTGCTGGTGGTGATAGAGATAAAACAAAGCGACCTGTAATGGCAAAAATTGCATCGATGGAAAGTGATAAGGTAATTCTAACTTCTGACAATCCACGATCTGAAGACCCAAATACAATAATAGAAGAAATGAAACTTGGGGTTAATTCCGAGAATAATAAGAAAGTATTATCAATTGTTGATCGTAAAGAAGGAATCAGGACGGCTTGTTTATTGGCTAAAAAGGGAGATGTTATTCTTATAGCTGGCAAAGGACACGAAACTTATCAGGAAGTTCAAGGAATAAAACATCATTTTGATGATCGCGAAGTTTTAAAACAAATATTTAACGAACTATATAACTAACTAGTATTATGCTTTATTATCTGTTTGCATATTTAGAAAGGTTCGATATTCCGGGAGCAGGAATGTTCCAGTATATCTCGTTCCGATCAGCATTTACTGTTATCACGTCACTTATTATTTCAATGGTTTTTGGTAAACTAATAATTAAGTTTTTACAGAAACAGCAGATAGGTGAGGAAATTCGGGATCTTGGTTTGGAAGGCCAAATGAGTAAAAAAGGTACTCCAACTATGGGTGGAATTATCATTTTAGGGTCAATAATTATTCCAACCATATTATTTGCTGATATCCTAAATGTTTATGTAATCCTAATGATAATAACAACTATTTGGCTTGGCCTTATTGGATTTATTGATGATTATATAAAAATATTTAGAAAGAATAAAGAAGGCTTAGCTGGTAAATTTAAAATTGTTGGTCAAATTGGTTTAGGATTAATTGTTGGCTTAACTCTATTTATTAGCGATGATGCAGTAGTTAGAGAAAAGATAGTTGTGGATGAAACACAGTCTATTGAGCAAGTTGAAGGCAATATAGTAATTGCAGGAGAAAATGCACATCAATTTACAAACGATATTAAATCAACCAAAACAACAATACCATTTTTTAAAAATAATGAATTCGATTACGAATATTTAGTTAAGTTTTTGGGTAAACATAGTCAGAAAGCAGCTTGGATAGTATTTGTAATTGTAGTAATTCTAATTGTTACTGCCGTTTCAAATGGTGCAAATCTCACGGATGGATTAGACGGATTAGCTACAGGGACATCTGCTATTGTGGGTACAACATTAGGAATATTAGCATACGTAGGTGGTAATGTAATTTATGCCGACTACTTGAATATTATGTATATCCCGCATACAGGAGAATTAGTTGTATTTATGAGTGCTTTTATTGGAGCTACAATTGGATTTTTATGGTATAACTCATATCCAGCCCAAGTATTTATGGGGGATACGGGTAGTTTAGCTTTGGGAGGAATAATTGCAGTTTTTGCAATTATCATTCGAAAAGAATTACTGATTCCTATATTGTGTGGAATATTCTTGGTAGAAAATTTATCTGTAGTACTTCAAGTTGGATATTTTAAATATACAAAACGAAAATTTGGGGCAGGTCGAAGGATTTTTAAGATGTCTCCTTTACATCATCATTATCAAAAATTGGGTTACCCGGAACCAAAAATTGTAATGCGATTTATGATAGTTGGAATAATTCTGGCAGTTTTTACAATAATCACACTTAAAATCAGATAGTAAAAAAAATGAGTAAACGAATTGTCATAATAGGTGCTGGTGAAAGTGGAGTAGGTTCAGCTATTCTTGCTCAAAAGAATGGCGCCGATGTTTTCGTTTCTGATTTTGGTGAGATTAAACCGAAATACAAACAAAAACTTGATGACAATAAAATTTCTTGGGAAGAAAAAAAGCATACTAACGAATTAATTCTGAATGCTGATGAGATTATAAAAAGTCCGGGAATTCCGGAGAAAGTTGCAATTGTTAAATATGCATTCGAAAAAGGCATTCCTGTAATATCCGAAATTGAATATGCATCGCGATATAGTGATGCCTTTAAAATATGCATTACTGGTAGTAATGGGAAAACAACTACCACTATGCTAATTTATCATATTCTAAAAAATGCAGGATTAAATGTTGGATTAGCAGGAAATGTTGGTCAGAGTTGGGCGCAACAAGTTGCAGAGGAAAATTACGATTATTATGTAATCGAGCTAAGTAGTTTTCAGCTTGATGGAATGTATAATTTCAGAGCCGATATTGCAATTCTTATGAATATTACTCCCGATCATTTAGACAGATATAATGGAATGCAGGGCTATATAGACTCTAAATTTAGAATACTTCAGAATCAAACAAAAGAGGATGTATTTATTTATTGTGCCGATGATGAAGTCACAAAAACGGAACTAAAAAAACGAGAAATCATTGCAAAAAAGCTTCCATTTTCATTACGCGAAAATTTTATAGAAGGAGCTTACAAAGAAAACGAAACCATTAAAATTAAATATCAATCAAACGAGCTAACTATGTCAATAAACAATCTAGCTTTAAAAGGGCAGCACAATACTTATAATTCTATGGCTGCCGGAATTGCTTCTCAGGTGTTAAAAATCCGAAAGGATGATATTCGCGAAAGCTTAAGTAACTTTCAAGGTGTCGAGCATCGATTAGAGCATGTGCTTAAAGTACATGGTATTGAGTTTGTTAACGACTCAAAGGCAACAAATGTTAATTCAACGTGGTATGCGCTGGAAAGCGTTGCGAATGACTTAATTTGGATTGTCGGTGGTACCGATAAAGGAAATGATTATTCAATATTGGTTGAATTAGTTAAGAAAAAAGTGAAAGCAATTATTTGCCTTGGCAAAGACAATAAGAAAATTCACAAAGCATTTGGAGAGTTTGTGGAGACAATTGTTGATGTAGAGTCGGCATCAGAAGCTGTAAAAACAGCATATTACCTTGCAAGGAAAGGTGATTCTGTATTATTATCTCCTGCTTGTGCTAGTTTTGATCTATTCGATAATTACGAAGATAGAGGAAATCAGTTTAAGCGAGCGGTAAGAGAATTGTAGTAACTAAGATTAAACAAAGTAATCTGATAAAAAAATGAGATTAAAGGAGGTACTGTCTAAATATTTTAAAGGCGACAAAGTAATTTGGGGAGTGATTTTTACGCTTTCAATATTCTCATTGTTAGCTGTTTATAGTTCGACAGGAACTCTTGCATATAAATATCAGGAAGGCAATACAGCATATTATATTATTAAGCATTTTGTTTTATTAGCAGCAGGATTAAGTATAATTTTTATTACTCATCTGATACCTTATAAATACTATTCACGATTATCACCATTGTTTTTATATTTATCAATATTCTTACTTGCCATTACTTTAGTGATGGGAACGAGCGTAAACGAGGCAGCTCGTTGGTTAACCTTACCAGGTTTAGGATTTACAATACAAACATCCGATTTTGCAAAATTAGCTTTGATAATGTATATAGCCCGAGTTTTGTCATTACGACAAAATGATAAAAAGTTAAATGATTTTAATGGTGTATTTGTTTCATTAATCATACCGGTGGTGATAGTTTGTGGTTTAATTCTGCCGGCTAATTTTTCTACTGCAGCAATAATTTTTGTTACATCATTTTTATTAATGTTTGTTGGGAGAGTAAAAGTTAAATATTTAATTGGGATTAGTAGTGTTGGAATTTTAATTGTAGCACTTATTATAGCAGGAATAATTATTTCAGGATCAAGTACAGGTCGAATAGGAACTTGGCAAAGCCGTATCGAAAGTTTTGCTAGTGGCGAAAGCGAAGATAATTATCAAGTTGAGCAAAGTAAAATTGCTATAGCAACTGGTGGCATTTTTGGAAAAGGCCCGGGAAACAGCACACAAAGGAATTTTTTGCCATCGCCATATTCCGATTTTATTTACGCAATTATTATTGAAGAATATGGAATGTTTGGAGGAATTATTGTGTTGGCATTATATCTGTTTTTATTATATAGAGCAGGTGTAATTGTTCGTAAAAGTAGGCGGACGTTTGCAGCATTTTTAGCTATTGGATTAACAATAAGTCTGGTATTTCAGGCTTTTATAAACATGGGTGTTGCGGTAAATATTTTTCCTGTAACAGGTCAAACTCTTCCTTTAGTAAGTATGGGAGGATCATCAATTTTATTTACAGGTGTGGCATTGGGTATAATTTTAAGCGTTAGCAGGAGTATTGATAAACAAGTGGATGTAATTGCAGAAACAGAATCAGAATCAGTAATTGGCAATGATACAGAAGAATAAAAATATTATTATTAGCGGTGGAGGTACAGGAGGACATATTTTCCCTGCTATTTCTATTGCCAATGCAATTAAAAATTTGAAGCTAGAAACCAATATCCTGTTTGTTGGTGCATTGGGTAAAATTGAAATGGAGAAAGTTCCAGCCGCAGGATATAAAATTATTGGATTACCTGTTGCTGGATTACAAAGACGTTTGACTATTAAGAATATTAGTTTCATTTTTAAATTAATAAGTAGTTTACGTAAATCAAAACAAATTATTAAAGAATTTAAACCAGATGTAGTGGTTGGTGTTGGAGGTTATGCCAGTGGTCCTGTTTTACGTATTGCAAATAAAAAAGGAATCCCAACTTTAATTCAAGAACAAAATTCATATGCTGGTATCACGAATAAATTACTAGCAAAAAAGGCTAAAAAGATTTGCGTAGCGTATGAAGGAATGGAAAAATATTTCCCTTCAAATAAAATTATTTTAACTGGAAATCCTGTTCGCCAAGATTTATTGGATAAAATTGGAAATCGAGAAGAGGCAATAAAGCATTTCGATTTGGACGAAAAAAGAAAAACAATTTTAGTAGTAGGAGGAAGTTTAGGAGCAGGTACGATAAATCAAAGTATAATTGGAGATATTCATAAAATTGGAAAATCAGAATTTCAGCTATTATGGCAAACAGGTAAATATTATTATCAAGATGCTAAAGAAATTACTATTAAATCTGGATTTGAAAATATAAAAGCCTTAGATTTTATAAAACGTATGGATATGGCTTATGCTGCGGCTGATATTATTATTTCAAGAGCTGGAGCTGGGACTATTTCTGAGTTATGTTTAGTTGGGAAACCTGTTATATTAGTACCATCACCAAATGTAGCAGAAGATCATCAAACAAAAAATGCATTGGCTTTGGTGAATAAAAATGCGGCTATATTAATTAAGGATATCGATTCAAGAGAAAAATTAATT
Organism: Bacteroidales bacterium; assembly: GCA_027859205.1. GTDB lineage: Bacteria > Bacteroidota > Bacteroidia > Bacteroidales > UBA12077 > UBA12077. Next base: position 24,918 of record JAQIBH010000003.1, on the reverse strand, counting down.
GATACCGCACTTGGATTAATTGAAAACAAAGATCAGTTAAAAATTTTATCCGAAAATATAAAAGGAATGGCTTTACGCAATTCTGCAGAAAAAATCGCTAAAGAAGTATTAAAATTAAGTTAAAATCATAATGGATTTGAAATAATTAATTTTGCATTTATGAATGAATTAAACCCTATAATACATGATGAGGCTATTGTAAACAAGATTTATGTGATACGAGGCAGAAAAGTAATGTTAGACAAAGATTTAGCTGAATTATATGGTGTAGAAACCAAAGTGTTAAAACAGCAAGTAAAGCGTAATATTGAACGTTTTCCAGATGATTTCATGTTTGAATTAACGCAGGATGAATTTAATAACTTGAGGTCACAAATTGTGACCTCAAATTGGGGTGGCACTCGATATATGCCTATGTTCTTTACAGAACAGGGTGTTGCAATGTTATCAAGCGTATTAAATAGTAAACAGGCAATTTTAGTGAACATTCAAATAATAAGGGTCTTTACAAAAATGCGGGAAATGCTCGAAACTCATAAAGACATTTTACAAAAACTTGATCGATTACAAAATAAAGAAATTGAGCAGGATGAAAAGATTATGTTAATTTTTGAATATTTAAAGCAATTAGAACAAGTAAAACATGAAGAATTAGAACATAAGAATAGAAAGCGAATAGGGTTTAATAGGTCAAAAGAATAATAGAGTATAAACGTGATAAAGATTTAAAATGAAAAATAAACTCGGAAAAAGAAGATCTGTTGTAATCAGCAATGCTTGCATCCCTGCCTTGCCGGCAGGCAGGCGTTTTATCAGCGTTCTATTTTTGGTTGTTTAAATAAATTAATATTGTAAATATGTGTTAATGGATATTAAAACTATACATAATGTTTATTTTCTGGGAGTTGGTGGAATCGGCATGAGCGCCATTGCTCGATATTTTAATACTTTAGGTAAAAATGTGGCAGGTTATGATAAGGTTTCAAAACCATTAACTGATGAACTGATAAGTGAAGGAATCGAAATTCATTTTGAAGATGATGTTTCGAATATTCCTGCTAGTTTTAAAGATAAACCGCATACGCTTGTCGTTTATACACCCGCGATTCCTAAAAATCACAAAGAGTTAAATTATTTTATACAAGAAGGATTTAAAATAAAAAAGCGATCTGAAGTGTTAGGAATGTTATCACGTGAGAAGCAGTGCATTGCAGTTGCAGGTACACATGGTAAAACAACAATTACAACAATGATAGCTCATTTAATGAGAAAATCACGAATGGGCTGCAACGCATTTTTAGGAGGTATTTCCACAAATTACAATACAAATTTTTTGGTAGATTCAGAAAGTAAATATGTTGTTGTTGAAGCTGATGAGTTTGATCGTTCATTTCTGCAATTAAATCCTCAAAAAGCAATTATAAGCTCAGTTGATGCTGATCATTTAGATATATTTTCTGATGAAAATGATTTGAAGGAAGCGTTTAAGAAATTCATTAATCAAATAAATCCGGGTGGAACACTTATAATAAAAGAAAACTTAGTATTTGATATTCCGGAACGAAGCGATATTGAAATTTATACTTATTCATTAAATAAGAATTCAGATTTTAAAGCAGAAAATATTCATGTCGAAAATGGTTTGTATGTTTTCGATTTTGTAGGGGTAAAAGGTCGAATTAATAATTTAAAACTAGGCTTGCCGGGATTATTGAATGTAGATAATGCAATAGCTGCAATTGCAATGGCTACATTGGCAGGTGTACATAACGATGAAATTTTTAATTCTCTAAAGAAATTCAAAGGAATCCAAAGACGTTTTGATTATCAGATTCAACGTAATGATTTCGTATATATAGATGATTACGCACATCACCCCGAAGAATTGAAAGCATCTATACATTCTGCAAAGGAATTATTTAGCGATAAAAAGATTACGGGAATCTTTCAACCACATTTATATACGCGAACTCGTGATTTTTCAAAAGGATTTGCTGAAAGCCTTGAATTACTTGATGAAATAATTTTATTAGATATTTATCCGGCTCGTGAAAAATCAATTCCGGGTATTACATCTGAAATAATATTTAATAAAATCAGCAATAAAAATAAAATTTTATGTAAAAAAACAGAGTTGTTAGATGTATTAAAAAATAGAAAGCCTGAGGTTTTAATGACTTTTGGTGCAGGAGATATTGATGAGTTAGTGGAACCAATTAAAAAATTATACAAAAAAGCTTAAATGAAAATTTTTAAGAACATATTGGTTTGGGTTTTAATTATTGCGTATATCGTAGTTGTAATGAGCTTTGTAAAAGACCGCAGGGATAAAATTTTATGTCACGATATAAAGGTTGAAATATTAGATAGTTTACACAACGGTTTTATTACAGAAAGCGACATTGATGATTTTTTACACGAAACAGATATGAAGGTTATTGGTATGCCTGTAGTGCGTATTAATACAAAAAATATAGAACGAAAATTAAGACAATATTCAACAGTGAAAAACTCAGAGGTCTTTGTTACTTTAGAAGGTGACATTAGAGTTGAAATTGATCAGCGAAACCCAATATTACGTGTTATCAATAAGCGTGGATTAAGTTATTATATTGATCAAGAAGGAACAATAATGCCTTTGTCAAGTAAATATTCGTCGCATGTTTTAGTTGCAAATGGTAATATTGTTGAGCATTTCGAGGTAAACAGAACACGAAAAATCTATTGCGAAAGCACAACAGATAATAGGGAGAAAAATTATTTAATGTGTGATTTATATGAGGTGAGTAAATTTATTTATGAAAATGATTTTTGGAAAGCGCAAATAGAACAGATTTATGTAAATGAAGAATCTGAGTTTGAATTAATACCCCGTGTTGGTGCTCATGTTATTTACCTTGGGAGCATTGAGAATTATGAAATGAAATTCAGAAACCTACGAGCATTTTATCTGCAAGGATTAAATAATGTTGGATGGAATAAATATGAGAAAATAAGTTTAAAATTTGATAATCAAGTAATTTGTACAAAACGATAATAATATGAGTCAAAAAGAAGACCTTGTAGCAGCAATAGACATCGGAACGACAAAAATCGTTGCTATTGTCGGAAAAAGAAAAGAAAACGGTAAGATCGAGATTCTTGGAATTAGTAAAACAGCTTCTAAAGGAGTTAAGCGTGGGGTCGTTTTAAATATCGAAGAAGCCGTAAATTCTATTCAGAAAACTGTCGAGGATATTCAGTTTACAATTGGAAAACAAATTTCGGATGTTTATGTTGGGATTGCTGGCCAACATATTAAAAGCATTAAAAACCGAGGTTATATAAATCGTGAATCATACGATGACGAAATAACCAAAGAAGATATTAATAAGTTGATTGCAGATATGTATAAAATTCCAATTGATATTGGTGAAGAAATTATACATGTTCTTCCTCAAAATTATATTGTTGATAATGAAACGGGCGTAAAAAATCCTATTGGAATGGCAGGGAAACGTGTTGAAGCGAACTTCCACATCGTAATTGGTCAAATTGCTTCGGCATGGAACATTGGTAAATGTATTAACAAAGCAGGCTTACATTTGAATCAACTTATATTGGAACCACTGGCTTCTTCTGAGGCAGTGCTTACTGCTGATGAAAAAGAAGCAGGAGTGGCTTTGATTGATATTGGTGGAGGAACAACGGATATTGCTGTTTATTATGATGATATAATAAGACACACAGCAGTTATTCCTTTTGGAGGTGATGTTGTTACAAAAGATATAAAAGAAGGTTGTTCAATTTTACAGCGTCAAGCAGAATTATTAAAAGTACAGTATGGTTCATCATTAGGTGATATGGCAAAAGATACAGAAGTTGTATCTATTCCTGGTATCAGTGGACGCGAACCTAAAGAGATTTCATTAAAAAGCTTAGCTTATATTATTCAATCGAGAATGGAAGAAATTCTTGATGCTGTAATTTATGAAATTGAAAACTCAAGTTATTTTGAAAAATTAAGTGCTGGTATTGTACTCACAGGTGGTGGTGCATTATTAAAACATTTGCCTGCATTGGTAAAATTCAAAACTGGATTAGATGTGCGTATCGGATATCCAACTGAATATTTAGCTTCAGATACAATACCAGAAATTAATCATCCTATGTATTCAACTAGTGTTGGACTTATAATTAAAGGTTTCGAGGAAAATGCCAAGAATGTTAGTAAGCCTATAGATACTAAACCAAAAGAGGAAGTTGAGAATGGAGATGTGGATGAAGCAACTAATAATAAAGAAAATAAAGCTGGATTTTTGGGAAATTTAAAAAAAGCCTTCTCAGATATTTTTGATGAAGAAGATGCAGAAATGTAATTTTAAAATGCCCTAAGTGAACTAGAATTTAAAGTGCATAAAGTTAATAATGAGAATATTAAATATTAAAAGTCAAATAATCGATAAAACTAAATACTATGGCTGATGATTTAATGAATTTTGATTTGCCTGTCGATCGCTCTTCGATAATAAAAGTTGTTGGAGTTGGTGGTGGTGGAGGTAATGCTGTAAATCATATGTTTCGACAAGGCATAAAAGATGTAAATTTTGTTGTATGTAATACCGATGCACAGGCATTAGCAAATAGTCCAGTTTCAGTTAAAGTTCAGTTGGGTGAATCTTTAACTGAAGGTAGGGGAGCTGGTAATAAACCTGAAATAGGACGTCAGGCTGCAATTGAAAGCTTGGATCAAATAACTGAAATCCTCAGCGGTAATACTAAAATGGTATTTATAACTGCAGGTATGGGTGGAGGAACAGGAACTGGTGCAGCTCCAATAATAGCCAAAGTGGCAAAAGAATTAGGTCTTTTAACAATTGCAATTGTAACTATACCTTTTCGCTTCGAAGGTGATAGAAGAATTAGTCAAGCTGTAGAAGGAATAAGCGAAATTGAAAAATATGTAGATTCATTGCTTGTTATTAATAATGAAAAACTGCGCGAAGTTTGTGGAAATTTAAAATTCTCAGAAGCATTTTCATATGCCGACAATATATTAGCAACAGGAGCAAAAGGTATAGCTGAAATTATTACTGTACCCGGTTATATTAATGTTGATTTTGCCGATGTTGAAACGGTTCTTACAAACAGTGGTGTCGCACTAATGGGAACAGGAATAGCTAAAGGCGAAGATCGAGCTGTAAAAGCTGTTCAGCAAGCTTTAACATCTCCATTATTAAACGACAATGATATCAAGGGAACTGAAAATATATTACTTAATATTACCTCTGGTACCAGCGAAATAACAATGGATGAGATTGGCGAAATAGCCGATTTTGTTAATAGCGAGGTTGGTTCAAGTCCTAATATTATTTGGGGAACCGGAATGGATGAAAACCTTGATGACAATATTAGCATAACCATAATAGCCACAGGTTTTGAAAGTAATAGTATCCCAGAACTTTATTCTAAAAAAACTACTAAAAAGACAATTACATTAACTGATAGCGTAAGTGAATTCACAAAAGAAAATCCTATAATAAACACAAAGAAAGATCTTGTTGATATTGAAGATGATAGTTTAGAATTTGACCAACGTACTATCGATTTTGATATAAAGAAAAGTCGAAATGCGGATTGTGATAAGTTTATTGTTCTACAAGAACCTGAATCAGAAACAGAAGTTGTTGTAGAAACAAAAAAATCGGAGATATTGAAAAAATTAAATGAGTCCAGAGAAAGGACAAGAGAGCGAAGACAGGATTCATCAAATATTAAAGATAATGTTGATGAGATGGAATGTGAACCAGCGTACAAAAGAAAAAATTTGAAAATAGATCAACCCATTCATGAAAATGACTCTAAAGTTTCCCGATATTCATTAAAAGATGATGAAGACAGCAATGGAGCATCGTTAAATACGAGCAATTCTTATTTGCACGATAATGTTGATTAATTAAATGCTTTTGACTAAAAACTAAAATCCATAAGGGATATCGAAATCTAACATTTAAATTATATAATGAAAATATGAGTTTAGAAGAAAAAATTAATCAAGATATTAAAAAAGCTATGCTGGCTCGTGAAAAAGATAAGCTAGAAGCATTGCGTGCGGTTAAAACAGCTCTTTTAATTGCTAAAACAGAAAAAGGAGCTTCTCCTGAAATAACAGAGGATGCTGAAAATAAAATTTTACAACGTTTAGTTAAGCAAAGAAAAGAATCAGCAACAATTTTTGAGGAAAGAAATAGAAAAGAGTTAGCAGAAAAAGAATGGTTCGAAGCAAAAATAATTGAGGTGTATTTACCGGAGCAAATGAATGATGAAGCAATAACTCAGATCGTACAGAGAATTATTGACGAAATTGGCGCAATAAGTATGGCAGATATGGGAAAAGTTATGGGAAGAGCTACTAAAGAACTAGCCGGAAAGGCTGATGGCAAAGCTGTTGCCGATAAAGTAAAATCATTATTAAGTTCATGATCTAAATCAGTGAGACTATATTTTTTAGAGTTGTAAACGAATAAAAAATATAAAGTCGAACTGATCCCGAAAACGAAGAGTGTCGGGATCTCCGGTCTTATTCCCCGCAGCTTGCAGCGAATTAAAAAAGAAAATTATTCCGCTTCAATACCTCGTCTGCTTGCAGCGAGGTAGTTTATTAAGTGGAAAGTGATTTTTTGTGTATTATGATTAAAATTTAAAGCTTTTTAGAAAAGCTCGCTGGAATGTGAGCTTTTTTTTATCTTTAGCTGCTTTAAAAGGAATAAATTTAAAATGAAGAAAGTACTCCTAATAAATTCTAATACAGAAATATTACCTTATCCTGTTGCCCCTTTAGGAATATCACTTGTAGCCTCATCCATTTGTGGTGAATATAATGTTGAGATTTTTGATTTCTCTTTTGAATCAACTGAAAGCTTAATACAGTTTGCAAAAAATTATAATCCTGATTTTATAGGAATAAGTTTACGTAATATCGATAACGTAACAATGCGCAGCTGCACGTGGTATCTCAAAGAAATAAAACTCAATATAGTAAATCCGATAAAAAAGAATTTTGATGTTCCTGTTATAATTGGCGGAAGCGGATTTAGTATAGCTCCAGAACAGGTATTTAATTATTTTGATGTTGATTATGGCGTAGTAGGAGAGGCCGAAGAAATTTTTCTGCGCTTATTAATTAATATCGACAAAGGCAAAAATAAGAATTTAGACTTGGAAAATGTTATAACTAAACAAAATAAGATATTAAAAAGAAAAGATAGAAAAAAAGGATTTCTTCTGATCCCAAAAGCCAATATAGATCATTTTATAAATTTTGAACCGTACAAAAACAGGGGAAGTTACCCTATTCAAACAAAGCGTGGATGTTCACATAAGTGTATTTATTGTTCTTATCCAAACATTGAAGGGAAAGAGTACAGATTAAGACCTGTTTCTGATATTGTTGATGAAATTGAGGAAGTGCGGACTAGAATTCCCGGAGTTAATTTCGAGTTTGTAGATTCGACGTTTAATTCTCCACTAAAGCATGCAGTAAATATTTGTAAAGAGATTATTTGTAGAGATTTGAAGGTGAACCTTCGTACTATGGGAGTTAATCCCGGAGAAGTTACTGATGAGCTGGTTAACTTAATGAAACAAGCAGGATTTACGCAGATAGATTGCACTCCTGATTCAGCTTCAGAATTAATGATAAAGAATTACAGAAAAAACTTCAATAAAAATAAATTAATTCAGTGCTCCGAAATAATCAGAAAATACGATATGCCAACTATGTGGTTTTTTATGATTGGCGGCCCTGGTGAAACCGAAGCTACAATTTTGGAAACTTTCGAATTTATTGACTCGTTCATTTCGGAGGAAGATTTAGTGCATTTAACAGAAGGTATAAGAATTATTCCTGATACGGAATTATATGTGATAGCAATTAAAGAAGGGGTTATTTCGAAAGATACGAGTGTTATTGAGCCAATGTTTTATACAAGCCCTTCAATTGGGGAAGAAAATCTCACAAATATTCTGGAAAGAGAAATTGGTAAACGCAATAATGTTATGAATTCAATTGATACGGCGCCATCGCCTGAATTAATGCAAGCAACAATAAAGTATCGAATTGAGAATAAGATAGATGAACCAATGTTTAGATCTTTGCTTAGAGTTCAAAAAAGGATTTTGAATGGATAAAAAAACGGAGTGAAATTTCACTCCGTTTTTAATTTTTAAAATATATTTTCTAGTAGAATTTAGATCTTTTATCTACAATATTTGAAGTTTCTTTTAATGCTTCGAATGCTTCATAATTAGATCTGTTTTGATACTGAATGATCGATTGTTTTTGCTGAAGATCAGCATTTACATTTTCGTCAGTACTTATATTATTAACTCTTATAACAAAAACATTATTATCACCTTTAATAGGAGCAGTTATTTGATCTGCATCTACCGAAGTTGCAACAGCTACAAGTTTTGGTTCTACACCAGCATTAGGAATAGAGTAAGATCTAAAACTAATATCAGTTGCGTCGTACACTTCTGTATTGAATTTAGAAGCGATAAAGTTAAGATCATTATTTTCTTGCAAAACTTCAGTAAATTTGTCGGCAAGATATTCAGCCTTTTTCAGTTTCTTAACTTGAACCATAAGCTGTGAATTAACTTGTTCCATTGTAGCAAAACCATCTTCTTTTACATCACTTACAAACCCAATTACAAAACGATTTCCAAGCTCGAAAATAGGATTGTTTTGGGATTTAATAATATCATGTTTATCAGTATCGTAAATTGATCTAATCAATTCTCGTGGATATTCTAATCCTGCTAATTGTTGATCTGCTTCTTTAACATTAGAAGCAATTTTTTTAGTTAATCCTTCTTTTTCGATTCCTTGTAAGAACTCTTCGTAAGTTTGATTATTACCAGCAAATTTACTTGCTTCTGCATATGTTTTCTGATACGTTTCTGAACTAGGTTCTAATTTACGTCCTAAAATAGAAATCATAACTTTTTTCTCGTTACTAGCTTTGTCAGTTACTTGAACTATATGTAAACCAAATTGTGTAGCTACTAATTTATATTCACCGGTATTAGCAACAAAACAAGTATCACTAAAAGGCGATTCCATTTGATTTGCTCTGAACCAACCCAAATCTCCACCTTTTTCGTTTGCAGCCTTATCTGTTGAGAATTCTGCTGATAAAGAAGTAAAGTTTGCCCCATTTTCTAATAGGTTTTTAATGCTATCAGCTATCGCAAAAACTTGATTTGCATCTTGATTTTGTGTAGGCTGTAATAATATATGTCTTGCTTTTACAGAATCAGGAATGAATTTAATTTCAGATAACTTGGCAAGTAAATATGCTTCATCATTAAAATATGGACCATACATAAATCCTTCTTCAGCATCGAACATAATATCTTTTAATTCTTCTGGTAACTCGTCTTTCTTATAGTAATTGTTACCAGAACTAATCTCACTGTTTATGCTTGCAAATTCTTTGTCGGTTTCAGTATTTGCAAAATCTCCTTTTATATTGTTAATCCATTCCTCTGCAGCAATTTTATCCGCTTCAGAAGCTATAACATCAAATGTTACATATTCCATATTTCTAGAAGCTTCTTGCTTATATTCATTCTTGTGATTATCAAAATAGTTCTTTAAATCTCCATTTTTAATCGATATTAAACTGTCTGCAACGGTATTTATATTTTGAGATACAAATTCAAAATCAACTTTTTTACTATTATTATTTAATTCGTTTAGTGCTTCTGCTTTTGTTGAATACAAACCTTTGCTAATTAAATTTGTATACTTTGCAAACATTCTTTCTTGGATCATTTGATCTTCAACAAATAGCCAATAAGTTTTTTGCTGACCTGTTGGATCTTGATCGTATGTTTTTAAGAAACGAATTACTTGCATTGTATTTAATTCACCTGTTTCGGGATTTGTAAATAGATTTTGAATAATTGGATGGATATTTTCTCCTTGAACCATATCCCATAATTCTTGACTACTAATGTCTAAACCTATTTCTGCATATTCATCTTCTAAAACATATTGCCTAACAAGTTGATCCCATGTTTGTGCTTGAATATCTTGAACAGTGGCTTCATCAAGAGTTGATTTGCCAGTACTAAATTTATTGATTTCGATTATATCATTTAATTCTTTCTGGTATTTCTGATATGGTATTGATTTTCCCGATATCTCAGCAATTTCAAATTGAGTATTTGAAAATAATGCTCCTCCTGAGTTTAAAAAATCTCCTAATATAAATGCTAACAGTGCCATACCTATAACCACTGCAACTAAAACTCCTGCTCGATTTCTAATTTTCTCTAATGTTGCCATTGAATATTGTTTTTATCTATATTTTAAAAAGTTAGAATATACTAAATTGAATTGTTTTTTATTTCAAAAAGCCTAAAATAGTAACTGGCAAATTTAGTATTTTATTATCTTCTTTTCGAAATTTTAAGCATATAATTTTTTAAATATAAATTTTTTATACTTAATCAAAGAAAAATGTGCTGGGACAGTACTTTACCTTTAAAATTATCTTTTAAAAATAAAATTAAGATCAATGGTTTGAACGTGTTTTATAATAAGAATTTTAAGAAAGATAAAGATCAATAATCTTGTTTTTCAAATATTAGAAGAAAACTATAAATAGTTTGTTACAGCCAATTTAAAAATGCCAATCTACTGGTTGTTTTTATTTGACTTTCTCATTTGTTTTCTCAAAAGAAACATTATAAACGCAACAAACGAAAAGATAAATAAGATATAACTTTTGGAGAACCCTTCGTAATAGGTTTGATGAACAGCAGCAATTAAACATAGTATAGCTGTAATTATCCAGATAATTTCAACAATACGTGATAATTTAGTTTTCATTTTCGACACGTATTACTCCCGTTGTATTTTTTATTTTAACATCTGAAAGGTCTTGATTAGCTTCAAACCCTTTACCGTGAATAATACCTTCACTATTAGTTATGCGGACATATGTATTGGAGTAGATTTTACCTTTTTTTTCGTCCCAGATCAGGAATTCTGTATTTAATGTATCCCCTTGGTCGCTTACCGATACTACATCATTTTCCGCTGTCCATAATTGTTCAGTTTCATCGTAAATGCAGTAATTTGCTTTTATATATGAAGTAACGGTTTGTGTAGAATCATAAAATTCAACAAATAAACCCTCAGGAAATTCGGTGTATGGTTCTTCAATATCATCGTATCGGTTAATTTTTTTTGATTTAATTTTAACTTCGATAAGAGCATTTTTGCTAAAAATAATTTCAGTATTTGTTATAGCCATAGAAGGAACATTAAGTTCACTTGTTATTGATTTAATTTTTTCTATATTACTTCCTTCACAAGAAGCAAAAAGCATAATAATACCCATAAATGCAGGTATTATTATGCTTTTCAAATATTTATTATTTGAATTGTTATCTTGCTCTAACAGTAGTTTTCTCATTTATCCAGCATCCAACGGTATACGAATCACCTTGTTTGTAATTATAAAAGAAAATAGTTTCGTTATCAGGGAAATGAGGTTTGTACGCATCAATGAATTTATTTGCATCATCAGCTAATTCCGGATCTACAGATTTTGCTTTCGCAAATTGATCAACAGCAGCCCAGTAAACAGCTTTTTGCTCAAACTCCTCTTCGCTGCATGATTTACTTGATGCAGCATAAATATTCCCAATTAGCAAATATGGATAGCCACTAGTTGCATCTAATTCAATAGATTTTAAAGCATAAGTTCTTGATTGACTATAATCACCTATACGACGAGTAACGTCACCTAACTCTAAATAATATTTAGCTTTTTGAAGATCATCTTCTTGTAACTCAATAGCTTGTTTATAATAAACAACCGCTTCATTAAGTTTATCTTCTTTATTAATTCGCTTTGCAAGTTCATATGCAAGATCTGCAGTTGGTTCCATTATATTTAATTTAACTGCCATATTGAAATAAATTTCAGAATCTGTACATTTTGTTGATTTTAAAAGATCAGTTGCCTTTTTTAGGAATTCAATATCTTCCGGAGTTTCGTTAAATTTATTTGCATAATACGGAACTAAATCGTCACAGTTAGCAGCGCCACCATCTTCAAATATCTGTTCTATAGAAGGTTTTGCTCTAATTACATTTGCTTTTTCTCTTTTATTTGTTCCTTTAAGAATAACATAATCAGCAATTTCCATTACAGTTCCGAAGTCGGCAACTACATCGCCTGCTTCAATGGCTCCAGCTTGAAAAAGAGAATTTGATGCTTGAAAGAAGGTTAATAACTGTGGTGCTCTACTGTTATATTTCTCAAGAGAAATTGATTCCTTAAGAATTTCGTATCCTTCTTGCATGTTTTCAACAGTTTTTTCAGAGGAAGTAATAAAATCAACTCCTTTTCTGCCTAATATGGATCCTCTTCTATTGAAATATTTAATTCGTTTATCATAAATTCTCATCATGCTATCAATAAGTATTTCTTTTTGAGCAGCATCTTCTTCCTTCTTTATGGCTATTTTAACCATGTTGACACCATCAATGTATATATATTGACTTGCCTTTGGGCATTCAGTATAAACCAATTTCCATGCCTCCTGAGTAATATTATCGTAATTATTCTGCCTTGCATTAGATCTGTAAATTGAAAAATTCTTTATACAGCTTATGCTGTCTGCTCCCTGTCCATACTTAGAGCCATCTTCAACACCCTTTTGACCAAATACAAAACCAATGGTAAGTATTAAAAACAATCCTGTTAAAATCCCTTTTGCTATTGTTCTCATTTTTATAATTTTTTATTTTACTGAAATTTTCTTTTGATAAACCAAAAATCGTATAATGTTAAATTTATACCTATTGCTGTATAGTTTTCTTCAATTAAACTATTATTTGTTGTGCCTCGTTTTCCAAGTGTACAAGAAAAATTAAGACTTGTACGTTGATTGTATATTGGAAAACCTAGTCCAAAAGTTATGCCATAATTTTTAATTTGTTCATCGTTGATTTTTATATAACTATTATTTAAATATAATCCTGCCCTATAATTCACCCTTTTATAATAATCTTTTATTGAACGTCTGTTTGGGATGTATTCAACCCCAATTTTAAAATTTTCATCAACAACCAAATTACTATTTTCTGTTGTAATACCCACTTTAGACCAATCTTGATAAGAATAATCAAAACCCAGAATCAACTTATCTTTTATACCTGTAGTAAATCCAATGCTATATTTTGCAGGAATTTCTATTTTATAATTATTAGTAGTTGATGAGCTAATTGTATCTAATAAAAGTGCAGAGTTTGCTATGTAATCTAATACATTTATATCGTACAAGTTAAAGTTTTCGGCCATAAAAACGTTGCTCTTTTTTGTTGTGTTAAAATCTACCTTGCTTGAATAGTTTAAACCCACAACGTAAAAATATTTATTTGAAATATCGTTATAGTATTGCAGTCCAACGTCATATGTTATTTTATTCATAGAAATATTATCTTCGATAATTGTTGTAAAACTGTTTTCTGTATCAAGGTAAACTTGATTGTATTGTTCTTTTGAACCAAACAAATAATTTACATTAAACCCCAAAGAAAGGTTCTCGTTAATTTTAAATGAATTAGTTAAAAACAATTGTATAATTCCACCATTTCCGTAATAATCATAATTAATATTAACAGAATCGATAGGCGCATAATCTTCGACTTGGTGAATATTGTAGCCTATTTTTGAATAAGGTGTAACACCTAAACTTGTAAACCACCATCGTTTAATAGGAAAGGAAAATGCTAAATGATCGAATGCAAAATCATTAAAATCTGCACTGGCAGTATTTGATTCCATGTTTTTGAAAATGCCACTTAAACCTATATCAAAGATAAAGGACATAGTATCCTGTGCACTTATTGCAGCGGGATTTAGGTAATTTATCTGGTTGTTTTTCCTAAGACCAGTTGTTATGCCTCCCATTGCTTTACTGTTATTAAATCCGTTTCTGTCAATATCACCTATGCCAAATCTTGTATAAGGCGAATTTGTTACGCTCTGACTGAATAAACTTAAATTTGTTAATGCGATAATTCCAATTATTAATAGATATTTTTTAATCATGTGATTTATTGTGTTCTAATATTTTGTTTAATCCTATATTATTTAAATTCAAATTTACAAAGATGGTATTTTTTAACTTTTTATCAAAAAAAATTGCATCTCCTCCTGTTAAAAATATTTTCAAGTCATTATATTTGTTTTTTAAAGTATTAATGTAGCTGTCAATCTCAAAGATAATCCCGTTCTGTACTCCCGATACGATTGCATTTGCCGTATTGTCGGCAATTAAATTGAAATCTTCATTTTTATTTAATAGTGGTAATTTATTTGTGTAATAATTTAGTGATTTAAATCGCATTTCTAATCCAGGAGAAATCGTTCCACCTTCATATTGGTTGTTTTTATTAATAAAATCAAAAGTTATTGCTGTCCCAGCATCTATAACCAAAACGCTTGTGTTGGGAAAAATATTGTTTGCGCCAATGACTGCTGCCAAACGGTCTTTACCTAATGTGTTTTTTGTTTGATAAAGATTTTCAATAGGTATTTTACTATTTTCATCTAAATCAATAAAATAGCTTGTGTTCGATTTTAAATATGAAATAATTGTTGAGTCAATATTCTTTACTCTAGAAAGAATCGCATAATTTATTTTTGGATAAGTAGATAAAATTTCAGATATATCAGAAATTGATAAAGTTTCTTTAGTTATAATATCAATGATTTCATCGTTATTAAAAACAGCGATTTTATTTCTGGAATTACCTATATCTATAGTAAGGTTCATTAAGTCTTAATCAATTTAAAATCAGCATGTAAAATTATGAAAATATTCCACTAAATAAGATTATTACAACTAAATTTACCCTATGTCTATTTTTTGAATCTTCTCAATAGCATTTTGTACATTTTTCACATGATCAAAGCTCATGGTAAGTTTGTTCTTTGCTTCTTTCATTTTTATATCTTTTGGGTTTTGCTGTATAAAACCTAAAATTTTGGAAAATATTGTTGATTTATAATATGGCGACTCTTGATTATTGATAAAATATGTTACCATTCTACCTCTTTTCAAAATTATTTTCTCAAATCCTAATTCAACAGCTAGCCATCTTAATCGAACTACATTCATTAACTCGATTGTTTGTAAGGGTAATTCTCCAAATCGATCTTTTAATTGATTTTCAAAATCAAGAAGTTTTTCTTCAATTTCAATATTATCCAGTTCTCGATAAAGCCTTATTCTTTCAGAAATATTATTAATATAATTATCGGGAAGGAGCAATTCAAGATCAGTCTCGATCTGACAATCGGCAATAAATTTTTGTTGTGTAATCTGTTTTTCAATTAATTCTTCTTGTTCTTGCTCATAAAGTTCATGAAAAGACGATTCTTTAAGTTCTAATATTGCTTCATTTAATATACGATGATAAGTTTCAAACCCAATATCAGTAATAAATCCACTTTGTTCGGCACCTAAAAGATTTCCTGCACCTCTGATATCTAAATCTTGCATTGCAATACTAAATCCACTCCCCAGTTCAGAGAATTCCTCAATAGCTTTTAATCTTCTTCTCGCTTCAGGCGTAACAGTAGTTAACGGCGGCGCAAGTAAATAACAAAAGGCTTTTTTATTTGAACGACCCACACGACCACGTAACTGATGAAGATCACTTAAGCCAATATTTTGTGCATTATTTATTAAAATCGTGTTTGTATTCGGGATATCTAAACCAGATTCAATAATTGTGGTTGCAATTAAAACATCATAATCGTAATTAATGAAATCGAGCATAACTTTTTCAAGTTTATTTCCATCCAGTTGTCCGTGTGCAACCAATGTTCTCACATCTGGACATAGTTTATTTATAAGGGTCTCTATCTCATGTATGTTTTGAATTCTATTATGAATAAAAAAAACTTGACCATTACGCTGGAATTCGTAATCGATAGCTTCTTTAATTATATCCTCGTTAAAAGTATGTAACTCGGTAATTATTGGATATCTATTTGGAGGTGGAGTATTTATTATTGAAAGATCACGAGCACCCATCATAGAAAATTGCAATGTCCTTGGAATTGGTGTTGCCGTTAAGGTTAAAGTATCAACGTTAAGTTTAAATTTTTTAAGTTTTTCTTTTACCGATACGCCAAATTTTTGTTCTTCATCAATAATCAAAAGTCCAAGATCTTTAAAATTTATTTCTTTACCAACCAATTTGTGAGTGCCAATAATTATATCAGTTTTACCGTCTGCTATATTTTTAATGGTTTCTGTTTGTTGTTTTTTTGTCCTTAATCTGCTTATGTACTCTACGTTACAAGGGAAATCAGCAAGTCGTTCTTTAAATGTCTGATAATGTTGCAATGCTAAAATGGTTGTTGGAACCAAAATGGCTACTTGTTTACTATCGGCAACTGCCTTGAAAGCAGCACGAATTGCTATTTCTGTTTTTCCAAATCCCACATCTCCACATATCAATCTGTCCATTGGGGTTTCAGATTCCATATCTGCTTTAACAGAGTTTGTTGATTTTAACTGATCTGGGGTGTCTTCATAAATAAATGATGATTCTAGTTCCTTTTGCAAATAAGTATCGGGTAAATACGCAAAGCCTTTTTGTTCTTTGCGCCGTGCATACAATAGAATTAGGTCCTTTGCAATATCCTTTACTTTTGTTTTGGTATTTTGTTTCAGCTTTTGCCAAGCTCCCGATCCGAGTTTATATATTCTTGGAGGATCAGCATCTTTGCCTTTATACTTTGATATTTTATGTAGTGAATGAATACTAATATATACAGTATCCTGATCTTTATATACAAGTTTTATTGCCTCTTGTGTCTTGCCACTAATGTCAATTTTTTCTAAACCTCCGAATATTCCTATTCCATGATCAATATGTACAATATAATCACCTGGATGCAATCCAGTAAGTTCTCGAATTGATAATTGTTCTTTTTTTTGTAAACTATTTTTAATTTTAAATTTATGATATCTGCCAAAAATTTGATGATCGGTATAAACACAAATTTTTAAGTCATGATCAATAAATCCTTCGTGAATAGTTTTTAAAATTGGTATGAATTTAATATCTGCATTTATATCATTAAATATGGCATTGAGTCGTTCTATTTGTTTTTCATTATCTGACAGAATATAGCTTGTGTAACCGTTTTCAGAATTTTGAATGATATTATTCCCTAATAATTCGAAGTTTTTATTAAATGTAGGTTGGTGTGCTGTATTAAATAAAATTTCATTTTGATTAAAATAACTACTTTGTCCAAATTCAATACATTTTAATTTTCCACAAGCTTCAAGTAAGGTTTCTTTAGTTATAATTTGATTTTCTTTTGCGTCGTCAATGAGTTTTTTTTGAATTACAGATATTTTATCTAATATATACCCAAGATTTTCTGTCCATACTATTGAATCCTTCGGCAGAAAATGGAAGAACGATTCTGTTTGTTTTAAATCTGAGTTGTCCTTATCGGGATTAACAATCTTAGGAACAATTGAAATTTGAGTAAATTTCCCTTTCGATAACTGATTTTCAATGTCAAATGATCTGATCGATTCAACTTCATCTCCAAAGAAATCAACTCTATAAGGTAAATCGGACGCAAATGAAAAAATATCTATAATACTTCCACGAATTGAGTATTGCCCTGGTTCGTAAACAAAATCTACATACTGAAAATTATATTCTTGCAATACTTCCTGAATAAAATCGACAGAAACTTGTTCTCCAACATTCAAATTTAACGTTGCATTTATTAAGTTATTTTTATTAATAACTTTTTCAATAATTGCTTCAGGATATGTAACTACAATAAGCTTTTCGTCATGTGCGAGAAGTTGTAAAGTTTCTGCTCTTAACATCAGATTAGCACTGTCTTCTTCACCGTAAACGATTGATCTTTTATAAGAAGTAGGAAAGAATATAGATTTCTGATCTGAAACAGCTGATAAATCATTTTCAAAATATGCAGCTTCCTCTTTGTCGGGGAGAATAATTAAATGACTCTTATTAAGATTATTTATTACATTGGAAATATAAAGACTTTGAGATGAACCTGTAAGATTCTTTAAAAAAATATCTTTATTATTATTGACAGTATTTGTACATTCAATTATTTTTGAATGACCCTTAATTATTTCATTTAATATCTTAATTTCCAAAACCCGACAAAGTTAAAAACAAAAAGGTAGTTATAAAACAACTACCTTAGTTTGTAAATATTTTTAATGATTATCTTATTCATTAGGATTGGCTAAAAATCCTTCTACATTTTCAACCATTTGTTTTGACCCTGTATATAGTGGTACTCGTTGATGTAAAGTTTCGGGTTGTAAATCCATAATTCTGGTATCTCCATCTGTTGCTTTACCACCGGCTTGCTCAGCTAAAAATGCCATAGGATTACATTCATACAATAATCTCAATTTCCCGTTTGGAGCACTTTCTGTTTCAGGATAAATAAATATTCCACCTTTCATTAAGTTTCTATGGAAATCAGCAACTAGCGATCCAATATATCGCGCAGAATAAGGCCTATTAGTTTCACTATCCTTTTCTTGACAATATTTAATATATTTTTTTACTCCATCTGGAAATTTATTATAATTTCCTTCATTTAGCGAGTATATTCCACCATTTTCAGGAGTTTTAATATTAGGATGAGAAAGACAGAATTCTCCGATACCTGTATCTAAAGTAAATCCGTTAACACCAAGTCCTGTTGTGTAAACAAGCATGGTTGACGATCCATAAATAATATATCCTGCCGCAATTTGCTCATTACCTTTTTGTAAGAAATCTCCTAATTGAGCTTTTTCACCTCTTGGGGAAATTCTTCGATAAACAGAAAATATGGTTCCGATGGAAACATTTACATCAATATTTGACGATCCATCCAGAGGATCCATACAAACTATATATTTGCCATCAAGTGAAAGTTCATCATCAAATGTTATAATCTCTTGATTTTCTTCCGACGCAATTCCACAACATTCACTACTGTTACGTAACGCAGCTGTAAATTGCATGTCGGCAAAAACATCAAGTTTTTGTTGAGTTTCCCCTTGAACGTTTATTGCACCTGCTTCTCCCAGGACATCTACTAATCCTGCTTTATTTACTTTTTTGTTAACTACCTTAGCCGCAATGCCAATGTGGTGTAACAAATTTGAAAGTTCTCCTTTAGCATATGGAATATTGGCCTGCCGACGAATAATAAATTCGTTTAAAGTAGTAATTTTATAACCGGTCATTAAGCAAAGTTTAAAGTGTTACTATGAAGTGAATTCATTTGTTCAATGCAAAAATAGGGTTAATTTTAAGAAAAAGTATAAAATTTTCTTAAAATCCACCTTAACTAAACTTTATTGATTTTTATAAAGATTTAAAAAGGAAGAAATGTTAAATTTGTAAGCTTTTATCTTTTTTAATTAATTTATTAATATGCTTGTTTTTAAATTTGGTGGTGCTTCGGTTAAAGATTCTAAGGGTGTAAAAAACCTTTTAAATATATTAAATGAATTTTCGGATAATCTTATTGTGGTTGTTTCTGCATTTGGTAAAACAACAAATAAGCTAGAGGAGATTTTGAATTTATCTATAGAAAATACTGAAAAGTGCAAAGAGAAATTCGAGATTTTAAAGGCTTATCATTTCGATATTGTAAAGGATTTATTTTCTGATGAGAGCGATCCAATCTATACTGAGCTTAAAAATGAGTTTTTAAAACTTAAAAATGAGATATTTGAAAAGAAACATGATTCATTTGATTTAAAATACGATCAGATCGTTTCTTTTGGCGAAATTTTTTCAACAATGATTGTGAGTGCATTTTTAAATTCTCAAAAATTAGTTAATAAATGGATTGATATTCGGAAAGTAATGATTACCGATGATACTTTTCGCGAGGCTAAAATCGATATGAGCTTGACCAAAACTAAAGCCGAGGAAGCGTTTAATTTTAAAAACGATAAAGTTTATTTAACTCAAGGTTTTATTGGGGGATCAAAAAGTGGATATTCGACCACATTGGGTCGTGAGGGATCAGATTATACTGCTGCGGTTTTAGCAAATTTATTAGAAGCAGAAAAAGTGATGGTTTGGAAAGATGTTGATGGAATTCTAAATGCCGATCCTCAATATTTTGATGCTACTGAAAAATTAGATAGAATTTCGTACCAAGAGGCCGTGGAATTGGCGTATTTTGGAGCAAAAGTAATACACCCTAAAGCATTAAAACCTCTACATAATAAAAATATTCCATTATTCGTTCGTTCATTTATAAATCCGGAAGGGGCAGGAACGGAGATTGGCTGTTTTAAACAATATGATCAAGACTTGCCTATATTTATTTTGAAAAAGGATCAAATACTCATTAGTTTATTTCCTAAAGATCTTTCATTTGCAATTGAAGATGAGCTAAATAAGGTATTTGGATATTTGTCGGAACAAAGAATAAAAGTAAATTTAATTCAGAATTCTGCAATTAGTATCTCATTGTGTATCGATAATATTAATCGAAAATGGAAGCATTTAATTGAGCGATTAAAAGTTGATTATAAGGTTTTATATAATGATGAACTTGAATTATTAACAATCAGGCACTATTCTGATCAAGCAATCAAAAAAGTAACCAAAGATCGAAAAATATTCATCGAACAGAGAAGTAGACATACTGCACACTTTGTAATTAAGTAAATTCCTTAATAATTTTATCAGCTAAATATTTCGAAAGTTTTAAGCTTGATTCTTGAGTCCACCCAGCAATGTGAGGAGTAAGAACTACATTACTGCTTTTTATTAAATATTTAAATGCTTCGGGGAGATCATTGGATGAATGTAGATTCTCGAATGACATTTGTTCATATTCAAGAACGTCTAGGGCTGCGCCAATAACTTTACCCGATTTCATGTTTTTGACCAGATCATCTGTTTTTAAAACTTTTCCGCGTGCAGTATTTATTATATATATATCTTTTTTAAATCGATTTATAAATTCATCGTTAACCATGAATTCAGTTTCTTCAGTTAACGGAACATGTATGCTAAGAATGTCGGTTTGTTTAAATAAATCTTCTAATCCTGCTTCAGTAACAAACTCATTAGAATAACCAAATTTGTATTTATCGTATGCTATAACTTTTGCTTCAAAGCCTTTTAAACGTTGTGCAAATGCACCACCCATATTGCCACACCCAATAATCCCGATTATTTTTCCTTTAATTTCTAAACCCCGATTTCCTTCGCGAATCCATTTGCCGGATCTCACTTCAAAATCAGCTTTAAGTATATTATTAAATAATGTAAGTAACATCCCAAGTGCCTGCTCTCCAACGGCATCTCTGTTTCCTTCAGGCGAATTGAAACATTTTATGTTTTTTATATTTGCATATTCAACATCTATATTCTCTAATCCGGCTCCAACTCTGCCTATAAATTTTAGTTTAGTGGCTTTATCAATAATTGGCTTATCAATTTTGATTTTACTCCTTAATATTATACCATCATATTTTGAAATTATTTTTATTATATCATCAGACTTAATATCTGGTTTATAATCGCAGTTAAATCCTGATTGAGTTAGTTTTTCGGGGAGCCTGTTGTGAGTCGAATCTATAAATAGAATATCCATACCTCTATTCTCTAATTAATGGTTAAAATCCTGCAATTTTATTGCATTATTTTAGTTTGTATTAATATTAAAATATTGAATTTCAAATAATTGTCTTATTTCATATATACCTTAAATGCAGGTTTGTAGCCTCTTATTTCTCCAAAGGAGTCGTAGATTTCATAAGCAAGCATAATAGAATGTACTTTTTTTATCATTTTTTGATTTGTTGGATCAAAGTACCAAGCTTCTTCAAATTGAACTTTTGCAATATTATCTCTGCTAAACTCCGGGTCAGATTCTAATGTTTTTATATCTTCAATGCTTAAAGGATTGTTATTGAAAAACTCATAAGGAATAAGCTCTTCTGTGTAAACAGATTTAAAAATCTCATTAACTAATGTTTTTTTATCCAGTCTTCTTAAGCAATATTCGGTCCATTCGTCATTGTCGGGGTTTAATATCACAACATCGCTAACCAATGTATCAGCTATAATAATGTAATTTTCTTCATCGCCCAGATTTACTACTTGAGGTTTTTGTTGATTAAAATTACAAGCAACAGCTGTAATTGATATAATACACATCCAAATTATAAATTTATTTTTCATACTATATTTATTGGAATGTTAGATTTAATTATCTTTCAAACAACAATCTTTCTCCTTTTATAGATTCATTAAAAATGCCATTGTCATAAACCACGTTACCATTTACAATCGTATGTGTGACTTTAGATTTGAATTCTTGATTTTCGAAAGGAGACCATTTACACTTGTATAAGGTATTGTTTTTGGTTACGGTCCATGCAGAATCTAAATCAACTAACACCAAGTCAGCGCAATATCCTTCTCTTATATATCCTCTGTTTTTAATCTGAAAAATATCAGCTGGAGTGTGGCACATTTTATTTACAATATCATTCAATGTTAATTTATTTTGATGATATAATTCAAGCATCGTCACTAAAGAATGTTGTACCAGGGGTCCACCCGATGGCGCTTTAAAATATGTATTTGATTTTTCTTCAATAGTATGCGGAGCATGATCTGTAGCAATAACATCAATTTTATTGTTTTTCAACCCTTCGATTAAAGCATCTCTATCTTTTGCTGATTTAATTGCAGGGTTCCATTTTATTTTTGATCCATAAATATCATAATCAGCATCAGAGAACCATAAATGATGAACACAAACTTCAGCGGTTATTTTTTTGTCTTTCGATGGAGTCGTATTATCAAAAAGCTCTAATTCTTTTGCAGTACTTATATGTAATATATGCAGTCTTGAATTGTATTTCTTTGCTAATTCAACGGCAAAGGATGAAGATATAAAACATGCTTCTTCATTCCTTATTAATGGATGATACTTTATAGGTATGTCCTCTCCAAATTTCTCCTTATATTTAATAGTGTTTTTTTTAATAGTTTCTTCATCTTCACAATGCGTTGCTATTAACATGGGAGATTCTGAAAATATTCTAGATAACGCATGCTCGTTGTCAACTAACATATTTCCAGTTGATGAACCCATGAAAACTTTTATTCCACATACCTTTTTAGGATCGGTTTTTTTAATTTCTTCAATATTATCATTGGTTGCTCCGATATAAAAAGAGTAGTTCGCTAAGGATTTTTTTAAGGCTGTTTTGTATTTTTCTTCCAGAATTTTATGTGTAGTTGCCTGAGGAACAGTGTTTGGCATTTCCATGAATGAAGTTATACCTCCTGCTATCGCTGCTTTCGACTCAGTATAAATGTCAGCTTTATGAGTAAGTCCCGGATCCCTAAAATGAACTTGGTCGTCTATAATGCCAGGTAAAAGATGCTTGCCTTTTCCATCGATGATTTTTTGAGTAGCTATTTCGTAAGATACGGTTTCCTTAAATATTTTATTAATTTTCCCTGCTTTCACGCATACACTTCCAATAAATTGACTTTCCTCATTTAGAATTGTAACATTTTTAATCAATAAATCATACATTGTATTATATGTGTTTATTTTTATTGTTCATATTTCCTGAAAAAACTTCGGAATTTCATTTTTATAACTCCCCAAACTGCTTCATTAAAAATCCCTCCGCTCATTTTTGAAACACCCTCTTGTCTTTCTGTAAATATAATAGGTACCTCAATAATATTAAACCCAAATTTCCAAGTGGTAAATTTCATCTCAATCTGAAAAGCATAACCTTTAAGCTTTATTTTATTAAGATCTATTGTGTCTAGAACCTTTCGTTTGTAACATTTGAATCCTGCGGTAGTATCTTGTATATCCATTCTTGTAATAAATCTTACATATATAGATGCAAAGTAGGACATTAAGATTCTTCCCATAGGCCAATTTACCACATTAACTCCTGACTTATATCTAGAACCAATAGCTAAATCCGCACCATGATTTTCACAAGCGTCATAAAGTTTTATTAAATCATCAGGATTATGTGAAAAGTCAGCATCCATTTCGCATATAAAATCATAGTTATTATCTAGAGCCCATTTAAATCCTGTAATATAAGCAGTGCCAAGACCAAGTTTCCCTTTTCTTTCTATTATATGTAAGGTCTTAGGGTATTCTTTTTGTAATGACTTTACTATATCAGCGGTTCCATCCGGTGAATTATCCTCTATAATAAGTAAATCAAAAGGAAGAGAAAGAGAAAATACTTTTCTGATCATCTTCTCAATGTTCTCTTTTTCATTATAAGTTGGTATTATTACAAGTCTTCGGTCTGGTTTCATTATTATATTAATTGATAAATTATAGCTTAGCGAAGATAAAACTTTTATTTCAAATTGGCTTATTTAAGCCCCCTGAATGATAAAATTATAAAAATATTATGTTGTAATCTAATTACTTATAATAAATAGAAAAAAAAGAGTGAAAAAAGTTTGAGAAAAGAATTGCAGATTTAAAAACAGTTTTTATATTTGCACACCCAAACGGAAAAGTTCTTTAGAATAAATGATATAAACGCTAAAAAAATATAGCGATTTTTTTTTGCAATTTATTTGGAAATTAAAAATTAAAGTATTTATATTTGCAGCCGCTTTGATAGGGTTGGAATAGCGAGAAAGAAAGGATAAAAAAAAGCATTAAAAAGCGTTTTTTTTATTTGGTAAAAGCGGAAAGATTTATATCTTTGCAATCCGAAAACGAAGAGGTTGATTTGAGGGGAAGATTTTGGAATAAAGAAGAAGTTCTTTGAAATATTGAGATAAAACTA
>JAQIBH010000183.1 GCA_027859205.1 Bacteroidales bacterium | reverse complement strand
ACATTGAATGTATTTTATTAACAATTGGCTAAAAAATTAAATTATGTCGAAAAATTCTAGACATTTTATATTTTCTATTCTTACAATTATTCTAGTAAGTTTATTAGCAAATAATAGTTTTGCCCAAAATAGGTACTGGGTAAACGGTACGGGATCGTGGAGTGACATTAGCCATTGGTCAGAAACTTCCGGAGGAAGTTCTGGAGCTTCAACACCAACTAGACTTGATAATGTAACTTTCGATAACAATTCTTTTACTGCGAATAATCAAATTGTAATAGTCAAAAATGTAGTTGAATGCAAAGACTTTAATTGGAATGTAGATAATTATAAACCAACATTTAAAAGTAAATCTTTCCTTTTTAAATCAAACACCAAAGCAGAACTTGAAGTTTACGGTTCTTTAATTATTGAAAAGAATATTAATAATGAATTTTTTGGCGATATCGTATTATGGGCTTCTTGTGAGCAAAAAATACTATCTAGCACAGAATTGAATTCTGATGTAATTATTGAAGCAAAAGGGGGAGAATATCAATTAAGCGAAGAATTAATTACCAGCGGAAATATATATTTGAAATCAGGAACATTTACTACAAATGATAATAACATCGCAGTAAATGAATTTATTGGCTCTGGTTCAAAAGAAAGAGCGATTTATTTGGGAGAATCGGAAATTACAGTTAGTAGTTGGGATTTTAATGAGACAGATAACATTACTTATGATGCTGGAAATTCAAAAATTTTATTTAAAACGAGCTATACCGAAAAAACATTTAAGCCAGGAGGATTAAAATTCAATGAACTAGCAAAATCTGGTGCAAAGGCTTCATTAAGTATTTCAACTTCCACAGATTCTGTGATTTGTTCTGGTGACAATACCGGTAAAGTAAATATTACAATAAATACAGTAATCCCCGGAGATGAACCATATTTTTATGAGTTACGTGACGGATTTTTTGTACTTATTGATGTTGAAACAACAGATAGTACAAATTATACATTTGATGGTCATCCTGAAGGTGATTATATTATTAAGGTATATAATAAGGATAAAACTAATGATGGTACAGGTGTCGCGACAATAAGTGGACCTGTTGCAGCATTAGCAATGACAATTGAAGTTGAAAACGATTTAACCTGTTTTGATGGGAGCGATGCAGCACTGAAGGCTGTTCCTAATGGAGGGTATGGTGGTTATACTTATTTGTGGGATGTGAATACAGGATCTCAACCTACTCAAATCGCAACAGGCTTAAGCCAGTTTGTATATTCTTGTACTGTTACTGATGTTAAAGGGTGCATTACAATAGCATCTTATAATTATATGGATCCTTTCTCTGGTTACACAGGACCGTCTGAAATAGAAGTTGACACTGTCACGTCTACAAATACTTGTGTTGGACTAAATACAGGAACGATAACAATTGATGCAATAGGAGGAACTCCTGTTTTAGATTATGCCGTTGTGCGTGTTAGTAATGATGATTCAATAACAGTCCATACTTTAGGTTTATTTAGCTCTTTATATGAAGATACTTATCGAACTTGGGTGGTAGATAATAATGGATGCATCCTTCAAGGGCCTAATATTGATGTTTTTTCCAATCCATTAACAGCAATAACCGTTCAGCCAACCAATCAAACAGAATGTGAGGGAGATGCAGCAGTATTTACCTTAACAGCAACCGGATCAAGTTTAACTTATCAATGGCAAAGTGATACAGGCGGACCATGGGCAAATTTAGTTGATGTAGGTGATATAAGTGGAGCGTTAACAAATACATTAACAATAGCAAATGTAGATGCTACAGATGTTGTTAACTATCAATGTATAGTAAGTGGAGATTGTGGACCAGACCCAACGAGCAACCCGGTAAGTCTAACAGTAAATCCAGCAACTGTAATAACAGTTCAACCAATCAATCAAACAGAATGTGAAGGAGATGCAGCAGTATTTACCTTAACATCAACCGGAACACTTGTTAGTTATCAATGGCAAAGTGACGCAGGCGGACCATGGGTAAATTTAGTTGATTTAGGCGATATAAGTGGAGCATTAACAAATACATTAACAATAGCAAATGTAGATGCTACAGATGCAGTTAACTATCAATGTGTATTAAGCGGAAGTTGTGGACCAGACCCAACGAGTAATTCAGTAAGCCTGACAGTAAATCCGCCAACAGTAATAACGGTTCAGCCAATCAATCAAACAGAATGTGAAGGAGATGCAGCAGTATTTACCTTAACAGCCACTGGTGGAAGTTTGTCATATCAATGGCAAAGTGATGCAGGCGGACCATGGGCAAATTTAGTTGATTTAGGCGATATAAGTGGAGCATTAACAAATACATTAACAATAGCAAATGTAGATGCTACAGATGCAGTTAACTATCAATGTGTATTAAGTGGAAGTTGTGGGCCAGACCCAACGAGCAACTCGGTAAGTTTAACAGTAAATCCAGCAACAGTAATAACAGTTCAACCAACTAATCAAACAGAATGCGAAGGAGATGCAGCTGTATTTAATATTACAGCCACTGGTGGAAGTTTGTCATATCAATGGCAAAGTGATGCAAGCGGACCATGGGCAAATTTAGTTGATTTAGGTGATATAAGTGGAGCATTAACAAATACATTAACAATAGCAAATGTAGATGCTACAGATGCAGTTAACTATCAATGTGTATTAAGTGGAAGTTGTGGGCCAGACCCAACAAGTAATTCAGTAAGCCTGACAGTAAACCCAGCAACAGTAATAACCGTTCAACCAACCAATCAAACAGAATGTGAAGGAGATGCAGCAGTATTTACCTTAACAGGAGCCGGAACACTAGTTAGTTATCAATGGCAAAGTGATGCAGGCGGACCATGGGCAAATTTAGTTGATTTAGGTGATATAAGTGGAGCATTAACGAATACATTAACAATAGCAAATGTAGATGCTACCGATGCGGTTAACTATCAATGCGTTTTAAGCGGAGGTTGTGGGCTGGACCCAACGAGCAACCCGGTAAGTTTAACAGTAAATCCAGCAACAGTAATAACAGTTCAACCAACTAATCAAACAGAATGTGAAGGAGATCCAGCTATATTTATTATTACAGCCACTGGCGGAAGTTTGTCATATCAATGGCAAAGTGATGCAAGCGGACCATGGGCAAATTTAGTTGATTTAGGCGATATAAGTGGAGCATTAACGAATACATTAACAATAGCAAATGTAGATGCTCCCGATGCAGTTAACTATCAATGCATTGTAAGCGGAAGTTGTGGACCAGACCCAACAAGTATTACAGTAAGTCTAACAGTAAATCCAGCAACAGTAATAACACTTCAGCCAAACGCACAAACTATTTGTGAAAGAGATGATGTAATATTTTCGTTAACGGCAAATGGTACTGGTGTAATTACTTATCAATGGCAGAGTGATGCTAGTGGTGTTTGGACAAACTTGGCTGATGATGCACAAATTTTAGGAACATTAACGAATATATTAACAATATTACAAGCTGATACAGCTTTTGCAGGGGATTATAGGTGTATTGTACATAGTAATTGTGGTGTAGATATTACAAGTAGTGAGGTTACTCTCGAGATAAATTGGCTTAAAATTTCTATCGGGGCTCCTTCGCCTTTTGTAATTGGGAGCAATACAAAAATTTCTATAGATATATCTGCTGAAATATCTTTCGTTCAAGATTTAGGGTACTATTTGGTTAGTCCGGATGGTTTAAAGGTTGTAGAATTAAATAAATCTCCTATGGATGGCATGCCATTTTATATTTGTAATATAAACCCAGACGTTTCTAATCTTACTTTTAATGAGGACGCAGGTACTACCTTAGATGTTTGTGCGGAAGATGGTCTTGGGAATATACCTTTATCTGGTTCTTTTTTACCGCAAGGATCATGGAGCGATTTTTTTGGTTACGACCCTGCACAAGGAGGGTGGACATTACGTATTAGTGATTGTTATCCTCATTGGGTTGGTGAAGTTGATCCCAAAATTACAAACGTTACGATATCCTTTACTGATACTACATTAGTAGGAGATACTGTAACAGTATATTATAATTCAAATGTAATTGATATTCCGATATTAAACCCAACTTCAACAAGTTGTGCTTTTACTGATTATCAAGTTCCAATGGGACTCAATACATCTTGTTTTGGGACATGTGATGCTACAGCTGTAGTTAATGCTTTTGGGACTTATGGATCTTCTGCTACTTTTAAATGGAGTAATAGTCTAGATTTTAGCATACCGTTTGAAACCAATGATACCGTCGATTTATGTTCAGGGGTATATTATATACAGGCAACAGATTCGTATGGCTGTATTGCAGTTGATTCAATAACAGTTGGGGAACCACCTGAAATTGTGATAATTAATCGCACTTTAGTAAATAATTCTTGTTTCGGCGATTCAATTGGAGAAGTTACACTTGAATTTACAGGAGGAACAGGTGCATTAACATATACTCATGATAAAAATTTAGGCCCAGCTAAAAATAGCGGAGAAACTTTCGATATTCTAAAAGCAGGAACGTACATATTTACAATTTCCGACGCTAATTGCTCTTTAGATACAACTATAATTATAACAGCACCCACTACTATAACCTCTATTACGACAGTAACAGATATAACTTGTTATGGTGCAGATGATGGTCAAATCGTAATTGCTGCTTCCGGAGGAACTCCGGCAATTATACCCCCTGCTTATCAATACTCAATAGACAGTACTGATAATTGGAGCCCTGGTAATACATTTAATTTAGTTGATGAAAGAAAGTATATTATTGCAGTTCAAGATAGCTTAGGATGTATCCATTTTGGAGATACTATAGAAATGTTAAATCCTGATACAATATCAATTGATGCTATTACAGTTGTTCCAACTACCTGCTCTGGTGGAGGCGTTGATGGTGAAATAAGTATTTCGGCATCGGGTGGTGCAAGCACTTTGGAATATTCATTAGATGGAATAAGTTATCAATTAAGTAATACTTTTTCTGGATTATCAATTTGTGACACTACTGTATTTGTAAAAGATGATTGCGGATTTAAAATGTTAGATACCTTAGTTTCGGTTACAGGACCTATTCCTCTTGTAATTGACTCCCTTAATACTATTGATGTCTCATGTTATGGAGGAAATACAGGACAGATAACGGTTTATTCAAGTGGAGGGTCGGGTGTATATGAGTATCAAATTGATGGAGGTTTAAATACACCTCCCGGAGATAATATATTTACAGATTTAATCGCAGGAACTTATACTCTTTCTGTCAGAGATGATGGAGGATGTGTTAGTGCTGATTCAATAAAAGAAATTTTCGAACCTTCGGAATTATTAATAAATGATTTTACCATTGTAAATGCATCCGAATGTAATCTTCCTTTAGAGGGTTCAATTACAGTGCATGCTAATGGAGGAATAAGAGATTATTGGTTTAATGATGGAGGAGCAGATAAACGTGATTCTACATTTATAATTAGTGATTTTGATCCACATACTTTTACAGTTACTGACGATAGTGGTTGTGTGGTTTCCAAAGATACATCTATTATAGAGAACGAGTCATTAACGGTAACATTTGGCATTAATGGTACTACATGTATTGGAGATTCAGATGGGTCTACTACAGCCACTCCTACTGGAGGGATATCTCCATATTTTTATATATGGGAAGATGGCGAAATAACAAATAACATAACAGGAAAGTCGGCAGGATATTATACCGTGACAATTACAGATTCTAGTCAACCGGATAGTTGTGAACTTGTTGATAGTGCATATATAAGTGAGCCCGCAGCCTTTGATATTGATTCTGATATTAGAGATGAACTTTGTATTAATGGTGTTTCAAGAAACTCGGATAATTCATCAGCTCGAATTATTGTTGATGTTAGTGGAGGAACACCTGATTATTTTTATACTTGGACAGGTCCCTCAGGCTTTACTTCAGGTAATGACACAATTAATGATTTAGAGTCGGGTACATATAATTTAACTGTAACCGATGATAATTCGTGTAGCACAACGTTTAGCGCAATAGTAGGAGAAGATACAAGTTATGATATTTTATCCTTTGATGTTGATTTTGAAGACAACTCCGTTTGTTGGAATGAGGATGTGCGATTTACTGCTACTTATTCAGATGCAAGTATTGTTGATTCAATAATCATTGAAACACAGACACTTACTGGCAGTTCAGAATTTTGGAATTTTGATGTTAATGAAAGTCCTTTTTATGGAAGTCACTCAATTGAAGAAAAAATTATATTGTGGAAAATTAGGGCCATAAATTCATTTTGTTACGAATCAGCACCTATTGATACTATAGACTACTTCCCAGATTTTGAATTGGATATTATTCCTGGTTTTGATGGAGGTTCGACAGCAGATACAATATATTTAAAAGGTGCAACAACTGGAGAATTAGGAGCTATTGTGGCTGATTACATAGATGTTTCAAGTCTGTCTTTTGCCTGGACTCCGGAGCTTTCAAATATACAATTTCCAACAATTCAGCCTCAGGAATCGGAAATTTATAGTGTAGTGGTAACATCTACTGACAATTGTGTTGATTCTTCAGAAGTATTTCTGGAATTTATACCGCTAATTACGCCATATACTGGATTTTCACCAAATGGAGATGGTAGAAATGATTATTGGAAAATTAATTTTATAGATAAATTCCCAAGTAATATTGTAACAGTATATAATCGATGGGGAATAAAAGTATTTGGACCACAAAAAGGATACGATAATAGTGATACATCTAAATCATGGGATGGTACGAAAAATGGAAAGGAACTTCCGAGCGGAACTTATTATTACGTAATAATTCTTAATGAATCAGGCTTTGAACCTATTTCTGGACCAATAACTATAATTCGATAGCATGAGAAGCTTAAAATTAATATTATTTATTTCTATAAGTTTTGTGTTTATTAATCCCGTAAATGCACAACAAACATCAATGTATTCTCAATATATGTTTAATGAGTATATGATCAATCCTGCCGTAGCCGGAACATTTAATTATTTTCAGATAAGAGGTAATTTTCGAAATCAGTGGATCGGAATAAAAGGTGGACCACAAACAATGAGTATTTCAGGATATGGACCTTTTAAGGAAAGAGAAATGGGATATGGCGGTTATATTTATAATGATGTTACCGGCCCTGAAGGTAGATTGTCCTTAGGTGGCACTTATGCATATAATATGCAAATAACTGATGAATGGAGAATATCAGGAGGGATTTCATTTGGGATGTTTCAATATAAACTTGATAGATCAAAACTTACCTCTGATCCTACCGTCTATGATCCTCTTATGAATAGTACAGTTGATAAAAAAACGATGCTTGACGCTACCGCAGGTATTTATGCATGGACATCTTATTATTATGTTGGTTTATCGGCTCATCAGCTATTAGGAAATAAGTACAATTTATATGAGTCGGGTGATACTATACAGGGAATAAGCAGACTTACACAACATATTTATTTGACTGGAGGAGCAAATTTTATTTTAACCAAGGAGTTTATTCTTTCTCCATCAGTATTAATTAAATATTCAAGCCCTGGAGTTGTGCAAGCCGACATAACTGCGACACTATTTTATAATCAAGTGGCATGGTTTGGATTATCTTATAGAACAAGCGATGCAATTGTTGTCATGGCAGGATATAACTATAATTTAATTTCTTTAGGAATAGCATATGATATTACCGTATCTGATATAAGAAAGTATTCTGGAAGCACATTAGAGATAATGCTTGTTTATAAGTTTAATAGTATTAAATAATTAGGCATTTGTAAAAGAATATACCGGCCGTTTTAGCCGGTTTTTTTATTTGTAAATTAATAATTTAGCAAAGATGAAAAAAACTGTTTTTATCATAGTAGTTATATTTTTATCTGCATGTGCAAAAGAATCTAAAAGCCCCGACTATGTTATCCCTCAAGATAAGATGGTTAATATTATCACGGACATCCATATTATGGACGGTTTAAATACTATGAGTAATGTTCGAAGAAAACTCGCAAAAGATTCCATAAGCAACTATGATGTTATTTTTACAAACTACGGATACTCCCGTTCTGATTTTGATACGTCCATTTATTTTTATAGTAAAAACATTGACCAATTCGACAAAATTTATGAAGATGTTCTTAATAAGCTAAACGAAATGGAAACTATTGTAAAACAGGAAAGTGTCGAGGAAGAGGCTAAGAAAGAAGAAAGAAGAAAGAAAAGAGAACTAGAGAAGAAAGAAAATAGTAAGAAGAAAAAGGAAAAACAATAATGAGACGATTCTCTGCAAACTATATATATCCTGTAAATGGTTCACCTTTTAAAAATGGTATTGTAGAAATAAATGACAACGGAGAAGTTCTAAATGTTATTGATACAAAAGGAGAATTAAGAGAATCACGAAATTTAGAATTTTATAATGGCATAATTACTCCGGGTTTTGTTAATACACATTGTCATTTAGAGTTGTCTGAATTAAAAGATGAACTACTGCAGAATAAAGGTCTCCCAAATTTCTTAAACGACATAGTTAATTATAAGCGGAAAGAAAAAAGTGATAATTCAGCTAAATCAATAGAATTATATGATAGTTTAATGAGGCGTAATGGGATTGTTGCAATTGGTGATATATCAAATACAGGAATAACGATAAAAATTAAAAAGAGTAGCCGAATATATTATCATACATTTGTGGAAGCATTGGGTTTAGGAGACAATTCAAATGAAATTTTCGAGTCTAATAAAAAATTATTTAAAGATTTTAATCAAAACGAATTAAGAGCTTCAATAGTTCCGCACTCTCCTTATTCTGTTTCAAAAGAATTATTTCAAAAAATAAAAGAATTTTCTGAAGCCAGTAACGCCATTCTGTCAATTCATAATCAGGAAAGTGATTCCGAGAACCAGATCTTTATTGATAAATCAGGAGATTTGGTTAAGTTTTTTGAAAAAATAGGAATCGATTTAAAAGAATGGAAACCAACAGGTAAAAATTCATTGGAATCAATTATTGGTTGGTTACCTCAAAGTAATAACATTCTGTTCGTACATAATACCTATTCCAAAAAAGCAGACATTGAGTTAGTTAACAAAAAATTTAAAAATGCTTATTGGTGTTTATGTCCGACATCAAATTTATATATAGAAAACAAACTACCTGAAATTAAGCTGTTTGCTGAATTAGCACAAAATGTTACACTGGGCACAGATAGCTTGGCTTCTAACACAAGCTTATCTATATTAGACGAAATGAAAATTATTATTAAGAATTATGATGATTTTAATTTTGAAAAGCTCCTTAGTTGGGGTACATTAAATGGAGCTAAAGCTTTAAAAATTGATAATAAATTTGGAAGCATTGAACGAGGAAAAGCACCGGGCCTTAATTTAATATCGAATTTCGATTTCGAAAAAATGAATATTACCGAGAAAAGCGAAGTCAAAGTTCTTATTTAATTCACACCACCTTTTAGCAAATAATCAACTGCCTCTTTATCATATTTAAGAATATGTTCATCAAACCAGTTTTCAAGATATTTATATATATCTAAACATAAATTTGGTTTATTATTCTCAACATCTTTTTGAAATTGAATAATACGATCAATGAATTTTTTATGTGCTAATTTGTGTTGTTCAATATTTGGATATTTTAGATCATTAAAATAGATCTCCTCTTTAATAAAATAAAAGTCTATTAAATAAGCTAATTGAAAAAATACACCAGAAACTTTTGTTTGGCATGAGTTACTATTAATAATTATTTTTAACTCATTAATTATTTCCAAGAACTTTTTGTGCTGTTCATCAATTACCGTAATGTTAACAGTATATTCTTCTTTCCATTTAAAAGGCTCCGGACTAACTCTATTTTCCATTATAACAGGTTTTTATAATCATACAAATTTAATGCGATCATTCTTAAATAAAATGATAAATGTCATTGCCAATTCAAAGGGTTGATGTTTAGAGGAAATCGCTTGAAATTTAATTATTATATTTTGAATCAAGTAATCAAAAATATAATTAATTTGAGTAATTTGCGACTTAATGAACGAAAAAAAAAGAATATTAATTTGCCCTTTAGATTGGGGTTTAGGTCATGCAGCAAGAGATGTGCCTTTAATAAGATTGCTTATAAAGCATAATTTTGAGCCAATAATTGCATCGAGCGGTTATACATATGAATTATTACTACGCGAATTCCCAAATTTACAAATAATTGATTTCCCAAGTTATTCTATTCGGTTTTCAAAATACCGCTCACAAGTTTTAAAAATGCTTGTGTTAATTCCTAAAATTATTTTCTGTATAATAAAGGAACACAGAGCTCTTAAATCGGTAATCAAAGAAAATAATATTGATATTGTTTTTTCAGATAACAGATTTGGATTGTGGAATAAAAGCACATATAATATTTTTATGACACATCAATTAAAGATTAAATTTCCGGGCTTACTAAGATTTCTTGAACCAACTTACCAGTTTATTTCTCATCATTTAATAAAAAATTATGACGAATGTTGGATACCCGACTATAGAGGTGATGTTAACTTATCGGGGGAATTATCACATATAAAATGCAAATTACGGAACATTTATTTTATTGGACCCTTATCAAAGTTTGCAGATATAAAACCAGAAAAAACAAATGTTACACTTGATGTTCTTTATATTTTATCGGGACCGGAACCGCAACGAAGTATTTTCGAAAATAAGATTTACAAACAAACTATAAATTCCGGATTGAAGTGTGGAATAGTGCGGGGTACAACCGAAAAGCGTAAGAATGAATTTAAATTTCCTGTGTATGATATTATAAATACAGAGGAGCTTTATAGTTTAATATCAACTGCGGAATTAATAGTGTGTCGGTCTGGTTATAGTTCGGTTATGGATTTGTTTTTATTGAAAAAGAAAGCGGTATTTGTTCCCACTCCCGGTCAGACTGAACAAGAATATTTAGCAGATTATTTATATAGAAGGGGCATGTTTTACTTTGTTTCTCAACAAGAGTTTAATGCAATGAAAATCATGAGTAACGTTATCGATTTCCCACGGATGCAACTACACAAAACTAATACATTAGAGAAAAGAATTATTGCGTTAAAAGAAATATATAATAAACAACGAAGTACAAAACCCAGTTAACCAACCAATATATATTTGATATGGTTCGTGTGATTTAAGCATTAATCTTGAATAGCCAACTATTCCCGAAACAATTATTGCGGTAATTATAAAATACTCAAGATTTACGTTTAGCCTAAACGAAATAGCAATTAGTGCGCCGGTAAATCCACCTATTCCTGTTGCATGAGCGCTTATTTTCCATTTAAACGACAGCAAAAAAAGGATTAATACAGAACACGAAGCAGCTAAAATAAATTTTGTAATGGTTTGTGGCGCTCCTAATCTGCGTAATAAATAAAAGCAAAAAAAGTATAATGCAAAGCTTACAAAGAATGGAATTAGTCGTTCTTTGTTATTTTGCATTTGCATATTCTTTATTATTTTTTGAAAAATAAAGAAAGGAACAAATGTTAATGGTAAAACAAAAGTGCTAACAGCTACAACAAGTAAAATTATTTTTTTAGCTTGAAAAGGAAGATATTCAAGGACCGAACCGGAATTATATAAAATTATTATACCAATACTGGGAAGTAATAAGGGATGAAATAGTATTGAGAATATTCTAGCCGCTTTTGTTCCCATATTTATAGTTCTTTTCTTAGTCGGGCAACAGGGAGATTTAATTGTTCTCGGTATTTTGCAACTGTTCTTCTGGCAATTTGATATCCTTTATCTTTTAAAAACTCAGTAAGTTTATCATCAGTTAAGGGCTTTTTCTTTTCTTCGTTTTCAATACATTCTTTTAGTATTGATTTAATTTCGCGAGTTGAAACTTCTTCACCAGAATCTGTTTGTAGACCTTCAGAAAAAAAGTATTTTAATGAGTATATGCCAAAGTGTGTTTGTATATATTTACTATTTGCAACGCGTGAAATGGTCGAGATGTCTAAATTTGTAATTTCCGCAATGTCTTTAAGAATCATTGGTTTAAGCATTGATTCGTCTCCTTCAAGGAAATATTGATGCTGATATTCAATTATAGCATTCATTGTAAGTAACAAAGTATTTTGACGTTGTTTAATGGCATCAATAAACCACTTTGCCGAATCTAGTTTTTGTTTTACAAATGTAATTGCCTCTTTATCGCTTTTGGTTTTTTCATTCTTATTTTTTTGCGAATAAGATTGAAGCATTTCAGTATAAGTATAACTCAATTTGAGCTCAGGAACATTTTTTGCATTTAGCGACAATAACAATACGCCTTCATTGCTATCAAGAATAAAATCCGGAACCAATGTTTGTATTGCAACAGAAGAATCATTAAAACTACTTCCCGGTCTGGGGTTTAATTTTAATATTTCATTAATAGATGCTTTTAGTTCTTCCTCTGAGATATTCAAACGGGTAATTATTTTATCATAATGCTTTTTTGTAAACTCAATGAAATAATATTTCAAAATTTTTCGAGATAAGTTAATTTCTGGAATTTTTTGATCCTTGTTTTCAATCTGTTTTAATAAACATTCCTGTAAAGTACGCGCCCCAACACCTAAAGGTTCTAAATCTTGAATTATTCTTAATACTTTAAGAATTTCGTCTTCATTTGTTTCAATGTTTTGGGAAAATGCTAGATCATTAACTATTGACTCAAGTTTTCGACGAACATATCCATCATCATCAATATTCCCGATTAAATACAGAGCTAATATTTCTTCTTTTTCGGTAAGGTGTTTTAATCCAATTTGATTTTGCAAATGTTCATGAAATGATATTCCAATAGAGAAAGGAATGTCATCTTTTTTATCATCTTTCGAATAATTGTTCGCAGATAATTTATAAGAAGGTGTATCCTCTTCATTTATATAATCATCAAGGGAGAACTCATCAATATCATTTTCAATATTATCTTCAGTTACTTCTTCTTCACTTTCATCTTGAAACTCTTCATCTTTTCCTTCTTCGAGCACAGGATTTTCTTCCATCTCTTTTTTAATTCTCTGCTCAAGCTGAATAGTTGGAATCTCCAACAGCTTAATCATTTGAATTTGCTGAGGCGAAAGCTTCTGTAATAGTTTTTGTTGTAAACTTTGTTTTAACATTTCCTGTGCAAAATATTTCTTTAAATTTACTTAAAATTCTGCATTTTTAGGCGTTCTGGGAAAAGGAATTACATCACGGATATTCGACATTCCCGTAATAAACAAAATTAATCTTTCGAAACCCAATCCAAACCCACTATGAGGAACCGTACCAAACTTCCTTGTTTCAAGATACCACCACATATCCTTTTCAGGAATTCCCATTTCAGAAATACGGTTCTTTAATTTATCATAATCTTCTTCTCTCTGCGATCCACCAATTATTTCTCCTATCCCTGGGAAAAGAACATCCATTGCACGAACGGTTTTATTATCCTCGTTTTGTTTCATATAAAATGCCTTAATATCTTTAGGATAATCAATTAATATCACTGGCTTTTTGTAATGTTTTTCAACTAAATAACGTTCGTGCTCCGATTGTAAATCAATTCCCCATTCAACAGGAAATTGAAACTTCCCTTTTTTGGCAGGTTTTGAATTTTTAAGCACATCAATTGCTTCAGTATAGCTTAATCGAATAAAATCAGTTTCAAAAATAAATTGAAGTTTTTCGATTAATGGCATTTCAGATCTTTCTTTTTCAGGTTTTGATTTT
Organism: Bacteroidales bacterium; assembly: GCA_027859205.1. Classification (GTDB taxonomy): domain Bacteria; phylum Bacteroidota; class Bacteroidia; order Bacteroidales; family UBA12077; genus UBA12077. Next base: position 63,014 of record JAQIBH010000183.1, on the reverse strand, counting down.
TCTTCATCCAACAACCTTTTTTCAAGAAATTTAAGATCATCGATACAGTTATCTAAAGCATACTTAACCACATATTTCAGTAATTTTTCAGCTAAATCCATATTGTCCTGAATATCATAAAAAGCCATTTCTGGTTCTATCATCCAAAATTCAGCCAAATGTCTTGGAGTATTTGAGTTTTCGGCTCTGAAAGTAGGTCCAAATGTATAAACGTTTGATAATGCTGTTGCACCCAATTCTGCTTCCAATTGTCCTGAAACTGTTAAGTTTGTTTCTTTGCCAAAAAAATCTTCAGAGTAATCTATCTTGCCATCTTCAGTTTTTGGAGGATTTTTAGGATCCAAAGTCGAAACACGAAACATCTCACCGGCACCTTCAGCATCTGATCCCGTTACAATTGGAGTATGTAAATAAAAAAAGTTATTATCGTTAAAAAATTTATGTATAGCGAAAGACATTGCATGACGAATTCTAAATATTGCTCCGAAAGTGTTTGTGCGGAATCTAAAATGGGCAATTTCACGCAAAAATTCCAATGTATGACCTTTCTTTTGTAAAGGGTAAGTTTCAGGATCAGCAGTACCATAAACTTCAATTTCTTTAGCCTGAATTTCTACACTTTGCTCTTGCCCCATTGATTTAACAAGAGTGCCATTAACGCTAATGCTTGCACCAGTTGTTATGTTTTTTATTTGATCTTCGTTGAAAGAAGCAACATCAATTACTACTTGGATATTATTAATAGTTGATCCATCATTTAAAGCCACAAAAGCTATTTGTTTATTTCCTCGTTTGGTTCTTACCCAACCTTTCGCATTTACTTCGCGACTAACGCCCTTTGAATGTAGTAAATCTTTAATAAAACTTCTTCTTTGTTCCATGAGACAGTATAATATAATTAATCACACAAAAATAATATTTTTCAGATGATAAAAAATACATATTCTGTTATATAAATGACAAAAACCAAGAATTTTACTTGATTTTAAAAGTGATTATTTGTATATTATAAAAATTGAATTATAACCTTAGCCTCTTGCAATCTACTCAAAGCTGAGTAGATATAATAAACCTAACCAAAAATAAATAGGAAACTTATGGAAAAGTGGGATATAAAAAGCAATGTTTTTGCAACGGATGAAGAAAACGCAAAATTAATGATGGTAATAAATGACATTGTTGAGGAAACTGACAGACTAATTCCTTTCGGGCCTCCTTTAGGCTTTAAGTCCCTTGAATTAGTTAATGATTTAGTTTCTGGTCCAGCATTTTATTGGCCTTTAGGTCACGATTATTATAAAATTGCATTAAATGTTTCCGATTTAAATTATAATCAAATTGCATTTCAGTTTTCCCAAGAACTTTGTAGAATCTATTGTGATCCAAGAATGAGAAGTTGGCTTATTCAGCTTTTAAGTCACTTGTATGCTCTTTATGCCATAGATATGTTAGGTGCGAAATGGGAGAAAAATCCCCCGAATAATGAGTTAAAAGATTATTGGTACAATTTTGATTCCTATAAAAGTAATCTCTTAGGTGCAGCCTTTAGTAAAGTAGATATTGTTAAATATCAGGTTGCAAATGAATGGGTTAAATATCAGGTTAATAAATTAAGACAGAAAAATAATGTGAATCGTGGCAAATTATTAATTATTGCATACGAGTTACTTCCTATGTTTAAGGAAAATCCTGAAAGTTGGCAAATATTGCCATATGTAGGGAAATGTTCTATGCCTCCTCCACCAATAGATCCAAAGGAAATAGTAGAAAATAGAGATGCAATTCCAAATTTTGAAAAATTGTTGGAGATCTTACCACAAAATTTAAAAGCTTTTGGGAATAAGTTTTATGAAAAAATAGGCGCTATAGAGCATATTTAATTTATTAACAGTTGCTGTTATTACCTTATTGTTTCTAACAAATTAAAATTTGAGTTATGGAAGATAAATTAATAACAATAGCAGTTCATAATTACGCTCGGGCCGAAATACTTCGAACAAGGCTCGAAGCCGAAGGAATCAAATGTTATTTAAAAAACATTAATCTCATACATTCTGTTATCGCGGGAGGAGTGAAGGTTCGGGTAAGTTCAAGAGATTTAGAGAAAGCTTTACGGATAGTAGAAAAGGTAAGCGATCAATTTCGATGCGATTATCAAAATGAAACCGATGTAGTATTAAGAAATGTCCAAAGAATTTTAGTCCCGGTTGATTTTAGCGATTATTCTGTAAATGCTTGCCGATATGCTATAGGGCTTGCAGAAAAACTGAATGCCGAGATAAAATTAATTCATGTTTATTATAATCCTGTAGTAAATTCTATGCCTTTAACCGACACTTATTATTATCAGGTTAATATGGATGAGATTATTAGAGAAATTGAAGTGCGGGCTAAAAATAATATGGAGGAGTTTTATAAAGATTTGAAAGATAAAATAGAAAAGGATAATATTCAAGGAGTAAAACTAGATTATGCTTTAGTTCGAGGATTTGCGAGTGAGGAAATAATTGCTAAAAGCATAGAGTACAAACCTGACGTAATAATTATTGGCACTCGGGGACAGGGAGAAAAGGAAAATGATTTAATTGGTAGCGTAACAGCAAAAATTATAGAAGAGGCCAAGGTTCCGGTTTTAGTTATACCTGAGGATTCATTATATGAGGGGATATCGACTATTAACATAATGTATGCAACTGATTTTGATGAATCTGACTATAAAGCTTTAAAGAAGCTTATGTATATTATGTCGCCTTTTGAATTTCGTTTATATTGTGTACATGTTGGCTCGGCTGAAGGTCAAGTTTGGGATAAGGCAAAAATGAACGGCCTTAGAGAAAAATTATTTTCTCATTATCCAGACTATGAAATAGAGTGTAGTTTGATCGAAGAAAAGAATTTTTTAAAGGGAGTACAGGAATTTATTCGAGAAAAGAGAATAGATATAATTTCGTTAGTTACTCATAAAAGAAATATGATTTCGAAATTATTGAATCCTAGTATAGCCAGAAAAGTGTTGTTTCATACAAATATACCTTTTTTGGTATTTCATTCGAATAAATAATTGGAGAGACTTTCGGCAATTTTAAGATCTAATTTGGAAGTAATCTTGATGTTTTCGCGATTGCCAGACACAAGGTTTATTTTTATACCAAGTTTTTCAACAAGGCTTGCGTCATCTGTAAAAGATTCATTCCAAGCTTGTTTATAAGCTTTTTTAATAATATTACAATCAAAAGCTTGTGGGGTTTGGATAAGTTTATATTTGTTTCGATCAACAGGATGGTTTACATCAGAGTCTACATATCTTATTGAATCAACATGGTCTATATAAGGAACTGCATTACCACTTATTGATGCTTTTTTAAAAACTTGTTTTATAGTGTTTTGACTAACCAAAGGCCTTACTCCATCGTGTATAGCTACAACGCCTTCGGTATTAACTTTAGCCAGTGCATTTTTTACTGAATGATATCTTGTTTGCCCGCCTGCAACGATAGTATGCTTAATGTTGAAATTGTGTTTCAGACATAGATCTTTCCATGTTGAAAATTGACCTTCAGGAAGTGCTACAACAATTTTAATAGATTTATCAAATGTATAAAATGAATTAATGCTTTTCATAAGGATTAATTCATTATTAAGTAGCAAGAACTGCTTTGGAACAGAACTTTTCATTCTTTGCCCTGAACCACCTGCAACAATTACAACATAATGCCTCATTTTTAGAAATTATAATTCAGTTGAAGCATAAAGAAATCGTTTAATGCTTCTCTTAGGTGTTTTCTCAAACTCTTCAGGAAAAATCTTAATTTTAGAGATCTGCATGTATTTTGCAATACTTAAATTTGCTGCCTTTCTATTTTCCTCCATAATTTCAACTAGTCGGGCTTCTTCAACGTTGTCGTTATTAACTTGTTCTAAGTCAGGATAAACCAGAGCAATTAGTTTATTATCTTTTTCAACAATTACCGACTCTTGAACATATGGCAAGTTGTTTAATTTCGCTTCAATCTCTTCGGGATATATATTTTCGCCGGATGGACCAATAATTACACTTTTATTTCGACCTTTTATAAATATATAATCTTCCTTATCAATAATGCCTAAATCTCCAGTATGCAACCACCCATCTTTATCGATGGCTTGTTCTGTAGCTTCAACATTTTTGTAATAACCATACATTACATTTTCACCACGAACCATTATTTCGCCTATTTCATTAAATGGATCGCTTGAATCGATTTTAACTTCAAGTGTGTCAACCAGTTTGCCAGCCGAACCTAATTTTGCTTTATCCCAATTAGAATAACTAATTAAAGGTCCACATTCTGTCATGCCGTAACCGATAGTAAAGTTGAAGTCAATTTTTTTAAGGAATAATTCAACATCTTTATTTAATGCAGCTCCCCCAATAATAACTTCTTTGAAGTTTCCGCCAAATACATCAGTAAGTTTCTTTTTTACTTTGGAATAAATTGCTTTATCAACAAAAGGAACACTTAAAAGAAGTTTAATTGATGTTTTATCAAGCAAGGGAAGTATTTGCTTTTTATATATTTTTTCAAGAATTAAAGGAACGCTAATTACGATTGTTGGTTTTACTTCCTGAAAGGCTTGAATTATTATTTTTGGTGATGGTGTACGTGTTAAAAAGTGGATGTGACAACCAATTGTGAAAGGCCATAAGAATTCAAAAGCACATCCAAAAGTGTGAGCCAAAGGAAGAAATGATACTACATTATCACCTGGATTGAGAGGTAAGTTATTTCGAGCATAACGAATATTGGCAGCCAAGCTGTTTAGCGGTAATACAACACCTTTTGAGAATCCTGTCGTTCCTGAAGTATAATTTAAAACTCCAACTTCTTCATTTGAAACTTCGTCAAAAGAAAGCTTTTCAGAAGTAATACCACCTGGATACAAGTCTTCATAAAAGGATTCAAGCTTAGCATAAATGTTTTTGACATTTTCACTCTTACCTTCAATTATTAATTTAAAATCTGTTAACGAAAAGACAGCTCTTAGATTAGGCATGCTTTTTTCATCGAGATTTTCCCAAATAGAATCTCCAGAAAATAAAACAACAGAGTCAGAGTGATTTACTATATGATGAACATCATCTGAATGAAAATCCGGAAGAATTGGTACTACGGTTGCTCCGTAGGATATAATTGCGAGATATGTGATTGCCCAGTTCGCTGAGTTTTTCCCAATTAAAGCAATTTTATCACCTTTCTTAACATCGCATTCTTCACACATTATGTGAATTTTTGCAATTTTTCTGGCAACATCACTATACTTATAGTCTTCTCCTTGATAATCTGATAAGGCTGGTAAATCCCAATTTTCTTTTAAACTGGTCTCAATATACTTTATAAAATTTTCTGGTATCATGGCAAAAGTTTTTAAATAAAACTAAAGAGTAAACATATAAAATATATAGATATAATCAAATAGTTTGTTATGACGTATTCACTGAAAACAATATATGCCAGTAAACTGTTATAACTGTAGGTTACTAATAAAATCAAGGATTAATAATTAAAATAAGGTAAATTATTTTCATAGTTTTGTGACCTTAAATTTTGATAAAATTTGTGAATGATGGATAATAATCAAAAGGCAAAAGAATTAACAATTACACTTGAAGGGAAATCTCCCGAAGAAGTTCTAAAATATTTTATAGATACTTGTGATCAAAAGCTTGGATTTGCTTCTAGTATGGGTGCCGAGGATCAAGTACTTACTGATATGATCTGTAAAATTAACAAAAAGGTAAATATTTTCACTCTTGATACAGGGAGGTTGTTCCCTGAAACATATAATTTGATTGAGAAAACAAGCAATCATTACGACATTAAAATAAAAGTTTTTTTCCCAGATCATAAAAAAGTAGAGAAAATGGTTCAGGAAAAAGGGATTAATCATTTTTATAAAAGTGTCGAAAATAGAGAAAGATGTTGCTACCTAAGAAAAAAAGAGCCTCTGCATAGAGCATTTAAGGGATTAGAGGCTTGGGTTTGTGGATTACGTAAAGATCAATCTATAACGCGTTTTGAAAATAAATTGGTTGAGTGGGATGAACAACATGGACTATTTAAAATAAATCCTTTGATAGACTGGACAGAAGAACAGGTTTGGGATTATATTAAAAAGAATAATGTTCCTTATAACGAATTACACAATAAAGGTTTTCCAAGTATTGGATGTCAGCCATGTACGCGCGCAATTAAACCAGGAGAAGATGTACGTGCCGGTCGCTGGTGGTGGGAACAGCCAGAAAAAAAAGAATGTGGTTTACATAATCAACCAAATAAAAACTAAAAAAGAAACTCTGCCTATAACATTGGGCAGAGTTTCTTTTTTATAATATTATAATGAGGTAATCAGGTTTACTCAATTAGGAATTGAGTATTTCCAATTTCATTTCCATCGGCAAAAATATATACTTCGTAAGTTCCAGTTAAAAGGGCTCCATTATTATCCCAATAAACTACAACATCAATATTTTTATTTATATAATCAATAGGTCGTTTTGCAGAGTAAACTACTTTTTGACCCTGATATTCGAACAAATCATCTTCTGATTTTGCTAAGATATAATCATCCGGTCCCGCAATACGAATAAAAACATCGCGTTCGCCAGCTGCAGCTAAAACATTTTCTTTAATTCTAAAACCAATTTTTATTTTTTTTATTCTTTTTATTTTAGTTGTAGCTTTTCCTCTTTTATTAAGAGGATTAGCTTCAATGTTTTCGGTTTGTAAAGTGCTTGCTAATTCTACTTTACCGGAAAGATCTTTGTTTTGTTCTTCAAGTTCTACATTAGTTGATTTAGCTGCTTTTATTTCGTTTTTTACTAAAACGTTTTCTGCTACCAAAGCCTGATTCATTGTGTTTAATGAATCAATTTGTTGAACATAGCTTTTTGCCACAGTTCTTAAAGTACCTAATTCATTCTGCAACAGTTTAATTTTAGCATAATTTGTAGCTTTTACTGTTTTTATTTCAGCCAACAAATCATCAATTTTTTCTTTCTCAAGAACCAATTGAGTATTCATAGAATCATTGTCTGTCATAAGCTCATCATAATCATCACGTAATTGCATTAAATGCGATTGCAATGAATCTTTTTCAATAGTTAAGGCTGTTTCAATTTCGTCTGTAGTTTGACGTTGATCAATGTAAAGCCATGTAACTATGGCCAATAATGCAATAACCAGAAAAAGGATAAACATTAATCCACTTTTATTTTTTTGCGGAGGAATTGGTGCTTGCTTATTTGATTGTTGTTGGTTCTCTAAATCTTGATTTGTGTTTTTCTCTTCCATTTTGCTTAAGGTTTTCTTAAATTAATATACAAATGTATGTTATATTTTCAAAAACATCAATACATGCTGATAATAAACGAATAATATCAAATTAAATTATCTTATTCAAGGGTTTCTAATTTGGCCAATAAAAAATAAGCCCCTTTAACAACGATTTCACTATTAATTATATTATCATCTGCATTTACAATTTCAAAAAAATTATTTTGTTCTATACCTTTTGTGATTTTTACAATATTAAACTCATTATTGGTTTTAATAAAAATGAATGTTTCACCATTGAAATCGACTATTGCATCTGTTGGCACGGTGTATGAATCTCTTTCATTAATAAAAACAGAGGCATTTATAAACATTCCCGGTTTTAATTCTCGGGTTTCGTTTTCTATTGCGCTGTGAATTAGAGCTGTGTGATTATCATAATCAATATTTATTCCGACTCGTTTTACTTTGGCTTCATGTTTTTTATTATCGTTTAATGACCAAAATACTATTTTTTGCCCAGGCTTAATTTTAGCAATATCTTTTTCAAACACATTAAAAGACAGATTTAGTGTAATGTCATTAATAATTTCATACAAATGATTTTCCGGGCTGACCAGTTTCCCAATGTTTGCATTTAATTGTGAAATGGTTCCTTTTATTGGTGCAAGAAGTTTAAAATTTTTAATAAAATCTCCTTTTTCAATATTTGCCGTATTAACACCTAATAATTCTAATTGAGCTTTTAATGATTTATAAGTTGATTCGTAGCTTAAAAAATCAGCTTTAGCTTTTTGCATTTTTTTAATTGAGGCAGCATTCTCTATTGTCAATTCTCCTTGTCTTTTATATTCTTCCTGATAATACTCAGACTGGCTTTTTGCTTCTATGTATTGCTGTTGCAATATTATAAAATTAGGATGCTGAAGGGAGGCTAAAGTTGCTCCTTTTTCAACAAAATCACCAGGATAGTAGTTTAGTTTTTTTATAAAACCTTCCATTATAGGAGAAACCGAAGCTGTGTTTTTGGAAGAAGCATAAATCGTTCCTGAACATTCAATAGATTCTGAAATTTTCTGCTTTTTTACCTTGCCTAATTCTATCCCGGCTAATTCAATTTGTTCTTCGGAGAATGAAATCGTTTCCTTAGAAACGATTGTATCATTTACATTCTCGGTGTCATTATTCACACTGTTTGATGAACAAGACATGATAAAAGTTAATGGTATTATGTAAAATAATTGTTTCATAATTAGTATCTTATTTTGTATAAAATTCAAGTTTTATAGCTGTTTCGTTATATTTATATAAAGTTTCTAAATATCCAAGATTAATTTCTTGTGCCGCTTTTATGCTTTGTAGAAATTCCAAATATTCAATTTCTTCTTTTTCAAATTGAATTTGTGCCATTAGCGTTAAAAAAGCTGCTTTTTTTAAAGCGCTTTCGTGATAATATTTCAAATCGTTTTGGATTTGGTTTAAACTTGTAACAAGATTCTCGATTTCTTTTGCAAGATTGAATTTTTGATACTCAAAATTATTGTATGCTTTTTCTTTCTCGATTTTTGCTGCTTGTACATTTGCATTTTGTGGTAGAAACCATAAAGGCATTTTCAAACCGATACTCCATCCGGAGAAACCATTGGTTTGGTCAATTTGTTGATTGAAATACCCGGCAGATATTTCTGGGAAAAACTTTGAGCGTTCAATATTGTACTTTACGTTTTCGAGGGTATATATATTTTCATAATAATTTGATAAAATTGAATTGCTAAATCGGTCATCTGGATCAGCTCCTACGGGCAGTTGATACATTAATAAAGAGTCTGATACAGGAACAAAGTCACCATCAGTATTCATAATTTGCTTCAAATTATTTTCTGTAATTATAAGCTGTTCAGTAATTTTTAACAATTCATTTTTGGAAGAAGCATATTCTGTTTCAGCCAGAGTTTGTTCTAAGAGATTTGACTCCCCAAGTTCATATTTTAATTGAGCTATCCTAACAAATTCTTTAAAATGATTTACCTGTTTCTGTTTTATTTTAAACTCATTAATAAGAAAAATCCATTTATACCAGGTGATTTTTGTTTGCGCGACAATTTCTTTTTCTGTTATCTTATATTGTTTTTCGCTTAATGCAATATTTTGATTTACCAGTTTCCCTGTTTGATAATGAGTTAAAAGTGAACCGAAATTTTGATTAATCTCAAATGAGTAATCAATTAAATCTGAATTTATCTGACCTTTTTGATAAGAAAATTCTGTTGGATCAAAATTCAATACACCTTGCTTTTGTTTTTTAGACGACTCTATGGAGAGTGCCGAGTTTTGAAGAATAGGATTCTTCTTTTTCGCAAAATCGACAGCTTGTTCTATTGTGATATTTTGTAATTCAGTTGTAGGGTTTTGAGCAAAAGCTGCGATGGATCCGCTCAATGCAATTAGCAAAATGATTGATTTTACCGTTTTGGGAACTTTTCTTAAGCTGATTGATTTTCCTGAGTTAAAAATAGCATAAAGAAGTGGTAACATAATCATAGTTAATAGAGTTGAAGTAATAAGACCACCAATAACAACTGTTGCTAATGGACGCTGTACTTCGGCTCCAGAAGATGTCGAAATAGCCATAGGTAAAAAGCCAAGAGCAGCAGCAGCAGCAGTTAGCATTACAGGACGAAGCCTTTCCTTGGTGGCTTTAAGAACAAGTTCTCGCATATCTTTCATTCCCGATTCCTTTAGTTCTTTTAAGTACTCAATAAGTACAATTCCGTTTAAAACAGCAACCCCGAATAATGCAATAAAACCAATCCCAGCTGATACGCTAAAAGGCATTCCTCTTAACCATAAAAAGAAAACACCTCCAACCGCAGATAATGGAACGGCCGTAAAAATAAGTGCAGCGTCCTTAAAGGACTTAAAGGTAAAATGCAAGAAAATAAAAATCAGCAAAAGAGCTATTGGAACAGCAAGTTGTAATCTTCGAGTAGCATTTTTAAGATTTTCAAATTGACCTCCATAAGTAATGTAATTACCAGCTTCTAGTTTTATATTTTCATCGACTTTTTCTTTGATGTCATTAATAACCGATTCGAGATCGCGGTTACGAACATTTACACTCACGACAACTCTACGGCTAGTATTTTCTCTGGAAATTTTAGCTGGTCCAAAAGTATAATTTATATTTGCTAACTCATTCAAGGGAACTTGATAGCCATTTGGTAATCCAATACTTAGCTGCCTCATGTTTTTAATATCAGAACGGAAAGCACCCTGAAGCCGAACAACCATATCAAAGCGTTTTTCTCCTTCAAATACATTTCCTGTCATTTGTCCACCAAAAGCCATTGCAAGTTGTTGATTAAGTTCTTCAATATTTAATCCATAATAAGCAATTTTATCACGTTTATATTTTACACTTATTTGTGGTAATCCTGCGGTCTTTTCTAAAATAATATCTGCAGCACCGGGAACGTCTTCAATTAATTTTTTAATCTCAATTGCTTTTTGGTCGAGGTATTCTAAGTTTTCTCCAAAAATCTTAATTGCAATATCAGCTCTAACGCCAGTAATTAATTCATTAAATCGCATCTCAATTGGTTGAGTGAATTCATAATCGATTCCGGGAATAACCATAAGGGCTTCTTTAAACTTATCGGCAAGTTCTTCTTTGCTTTTTGCAACAAGCCATTCTTTTTTAGGTTTTAACTTTATAATCATATCTATCTCTTCCATGGACATTGGATCGGTAGGTACTTCTGCAGCACCAATTCGACATACAATTTGATCAACTTCGACAAAATTTTCTATTAAGATTTTTTCCATTTGAGTTGTGAGCTCAACAGTTTTTGTAAGCGAAGTTCCTGTTTTTAAAACAGGTTGAATCACAAAATCACCTTCATCAAGAGTAGGCACAAACTCTCCTCCCATGCGTGTAAAAAGAACACCTGTTAAAATGAGTGAAGCAATTGCCATTCCTATAATAACTGATTTATGATCATATGACCATTTTATAACCGGACTATAAGAGCGGTACACAATTTTCATAATCCATTTAGAAATACTTTTTTTATTCTCTTTTTCGGGTTTTAAAAATAAAGATGCAGCAACAGGAAGCCAAGTTAGCCCAAGGATTATTGCACCTATAATTGCAAAACTAAATGATAGCGCCATAGGACGAAACATTTTACCTTCGACACCACTTAAGGTTAATATTGGAATCAACACCACAAGAATAATTATTTGGCCAAATATTGCTGAGTTGATCATTTTTGAAGCGCCCTGATAAGTAATCTTGTCAATAAGCGTTTGGCGCTGTTGTCCTTTTGAATTGTCGTAGTCGGTTTTTCCGGCTGTAATTCGTATGGCAATAAACTCAACGATTATTACTGCCCCATCGATGATAATACCAAAGTCGAGCGCTCCTAAACTCATTAGGTTAGCATCAATGCCAAAAATGTACATTAATGAAATTGTAAAGAGAAGTGCAAGAGGAATCATGGAAGCAATAACAAGTGCTGAACGAATATTCCCTAGTAACAACACAACTATAAAAATAACTATTAAGCACCCTAAAATCAAATTTTCAGCAATTGTGAATGATGTTTTTCCTATTAATTCGCTTCTTTCGAGAATTGGATTAATAAAAATTCCTTCGGGTAAACTTTTTTGAACTTCCTCAACGCGAACTTTTACGTCATTTATTACTTGTTTAGAATTAGCATCTTTAAGCATCATAATTTGACCAAGGACTTTTTCTCCTTCTCCATTGGCTGTTATTGCTCCATAACGATTAGCGTGTCCAAAACGAACAACAGCAATATCACTTATTAAAATAGGAACGCCATTATTATTTTTAACTACAATAGAGCCAATATCTTCAATAGATTTTACCATTCCATCGCCTCGAATAAAATAGCTCTTATCTTGTTTTTCAATGTATGCTCCACCTGCAACGCTGTTATTTTTTCTAAGTGCATCATAAACTTCAAGAAGAGTGATGTTCACACTTTTCAGACGCTCAGGATTAATTGCAATTTCGTATTGTTTTAAAAAACCACCCCAAGTGTTTACTTCAACAACACCTGAAATTCCGGATAACTGACGCTTTACAATCCAATCTTGAATTGTACGTAACTCCATTGGTGAATAGCGATCTTCATAACCAGGTTTTGTATCAAGAATATATTGGTATATTTCGCCTAACCCTGTTGTTATCGGACCCATCTCGGGTGTTCCAAATCCTTCCGGAATATTAGCAGCAGCAGTTTTAATTTTTTCAGCTATAAGTTGTCGGGGTAAATAAGTGCCAATTTTATCGTTAAATACAATCGTTACAACCGACAATCCGAATTTTGAAATAGAACGAATCTCAAGTACTCCGGGTAAATTAGCCATTTCAAGCTCAACAGGATAAGTAATAAACTGTTCAACATCTTGTGTTGACAAATTTCCAGAGGTTGTAATTACTTGAACCTGATTATTTGTAATGTCAGGGACTGCACCAACAGGAATTTGTAAAACCGAATACAATCCGAAACCGGCAATTGTTAAAGTAAAAAGAATAACAATAAGTTTATTCTTAATGCTGAAGTTAATGATTTGATTAATCATGAGCTATTAAATTATTTTAGAATTCTAAATTTAAGACATTTTTTTGTCTAAAAGAATACTTAATCACAATCTAAACTCAATATTGTTCAACAATAGAAAAGGACCTAGAAGTCTTATTTTGCGGGCGATTTTTGTTTAAAACTTTTAAATAAAAGAAGAAATCCAATGAGCACAAATGGTATACTTAACCATTGTCCCATATTTAATGACATCCCTTGTTCAAATCCTACTTGATCTTCTTTAATAAACTCAATGAAAAATCTTACTGTGAAAAGAAGAATAAGGAATATACTGAAAAGTAATCCTTGCTTAACTTGCACTCCTTTTTTATAATAAATGGAAAATAGCAAAACAAAAATTAACAGATATGAGAGAGCTTCATATATTTGGGTGGGATGCTTAGGAAGAAGTTCTCCATTACGAACAAAAATAAAACCCCAAGGGAGTTCTGTTGGAATGCCATAAATTTCTGAATTCATTAAATTACCCATTCGAATAAAGAAACCCGCAAGCGCAACTACTATTACTATTCTATCGAGGGTCCATAAATATGGTTTTTTATTCTTTTTTGAGAAATAGAAAAGCGATATAAGAATGCCAATAGCAGCACCATGACTTGCTAAACCGCCACGCCATATTTTAAGAATTTCCAAGGGATTACTCAAATAATAATCTGGCTGATAAAATAAACAATGACCTAAACGCGCACCTAATATTGTTCCAACTGCCATATAAACAGTTAATTTATCTAATAACTCTATCGATAATCCTTCTTGCTTAAATATTTTTTGCAGAATTAAATATCCAAAAAAGAATGATGAGGCAAATAGTAGTCCATAATATCTTATTGATAATCCCCAAAAGCCTACAATTTCAGGATTAATGTCCCAGTTAATATAGTTTATTGGCATTTTTATTTATTTTTATTTATTTTTATTTATTTTACAAATGTATGAATTTTTTTATTTGATATAAGATGCTGAATTTAGTATTATGTTATATAATGTTAAATCAATAATTATAGTAAATAAAGATTCTTAACTTTCTGCTGAAATATATTTTACATTCAATAGAATATACTGATTTATGTAATAGACGGTTAGAAAATTAAATAAATAGCTAATTAAAACTTTAATTTTTTTGAATTGATTAATATATTAAAAATGTCACTATCACTATTTGTTAAAATAAACTTTTTAAGTTTGTAAGTTGTAATTTTGAAAAATCATGAAGATCAGAAGCATTCAAAAGGTTATTTTATATTCACTCCTTGTTATAATCCTTGGGGCTTGTGCAAAAATGGTAACGCCCACAGGAGGGCCCAAGGATGAGCAACATCCACTCATTGTTGAAATAGAACCTCCAGATTATTCAATAAATTTCGATAGTAAAAATATAAGCATAAGTTTTGATGAATATATTCAGTTATTGGAATTGAATAATAATTTAATAATATCGCCTCCTGTTGAAGAAAATCCAGAAATAAAAATTAAAGGAAAAACACTGCACATTAATTTTGAGGAAGAGTTAAAAGATTCTACAACTTATAATATTTATTTTGGTAATTCTGTGAGAGATTACAACGAAGGAAATCCAATTGAGAATTTTCAATATGTTTTATCTACAGGTTCGTTTATAGATTCTTTATCAATACAGGGACAAGTTTTAAATTCCTTTAATTTATTGCCCGAAGAAGGAGTTTTTGTTATGCTTTATACTGATCATGAAGATTCAATTCCAATAAAAGAGATTCCTATTTACATATCCAAAACAAATAAAGAAGGTTTTTTTAAAATTAATAATATTAAAAACGACCAATTCAAACTATTTTGTTTGAGAGACTTTAATAAGAATTACTTATTTGATATTGTTGATGAAAACATTGCTTTTATTGACTCTCTTGTGGTATTTGATTTAATAACTGAAACTTCAATCGACACAGTGTTTAAATCAGATTCAAGCATTAACCTTAAATCAGAAGAAATACTTGAAATTGATTCAATAATTATTAAGTCGGACACTTATTTTAAGGTTAATAACTACATTTTAAAATTGTTTGCCGAAGATGGTGAAGTTCAATATTTAGCCAATAACACAAGAGATACAAAACAAAAAGTAGAAATAATGTTTAATCAGCCAATTAAGGATAGTGTTATTTTGAGTATTGCTGATACTATAATTAAAAATGATTGGTATATAAAAGAAACAGGAATTAACGAGGATTCTTTAATATATTGGTTGAGCGACAGTACAATTTATAATAAAGAAACAATAACTTTTTTACTTACATATCAAAAAGAAGATTCAAATTTGGTGTATCAATGGAATACCGATACGTTAAATTTGAGGTATTTTGAGAAAGCACAAAATCAAAAAGAAAATAAAAAGAATCAAGAGGAGGCCGATACTAGTTTAAAGTATAATTTAAATATTAAAAGTAGAGGTACTGTGGACTTAAATAGCAAATTAAATTTTGAATTTGAAACTCCTTTACAAAATTTAGATACATCAAAAATTGAATTATTTTCGATTGTTGATAGTTTAGATATTCCTGTAAATTATAATATTTTAAAGGACAGCATAAAATTAAGGAAATATTTTATGGCGGTTGACTGGTGTGAAGATGCTATATATAAGCTTAAAATCTATCCGGATGCTTTCGTCGACATATATGAAACCGTAAACGATACGAGTATATTAGAATTTAAGACTCAGAAGCTTGATTTTTACGGGAAAATCCTGGCCGATATTACCGGAATTGATTCATCGTTTCAAGTAATATGCCAGCTTATTTTACCCGGGAAAGAGGAAGAGTTAATTTATAGGTATAAAATTATTAAGTCAGATCAAATTATAGAATACGATTTTTTGCCACCTAAAGAATTTATATTCAAAATAATTATTGATAAAAATTTCAATAAAAAATGGGATACGGGGGAATATCTAAAACACCTTTCACCGGAAGAAGTATTATACCACGAAGATAAAATAACTGTAAGGTCTAATTGGGATATTGAAATAAATTTTAATGTGAATAAATAATACTATTATGTCAGTACTTCTTGAATTTGCAATGTTTCCAACCGATAAAAAGGGTGATAGCGCCAGCGAATCTGTTAGTAAAATAATTGATATGATTAATAAAAGCGGAGTAACATACAAGTTAACCGCAATGGGCACAATAATTGAAACGGAAACTCTTGAAGAAGCCCTAGATTTGATAAATAAATCATATCAAGTTCTTGAGCCTTTCTCAAACAGGGTTTATTCAAGTATTAAATTGGATATAAGAAAAGGGAAATCGGATTGCTTAAATAAAAAAATTGACTCAATAGAATCAAAAATTGGGAAAGTAAATAAGTAAAACACTTCACTTAAAATTAGGTTTTCGAACAAAAAGGGAACAAAAACGTTTTCTTTTTCGTAGAAATATAATACCTTGTCGCACTCGAATTTATTAACTTATTTGTATAAAAACACTACGTGATGATTAAACGTACGGCTTGTATTTTACTATTTACTCTAATATCAATATCTGTATTTTCGCAGAAAAAAATTACAATTGATTTAAATACTTCAAAACAAACATTAAAAAACCTCGAAATAGTACAAGATATTTCAAATGGCATTTTGATATCTGAAACAATTAGAACTATTGAATTGGTTGAGAAAGAAACAAAAGAAGGAACTTTTATTGAGCTTAGTTCGGAAACATTAACCAAGAGTTTCGACAAGGGAAAGCCTAATTTACCATTGATAAGTCGATTAATTGAAATTCCTCATAATACCAAGCCTGTTGTAAAGGTTTTGAGCTTTGATGAAGAAATTATAAAACTAGATGACTACCACTTATTAAATGAAATTATTCCGGCACAACCATCACTTTCAAAAAGCGAGGATCCAGAAAAAGTCCCATTTTATAAAAACAAAGATATTTATGGAAGAAACGAATTCTTTAAAAATGATATTATAAAATTTGAAGATAGAGGATTCCTTAGAAACAAACACCTTGGTTATATAGAGATTTCTCCGTTTGAATATAATCCTGTAGAAAACACCTTAAAAATACTCAATAATATAGAAGTAGAAGTAAGTTTTGTTGATGATGTAAGTGCAAAATCAATTAATTACAAAAATCTAAAATCACCTTACTTTGAGAATGTTTCATTAAATACAATAAATAACGTCAGTGAATCAAAAGCATTGATAAGTGGTCCGGTAAAATATGTTATTGTTTCTGATAGAATGTTTGAAGAAACTCTACAAACCTTTGTTGAATGGAAAACAATGAAAGGTTTTAATGTTGTAGAAGCATATACCGATGACTCTAATGTTGGAAACACAACAACTACCATAAAAGCATATTTACAAGATTTGTATGATAATCCAGATGATGGTGTTTCGCCAACCTTTGTTTTGTTGGTTGGCGATGTTGCACAAATTCCTGCGTTCAGTGGGACTGCCGGTGGACATGTAACAGATTTATACTATTGTGAATATACCGGCAACAAATTACCTGAGGTTTTTTATGGTAGATTTTCAGCAGAATCAATAGCTGAACTTCAGCCTCAAATTGATAAAACGCTAGAGCTGGAAAAATATGAAATGCCAGACCCTTCTTATTTAGATAATGTTGTAATTATAGCGGGAGTGGATGGCACATTTGCTCCGACATATGGTAATGGATTTGTGAATTATGCAGCTACGTATTACATAAATAGTGATAATGGTATAACTGCAAAAAGTTATTTATATCCCGAATCAGGAAGCTCTGATCTTCAGATAAGAAATGATATATCAGCAGGAGTTTCAATAGCTAATTATACAGCTCATTGTAGCTCTGGTGGTTGGGGTGACCCTAATTTTGTTAATACTCATGTAGATTTAATGACAAATGAGCATATGTATCCTTTAATGATTGGTAATTGTTGTTTGTCTAATAAATTTAATGATGCTTCTTGTTTTGGTGAAACTTTATTAAGGGCTATAGGAAAAGGTGCAGTTGGGTATATTGGTGGGTCAAACAATACTTATTGGGATGAGGATTATTTCTGGGGAGTTGGCTTAGCCGGTATTTCTGCAAATCCTACATACGAAGAAAGTGGACGCGGTGCATACGATAGATTCTTTCATTTAAATGGAGAGGCAAAGCAAGACTGGTATGTTACTCAAGGTCAAATTAACGTAGCTGGAAACCTGGCTGTGGAAGCCTCTGCATCTTCTCGCAAAGCATATTATTGGGAGATTTATCATTTAATGGGAGATCCTTCATTAACTCCATATGTCACTGAACCAGAGGCGCTAATTGCAACGTATAATTCTGATATTATCACCGGGTCTTCTAGTTTTCTGGTTTTAGCCGAAGAAGATGCCTATGTAGCAATCTCTAAAGAAGGAGTATTGCTTGATGTCAAACTGGTTGATGCATCTGGCATGGTTGATTTATCTTTTGATCCTTTATTGGAAGGAGGAATACTTGATATTGTTATTACAAAGCAAAATCGTCAGCCAATAATAGATGAAATAAATATTGTGTCTGCAACAACTCCGTATGTTGTTTTAGATTATTATTTAATTGATGACGCATTAGAAAATAATAATTCTGAAGTTGATTTTAGCGAAACAATAAAACTGGATATCCAGTTAAAAAATTTATCGGATATCTTCGATGCATACAACGTTATAGCTAACTTGAGTTCAATAGATACGAATATTATTATTTCAAATTCCACGCAAGAGTTCGGAACAATTTTAAAATCAGATTCTGCCTTTAATGAAATGTCTTTTACTGTAGATTTTAAAAATATATTTTCAGATCAACAAATAGTTAGTTTCGATTTAGAAATTGTAGGAGAAGATGCTGGCAGTGTTGAATACAATTGGAATTGGAAAATAAATCTTATAGTAAATGCTCCGGAAATTAAAATAGGAGATGTTTTTATAGATGATGAAGCGGGTAATACCAATGGAATTTTAGATCCTGGAGAAACCGCAGATATTTTTTTAGTTGTTACGAATAGTGGTAACGCAACTATTACTAATTTAAATGGCTTAGCGACTATTTTGGGAGGTGGAGAAAGCTATTTAACATTAAACAATACAGAAACAGGGAGCTTTAGTTTAGATGCTCAAAAAACAGATACGATAAAATTTAATGCTATAGCAAATAATGAAACACTGCTTGGAACTATTGTTTATTTGTCATTTGATATTGACGATGTATCCTATGGTTATTATTCAAAATCTGTAAGTAGAGAGTTTAGTATTGGCGAAATACCAGAAATTCTAATCACTGATGAGGATACGGTCATTTCTTCACGGGCATATTTTTATGATTCGGGAGGAAGTAGTGGTAGTTATTCAAATTATGAAAACGATACGATAACATTAAATCCTGATGGCGCTGACGAATATTTAATGGTGAAATTTTTATCCTTTAGTCTTGAGTCTGGTTACGATTATTTGAAAATATACGATGGGGAAAATACAGGGGCAGAATTAATTGGAAGTTATTCAGGGTTAAGTGCGCCGAATGATATTGTTGCAACTAATGAAGCAGGAGCTCTAACCTTTGTGTTTACATCGGATAATTCTGAATATTTATCTGGTTGGGAAGCAGAAATCAGAAGTGTTGTGGTTTACGATAACCAAGTAACGGTTTCTGATATTGGAGGAAATCCTATAGAAGGGGCAATTGTTGAGTTTAGTGGCAGAACTGAAATAGCAGATGTAAGTGGTATAGTGAACTTTTATAATATTCCTGAAGGAATTAATTATCCATTAACTATACATGCATTGGGTTACGATGATTTTGAAAACCAGATTAATTTCTTTGAAGATACGTCAGAGGAATTTGTTTTAGAAGTTTCCAAATATGATGTTAGTTTTAATTTATATGATGAAGATGGATCTAACCCTATTGAAGGAGCAATAATTAGTTTTGATGGTAAAAGTGGAACATCAGATGCAAATGGAGAATATGTTTTTAATGTAACTTATTCATTAAATAAACCATATATAATATCAAAAATCGGTTATGATGAAGTTAATGGAACCGTTAATGTTGATGCTGATAAAACCGTTGAAATAAATATGTTGTTAACATTTAGTGTAAACTTTATTGTAACGGATGCTTCTTCAAGCTTTATTGATAATGTATTGGTTGAATTCAATAGTGAAAGCAAATATACAGACACAAATGGTGAAGCTGTTTTTGCCGAAATCACTCCGGGAGATGGTTTAAGTTTTACTTTAAGTAAAGAAGGTTTTTGGGACTATGACAGCACCTTGAATGTTGTTGATGCAGACCTTGAGGTTAATGCCATATTATCATCAACCACTGGAATTATTCCAATAAATGAAAATAATATAAAAATTTACCCAAATCCTTCAAGTGGTTTGTTTAATCTTGAAATTTTAGGATCGAAGAACAGTACTTATCAGATAAAAGTATTTGATGTAATTGGTTCAATAGTTTATACCAAAAACATAAAAGGCATTCAAGAAATAAAAGAACAAATTGACATAAGCAATAAAGCAAAAGGAATTTATTTTTTGTCTGTTGAATCAGATAACGGAGCAGTTTTATGTAAAAGAATAATTACAAAATAGTTTTAATAACATTGCTTTAAACCCGATCAAAAATCTGATCGGGTTTTTTATTTCTGCAAAAATAATGATATTTATAAATTAAATAGGTTCAATGTTATGAAAGAAGAGAAAAAAAGGTTTTTATATAGCTTAATATTTCCAGTATTCTTTGTTTTGGTAATCTGGATAATTAAAATATCTGAGATTTTATTAGATTTGAATTTAGCATTTTTAGGCATATTCCCATTAAGATTAAAAGGATTAACAGGTATTTTAACAGCTCCATTAATTCACTCAGATTTTGGACATCTTATCGCGAATAGCATTCCAATTTTAGTTTTGGGAACAGGTCTTTTTTATTTTTATAATAAGATTGCTTATAAAGTGTTTTTTCTGAGTTATTTTATTGCAAATATTTGGATATGGTTGGGTGCTCGTCAGGCATACCATATTGGGGCAAGTGGACTTGTTTACAGCTTTGCTGCATTTTTGTTTGTCAGTGGTCTAATAAGAAGAAATGTGAAGTTAATGGCAATATCATTGCTAGTAGTGTTTTTATATGGCAGCATGATTTGGGGTGTTTTGCCAATCCAACCATACATATCTTGGGAATCACATTTATTGGGAGCAATAGCGGGAATTATTTTAGCTATTTATTATAAAGATAAAGGTCCGGCCCGAAGAATATATACCTGGGAAATTGAAGAAGATGAAGAGATTAATGATGAAGAGAAATATTGGGAAATCGATGCAGAATCAAATAAAGGAGATAATGAGAAATAGAATTATTGTATTAATCAGTGTTTTTTTATTGATATCTGTATCTGAGTTAAATGCTCAACAGACATATAAAAAAGTTGGTTTAGCAAGTTTTTATGCAGATAAGTTTGAGGGCAGACAAACTGCCAACGGTGAAATTTATTATCATGCGAAAAAAACAGCGGCTCACAGAACATTGCCATTTGGAAGTATTGTTAAAGTAATAAACACGGAAAACAACAAATATGCGGTAGTGCGAATTAATGATCGAGGACCATTTGTCGATAATCGAATTATTGATCTTTCTAAATCCATAGCACAAGAACTGGATTTTGTTAAGAAGGGTATTGTTAAAGTTAAAATAGAATTAATTGCATCAACAGATGATCTTCCTGATAAAAAGTCTAGTACAATAAAAGAGAATAATAATAGTGAATATTATGAAGTAAACGCTGATATTGTTTTTCCTACAGGAAAAGGAATTCAAATTGGCAGTTACAAAAATGACGAGAATGTATTTAGGCTAGTTAATAGACTAAAGAAGAAGTATAATGAACAAGTTTTTGTTGAGATTGCAACAATAAATAATCAAAAAGCATATCGAATTATTGTGGGAAATTATAGTTCCGAATCGATTTTAAATAAACTAAAAAAGAAACTCGCAAAAGAATTTCCAGATTGCTTTGTTGTAACTTTTAAGAAATAATTTTTCAGATTACTTAAAGAATATGTAATTCTTTAGGATTAATACATAAAACAGGTAATGAAGATTTATTGAGCATTTGTTGTGCTGATGTTCCCATAATAAAATTGCCATCTGATGCTTGTTCTGTCATTATAGATATAAGATCAGCTTTAACTGTTTTTGCATAATCAATTACTAAATCGGTAAAATTAGATCCAATTAATGCTTCTGTTTTGTATTTTATTTCGCGCTTGTCAAGATATTCACATACTTGATTAGAATATGAAGAAAGTTTTTTGCTAACATCTTCCGTTTGCAGCGATGTTGCTGTTATTACGTGAACTGTAGCGCCAAACCACTTGGCTAATTCAGCCGTAAAGGGTAATTTTTGGCGTGTGTCAGCAGAAATATCCAGAGGGAATATAATTTGATCTATTTTTTTAGGGATAGTATTTCCTCGGATTGTAAATACAGGTTTTCTTGTTGCCGATATAATTTTAAACGCATTGCTTCCAATAAAAAACTTTTCAAACCCAGAAGCCCCATGTGTTGAGGCTACAACACAAGAATCTTTAAATGATTCAGCTTGACCAACAATTTCACGATAAATTCTGCCAGATTTTATTATATACTTTAACTCAACTTTTTCAGGTAATTTAGAAATATATTTTTCTTTTATTTTTTTAAGTTCTTTTTCTGCATATTTATATTCTTCTTCTTTCGATCCAGGATTATAATCAAGACTCTTTTTCTGTACATACACCATTTGTATTGTACATTCTTTCTTGCTTGAAAGTAAAATAGCAAGCTCAAGACCCTTTAAGGATTCTTCTGAGAAGTCTATCGGAACAATTATATGATACATGATTGCTGAGTTTAAATTTCTAATAAAGTAACAATATTTTTACGAATATCGGAAACTTTTATTGTTCAGCGATACAAAAATTTAGTCTAAATGCTTAAAAAAAGACTTTTCAAATATTAAGATATATAAAACACCGGTTGTAATTGCAGAGTCGGCAATATTAAAAACCGGTCTGAAAAAAATAAATTGCTGATCAGACCAAAAAGGGAACCAGCTTGGATAGTGACCCTCAAATAATGGAAAATAAAGCATGTCAACAACCCGTCCTTGAAGAAGTGGAGCATATCCACCATCAGGAGACATAAATTCGGCAATTTGATAAAAGCTTTCATTGAAAATAACACCATAAAAAATACTATCAAGGATATTTCCTAAAGCACCAGCCATAATTAGTGAAATACTGAGAATTACCATTTTTGGGGCATGCTGTTTAATAAGTGTTTTAAGATACCAGCCAATTCCAACAACAGCAACAATACGAAATAATGTTAAGAAAATTTTACCATTTTTGCCCCAAAACTCCATTCCAAAAGCCATTCCATTATTTTCGGTAAAATGAATTATAAACCAATTTCCAAGTATTTCGTACTCTTGACCAAGGATCATATGGGTTTTAATCCATATTTTAAAAGCCTGATCGATAAATAATACTAGTATAATTATTAATATAGATTTGGTAGTGTTTGATTTCATTCTGTGAGTTTTAATTTGGGCATAAAACTATTAAAAAGAGTCCAATAAAAAAAAATGATTGAATCGTTTTGATCCAATCATTTCATAAAATATGTTAAATGCTTTTTAACGTTGATTATTTTTAGCTTCAATACTTAAAGTAGCGTGTGGTACGGCACGAAGTCTTTCTTTAGAGATTAATTTGCCTGTCTCTCTACAAATACCATATGTTTTATTCTCAATTCTAATAAGAGCAGCTTGTAAATGCTGAATAAATTTTTGCTGACGTTGAGCCAATCTTCCAGCTTCTTCCTTAGATAAAGTTGCTGCACCTTCTTCTAAAACTTTAAAAGTAGGCGAAGTGTCTTCTGTGTCATTGCTTTCGCTATGAGTAATGGTTTTCTTTAAAATATCAAAGTCAATTTTTGCCTTTTCTAGTTTTAGATTGAGGAGTTCTTTGAATTCCGCTAAATCATCGTCCGTATATCTTGTCTTTTCAGCCATAATTCATAAATTTTATGTGATCTAAAGATAATAACTTTTTTGAATAAAAAAATTTATTATTAGCTTATCTTATCTATTTTAATGTTAGTTTTTATTTCCTCTTCAATTTCTATGAAATGAATCGAATCTTGTTCTAGCTTATCAACCAAATCAATAGATTTAGCAAGAGTTTGAGTACTTATATAATCGTTATACTTTTTAATTGCCGTGTTTATAAGTTCGTGTTTTTGAATTTGGATTTTTATTTTATCCGTAATGGCAAAATCACTATCTTTTCTAATATTCTGTATACGATTAATAAATTCACGTGCAATACCTTCTTCTCTTAATTCTTCTGTTACATTTATGTCAAGAGCAACTGTTAATTTCCCGTCATTTGCCACTAACCATCCGGGAATATCTTCCGATGTTATTACAACATCTTCTAAAACCATGTGGATCTTTTCTGTTTCAACGGTTAATTCATATGTTTCATTGCTTTCAAAAGTAACAATATCTTCTTGCGACATTTGTGCCACAGCTTGCGAAATTTGTTTCATCAATTTACCATGCTTAGGGCCTAGGGTTTTAAAGTTTGGTTTGATTTTTTTAACCAGCACTCCCTTTGTATCTGTGATATATTCAACATTTTTCACATTAACTTCTCCAAGCACCAAATTACGAATAGCTTCGAATTTTCCTTGCAATGATTTGTCTAATATTGGAATCATTAATTTGCTTAGTGGCTGACGAACCTTAATGCTTACTTTTCGGCGTAAAGCAAGAACCATAGAAGAAACACGCTGTGCTATGTCCATTTGTTCTTCCAAAATAGTATCTATATATTGATCATTACATTTTGGGAAATCAGCAATATGAACAGATTCTGTTAAGTCTTTTTCTGTAATCGAGTTTAAATCGGTAAATAACTGATCGCCAAAGAAAGGGGCTATTGGAGCCATTAATCTGGCAACAGTTTCCAAACAAGTGTAAAGAGTTTGATAAGCTGCAATTTTATCTTTTGAATATTCACCACCCCAATATCGTTTACGATTTAAACGAACATACCAGTTACTCAAGTTTTCTGAAACAAATTCCTGAATTGCTCTGCCAGCACGAGTTGGCTCATAATTTTCATAATCGTTTTCAACTTCTTTTACAAGAGAGTTTAATAAAGAGATTACCCAACGATCTATTTCCGGACGTTCGTTTACCGGAATTTCTTCTTCAGTAAATTTAAATCCATCAACATTGGCATATAATGCAAAGAATGAATAAGTATTATAAAGAGTACCAAAAAACTTACGTTTAACCTCATCAATACCACTTGAGTCAAATTTTAAGTTATCCCATGGTTGTGCATTGGTTATCATGTACCAACGTAAAGGATCCGAACCGTTCTTCTCAATTGTTTCGAATGGATCAACAGCATTTCCTAATCGTTTTGACATTTTTGCTCCGCTCTTATCTAATACAAGACCGTTTGAAATGATATTTTTATAAGCAACAGAATCAAAGAGCATTGTAGATATTGCATGTAAAGTAAAAAACCATCCGCGAGTTTGGTCAACACCTTCAGCAATAAAATCGGCAGGATAAACCTGATCGAATCCTTCTTTATTTTCGAAAGGATAATGAAGCTGTGCGTAAGGCATAGCGCCTGAATCAAACCAAACATCAATAAGGTCAATTTCGCGAGTCATTTTCTTTCCACTAACCGAAACTAAGTAAATATGATCTACATACGGGCGATGAAGATCTATTTTCTCGTAATTTTCTTTTGTGTTATTTCTAACTTCGAAACCAGCATAAGGATTTTCAGTCATAATCCCAGCTTGTACTGATTTCTCAATTTCATTGTATAGTTCTTCAACTGAACCAATGCATTTCATCTCAGAACGATCTTCAGATACCCATATTGGTAAAGGAGTTCCCCAGTATCGTGAACGAGATAAATTCCAATCTTGTAAGTTTTCTAACCATTTGCC
Organism: Bacteroidales bacterium; assembly: GCA_027859205.1. Lineage (GTDB taxonomy): Bacteria > Bacteroidota > Bacteroidia > Bacteroidales > UBA12077 > UBA12077. Next base: position 37,046 of record JAQIBH010000183.1, on the reverse strand, counting down.
AAAACGACCTGTCCCTGTTGATTCCGGTTTCCAGTTAATGGTTTTGTTTAACTCAATCATTCGATCTTTCGATGCCGTTGTTTTAATAAACCATGAATCTAAAGGATAATAGAGGATAGGCTTATCTGTTCTCCAGCAATGCGGATAATTGTGAATATGTTTTTCAATCTTAAATGCTTTGTTTTCCTTTTTAAGCATTACTGATATATCAACATCTAAAGTTGCATCATCTTTAGTTAATGTTTCATCATATTCGTTTTTAACAAATCGCCCAGCAAATTCTTTGTATGATTTTTCGTTAACATATTTAGAAACAAACTTAGGATCTAGATTTTCTATTGGGAACATTCTTCCCTGCTTGTCAACTAAAGGATTTATTTTATCTTCCTTGTCATAAACAATCAATGGAGAAATTTTATTTTGTTTAGCTACACGATCGTCATCAGCGCCAAAAGTGGGAGCAATATGAACAATACCAGTACCATCTTCGGTAGTTACAAAATCGCCTGTTATTACGCGGAAAGCATCTCCTTCGGGTTTAACCCAGTTTATTAATTGTTCGTAATTAATACCTTCAATATCTTTCCCGGTAAATTTGTCTATAAGCTTGTAAGGAACTTTTTTATCTCCAGCTTTATAATCTTCAAGGTTTAAATCTTTAGATTTTTTATCGAAATGAACTCCAAATAAACTTTCAGCAAGAACAACAGTAATTGGTTCTCCTGTATACTGATTAAATGTTCTTACTTTAACATAGTTGATTTTTTCACCAACAGCTAAGGCCGTATTCGATGGTAATGTCCAAGGTGTTGTTGTCCATGCTAAAAAAGAAACATTAGTATCGGTATCTTTAAATAAAAACTCTGATTTCTCGCTTCTTATTACCTTAAACTGAGCAACACAGGTAGTATCTTTAACATCTTTGTAGCAACCAGGTTGGTTAAGTTCGTGTGTACTTAGACCTGTTCCGGCGGCAGGAGAATACGGTTGTATCGAATAACCTTTATATAGTAAATCCTTATCGAAAAGCTGTTTTAACAGCCACCATAATGTTTCAATATATCTATTATCGAAAGTAATGTACGGGTCGTCCATATTTACCCAATATCCCATTTTGTGTGTTAAATCTTCCCACACATCGGTATATTTCATTACCTCTTTCTTACAAGTTTCGTTGTATTTATCAACAGTAATTTTTTTGCCTATATCTTCTTTTGTTATACCAAGAGCTTTTTCAACACTTAATTCAACAGGTAATCCGTGAGTATCCCATCCAGCTTTACGCTTTACTAAGAACCCTTTCATAGTTTTATATCTGCAAAAAATATCTTTAATTGCGCGAGCCATAACATGGTGGATTCCAGGCATACCATTGGCCGATGGTGGACCTTCGTAAAAAACAAAGGTTGGTTTACCTTTACGTGTACTTATACTTTTGTGAAATGTATCATTCGCGTCCCAACGTGCAAGTATATCTTTATTTATTTGCGATAAATCTAACAACGGATATGTAGGAAATTTTTTACTCATCGATAATATATATTTTTATGAACTTCAATATTTTAAAACGTACAAAGATAGATTTATGTGAAATAAAATGCAATCAAAAAGGGAATAATGCTTCGACAAGCTCAGCATGACAGAATCGGGAAAAATATCTTGTCATATTGAGCTTGTCGAAATATGTGGTAAAAAAGGTTTTTAGAAACCTTCTCAGGACTACATGTTTATTTGTTTAGTTGCTGTCTCACAATTCGTGCAACATATTTTCCAATAATATCAAATTCTATGTTAACAACTGTTCCGGGTTTAAACTCGTGGAAATTTGTTAAATCGTAAGTGAAAGGAATAATTGCCACTTCGAAAGATTTATCTTTCGAGTTTACAACAGTTAAACTAACGCCGTTAACTGATACAGATCCTTTTTCAACGGTAATATAATCTTCTAGCGTTGGATCATATTCGAATGTATAATACCAACTTCCGTCAGCTTCACGAACATTGGTGCAAACTGCTGTTTGATCAACATGCCCTTGTACCATATGTCCGTCTAATAGGCTGTCAATCTTCATGCTACGCTCAAGGTTTACTTTAGCATCAACTTCTAATAATCCGAGGTTTGATTTGTCTAAAGTTTCCTGAATTGCAGTTACGGTAAAAGTTTTATTTTCTTTATCGATTTTAACAACGGTTAGACATACTCCGTTATGAGAAATACTCTGATCAATTTTTAATTCATCTGCAAAAGAACAATGCATAGTAATATGTAAATTGCTCTTGTCTTTTTCAAGTTTTACAACTTTTGCAGCTTCTTCAACTATACCTGAAAACATAATTATAAATTTTAGTTTAAATATTTTGCGAATTTATGAAGATTTAAAGTATTAGCAAAGAATTTTTATCCTAAGATTTTAGAGCCAATAAATTATGTTTTATGAATTTTCTAACAAAGGAAAACTTAATTCACATTTTGTTCCTTTATTTTTTTCTGAAGTAATTCCTACATTGCCATTGTGGTTCCTTATTATTTGTCGGGAAAGACTTAAACCAATGCCGGAACCTTCATTTTTGGTTGTTAAGAATGGAATAAAAATTTCAGATAAAACATCTTTTGAAATTCCTTCGCCATTATCAGAAATTGCAATGTAAAGTTGTTCGGAGTTTATATTTGGATTGATATTAATAATACCTTTTCCTTTTAAAATTGCTTCAACGGCATTTTTAACTATATTAATTACCACTTGTGTTATTTGTTCTTTATCTATTAAAAAGTATCGTGTTTTTAGTAATCTGTTGTAGTTTAATAGAATATTTTTAGGGATACATAGTTCGTGTAGTAAAGGTAAAATGTCATCAAAAAACTGATTGATTTCAACCTGTTCTTTTTTTGGTTCAGGAACACGCATTAGTTTTTTGAAATCAGAGACAAAATTCGTTAATCCATTATTTCTATTATTGATACTTTTTAATCCGGTTACTGCAAAACTGATCTCTTCGTCATTCAATTGTTTTATACTTTTAGCTTTTTCATTGTGCAAAAAGATTTTTAACACTGAAGCCGTTAGTGATCGAATTGGAGCAATTGAATTCATTATTTCATGTGTTAGTACCCTAAATATTTTTTGCCATGCTAGTTCTTCTTCAAATTCAAGCTCGGCGCGAATGTTTTCAAATGATATTACCTGAATTTTTTTATTGCTTATTAGAATTTCCTTATGCCTAAATAATATACTTTTTAGTCCACTTTTAGTTTGAATACTTATTACTTTTTTCTTTGAAGCACTTAAGTTTTTTATTTCAGAGCTAAGGTCCTTTTGTAAATCGTCAAGTTGAGATAGGTTTGACAAGGAATCAAATTCTAATATTTGTAATCCGGCGCGATTTATAATTTCAATTTTCCCTAGTTTATCCGTAGCAATTATTCCTGTTGGCATTTGATCTAATAAATGCCGCAAGTAATGGTGTGTGCTTTCTTTTTTAAGCTCGGCCAATCGAACATAACGAATTATCTCATTAAAACTAAAATTTAATTCTTTAAATGATTTTCCTGATGCTGCATCGGAATTTACATAATCACTATATCGTAAACTATCAAGAAATTGTTTTAAACTTCGATTAGTTTTATTTACATAATTAATAAGCAAAACAATCAATGCAATCCATACAATACTAAGGGTCAATTTACCAATCCGATAATCAGCATTTGTCCAGACTTCAACCAACGCAATTCCTGTAATTGCAATTAAAATACAGATTAGTATTACGATTATATTAAACCGATTAAAAACCATGTTTTTTAATTTTGTTGTACAATGTACGACGAGTAATGCCTAATTCTTGAGCTGCTTCGGTATAATTATTATTGTGTTTATTAAGTGCCGCTTGTATTATTTGAACTTCATTATTCTCAAGATCTAAGGTTTCAAATGAATTTTGGGAATTTTTTTTTCTAAATGTAAAATCAGACTCATCTAATATTTTAGACTCACTTAAAATTACAGCTTTTTCAATGGCATGTCCTAATTCTCGAATGTTTCCCGGCCATGTATATAATTTTAGGTATTTCATACCTTTTTCTGATATTCCACTAATTGGTTTTTGATACTTATCGCTCATAATTTTTAAGAAGTGATTTGATAATCCATCTATGTCTTCTTGTCTTTTTCTTAATGCGGGTATTTCAATAGTAACGGTATTTATGCGATAAAGTAAATCTTCACGAAACAACTTGTCCTCACAAGCTTTATACAAATCCAAATTTGTGGCAGTAATTAATCTAACATCAATTTCAATTTGTTTCGAAGAACCAACGGGGATGATTTTTTTATTTTGAATTAAAGTTAAAAGTTTTTTTTGAGATTCAAGATTTAAGTTTCCAATCTCGTCTAGAAATAGAGTCCCCCCAGAAGCCGGCTCCAGTTTTCCCGGTTTCGATTCTTTAGCATCAGTAAATGCACCTTTTTCATAACCAAACAACTCCGATTCAAATAAACTATCAGGAATAGTTCCTAAATCAACTGAAACAAACAGACTTTCTTTCCGCTTTGATAAAGAATGAATTTGTTTTGCAAGCACCTCTTTTCCTATGCCATTTTCTCCTAATATAAGTATGTTAGCATCAGTATTTGCAACTTTTTTTACCATCGACATTAACTCGATCATTTCAGGCGAAGAACTCTGGTAGTAATTTAAATCTTGATGTATTTCTGAACGTAAATTTTTATTGATTTGTTTCAATGATTTAATTTCACGTTTGGATCTTGAAATCTCGGCAGCACGTGTTACCGATGTAATAAATTTATTATCGTCCCAAGGTTTTTCTATGTAATCTACTGCACCAACCTGAATAGCTTGTACGGCTTTTTCAAGTTCTGCATATGCAGTTAAAAATATTATCGAAATATTTGGATCAATTTTTAAAATTTCCTGTAACCAAAAAAAACCTTCATTACCCGTATTAAGACCAGCTACAAAATTCATATCCAAAATAATTACATCGTATTTATTTGTACTGATTTTTGAATAAATCTGTCCAGGTTCAATTATTGAATCGATAGAATTGCAGTTGTTTCTAAGCAGTAATTGGAGAGCCACAATAATGTCTTTATTGTCTTCGATAATTAATACACTGGGTAATATTTTTTTCATTACGAATTGAAATTTGAATAAAAGTATATAAACGGGAATTGTTTTCCCAGCAAGTGAGAAAATATTTCCCGCGTAATAATACAGCATATTTTATAAGTATCACAAAATCAGAAAAGTATAACTTTGGCATTCATATTGGCATATACTTAAACAAATAATTAAATTTGAGAAATATGTTACGAAGTTTTTTAATATTAGCGATTAGAAATTTTTTTAAAAACAGAACTTATTCCGTAATTAATATTTTCGGTCTTTCTGTTGGATTGGCAGCATTTATAATGCTAAGCCTTTTTGTAAAGTATGAATCGAGTTATGATACTTATCATAAAGACCACGAGAGAATTTACATGGTTATGCAGTTAGTTAATACTGCCAACGAAATCACAACTTGGACCCAGTTACCAGCGCCTGTCAGTGTAGAATTAGAAAATAAATATGCAGAGGTTGAGGAAGCAATTACTATTCGTGAAATTTGGGGTGAGTATTTATCATCTACTAAAGAACGAACTTTTTATGAGGAAAATGGATATTATGCTAATCCAGACATTTTTGATTTGTTTAGGATAAATTTTATTGCTGGGAATAAAGAAACAGCACTTGATGCACCAATGAAGATTGTTTTGACAGAGACAATTGCTAAGAAATTGTTTCCAGATGTAAATCCAATTGGACAAAATATATTGGTAGATAGTAAAAGAACCTATCAAGTTTCGGCTGTAATTGAAGACATCCCTTTTAATTCTAATGCACGTCCTAGTTATCTTCTTTCATTCGAAACACACAAGAGCGTATTTAATGAAGATTATTTTGAGCATTGGGATTGGCATGGTGCAAGAGTTTATATAAAACTAAAAGAAAATGTTGATGCAAAGCTGTTTGAAAGTAAAATAAAATACTTACTTGATGAATTTATTGAAGATCGTGATGAAGAAATCCAACTTAAGCCAATATGGATGGTTCATTTGCGTCAGGGAAGCGAGGACGGATATTGGATTGCAATTCTTCTGTATGGAACCGTTGGTTTGTTTACATTACTTTTAGCAGCTATAAATTTTATAAATCTTACCACAGCCTATTCATTAACTCGAGCAAAAGAAATTGGAGTGAAAAAAATTGTTGGTTGCTCAAGAATCAGTTTAATGAAGCAGTTTTTAGGCGAATCGCTTATTGTTGTTTTTATTTCTTTACTTGTAGCGTTTACAATTACAGAAGCAGCTTTACCTTTATTTAATCGAATAGTATCAGTTCCTCTTAATATAAAATATATTGAAGATTGGACATTTACATTATTTATTATTGGGATAACAACTCTTACCGGAATATTGTCGGGACTTTATCCCGCTTTAGTTTTATCATCATTAAATCCATTGTCGACTATTAAAAATCAATTTTTTGACAGTAATCGATTTAAGAAATTCTCAATGCGCAAAGGATTAATAATTTTCCAATTAGTGATGTCTATTTTGTTTGTAATAACTACTTTAGGTGTTTTAGGTCAATTCAATTATTTTCAAAATAAGGATTTAGGATTTGAGAAGCAGAATTTACTTATATGTAGAACAAAAGAAACAGAGAAAGTTAAAATAAATGAATTTTCGGCTTTACGTGACGAGTTATTGCAGATTCCAGATGTGGAAGAAGCTTCCATATCTTATAACACTCCTTTTTATAGTTCGTGGGGACAGACAATGAATTGGGAGGGCGCACCTGATGGAGAAAAAATAAATTGTAGATACAATAGAGCTTACGCTACCTTCTTGAATACCCTAAAAATTGACTTATTAGCAGGAAGACACTTTGATGTAAGCAGAGCAGTTGATTCTAATGCATGCATTGTAAATGAAACCTTTGTAAAGGTTGCCGGTTGGAGCTTAGAGGAAGCTATTGGGAAAAGGGTTTGGGATTTAGATTATACTATCATTGGCGTAGTAAAAGATTTTCATGAGCAATCTCCTTTTACAAAAATTAAGCCGTACTTTTTATATAGTCATCCAGGATATCTAACCCATGATAAAGATATCAATATACGAGTGGCAGATGCTTCTAATAAAGAAACAATTAGAGAGATAGAAAGTATTCTTGAGGATTTTTTCCCTGAAAGCAATTTTGAGTTTGGCCTTTTTGATGAAAATATTAATAATGGCACGAATAAAGTATATGCTGGAATGGCAAAAACTTTTGGTTTTTTCTCCGTTGTATCAATTGTAATAGCTATAATAGGTTTGTTTGCATTGGTTTCTTTTAGCAGCAAGCGCAAAATTAAGGAAATAGGTATTCGTAAAGTATTAGGAGCAAGGTCAATTCAAATATATGCCAAGTTAGCAAGAGAGTATCTTATTCTTATAATTCTAGCTAATCTTATTGCAATTCCTTTAGGCATTTTGTTTGGTAAGACAGACCCTTCTTATTATAAGCAAGAGGATAATTATTCTCAACTTTTTTGGATTATGATATTATCTATAGTTATTACCTTACTTACGATTAGCATTCAGGTCATTAAATCAGCACGGTCAAACCCTGTGGAAAGTTTGCGATACGAATAAAAATACTTTAGTTAAAAGAAAAAAATCTGGAGTGTAAACACATACTTCGGATTTTTAAATTATTTATTCTTAGCTTTGTAAACTATTTAAAAGATTTATTGTTAGTATTAGAATGATTGAGATTGACAAAAGAATATTAGAATTTATAAATAAACACCACGTACTTACTTTAGCAACTTCTCAAAATAATATTCCATACTCTGCCAATTGTTTTTATGTTTATTTCGAGGATGAAAACATGTTGGTTTTTACTACAGATCATAAAACAAAGCACGCTCAAGATGCTGTACTTAATCAAAAGGTAGCAGGCTCTATAGTTTTAGAGACCAATATTGTTGGGAAAATCCAAGGAGTACAGTTTCAAGGCAAAATGTATGAACCAAATGATGAACTACTGAAGCGTGTAAAGGCGAGATATTTAAAAAGATTTCCTGTTGCGATGTTAATGAAAACCAATTTGTGGGTTATTGAATTAGGGTTTCTTAAATTTACAGATAATCGCTTAGGTTTTGGTAAAAAGTTAATTTGGAGAAAAGAAGAATCAGAAAACATTTCATAAAATGATATTAGTAACAGGAGGAACAGGTCTCGTAGGATCGCATTTATTGTATGATCTTGTGAAAAAGGACGAACCAGTTAGAGCAATAATCCGCAATAGAGATAAGATAGAATTAGTAAAGAAAGTATTTTCTTATTATTCGGATGATTATGAAAAATTGATTCAAAAAATTAATTGGGTGCAAGGTGATATTTTGGATTTATATTCTTTGGAGGAAAGTTTCTCTGAAGTAAGAAAAGTATACCATTGTGCAGCGATAGTTTCTTTTGACGGAAAAGATAAAAATGAATTGATTAATGCTAATGTTCAGGGAACAGAAAATGTTGTTAATCTGTGTTTAAGTAATAATATTGAAAAACTTTGTCACGTGAGTTCTATTGCTTCTTTAGGTGGCGCATTAAATGGCGAACCTATAGATGAAAACAATAAATGGACAACTTCAAAAAATCGTTCAACTTATTCTGTTAGTAAGTTTAAATCTGAAATGGAAGTTTGGCGTGGAGTACAAGAGGGATTGAACGCCGTTGTTGTAAATCCATCTGTTATTTTAGGACCTGGATTTTGGAATTCTGGTAGCGGATCTCTATTCTCAAAAGCAGCAAAAGGATTGAAATATTTTACTAAAGGTGCAACAGGTTTTGTTGATGTTCGGGATGTTTCGGAATCTATGATTGAATTAATGGAGAGCAATTTTAATGCCGAGCGATTTATTCTGAATACAGATAATTTATTTTATAAAGACTTGTTTGACAAAATAGCAGATTCAATGAATGTTGCGAAACCAAAGAAAGAAGCAGGCTCTAGTTTATTAAAGCTGGCTGTATTTTTTGATTCTATTGCCGGCACGCTAAGAATTAAAAAACGAGAAATAACAAAAGAGATTATAAAATCAAGTACTTCTGTTTCGAAGTATTCAAATGAGAAAATAAAAAAGACGATAGGTAAAACATTTATACCTATTGATAAAAGTATTGGCGAAATTGCCGAAAAATTTAAGAATGAATTAACAATGAGCTAATTATCAGTTAATATTGAATAGTTATTATTGTAAAATATATAATAAAATAATATGAGTAAAGAATTTAAGAAAAAAGGAAAAAAGACAGGTAAGAGAAATAAATTTGGAATTAACAAAAAGGTACTTACAGAAAAAATACTAGGATTATTTACTAATAACTCTAGTAAGCTATATAATTATAAGCAAATAGCAAAGAGTTTTGATATTGCCGACGACTCAACAAAAGGATTAATAACTGCAATTTTATACGAATTAAGAGATTTAGGAACTTTAGTTGAAGTATCACGAGGCAAGTTCAAATTTACAATGCAAGGTGGATATATTACAGGTACTGTTGATCTTACCGCAAAAGGAACGGGATACATTGTTTCTGATGAATCAGATGAAGATGTTTTTGTATCGCAATCGAATTTAAATCATGCATTAAACGGCGATGAAGTAAAAGTTTATTTGTACGCAAAAAAACGCGGACGACAGCCCGAAGGCGAAGTTGTTGAGATTATAAAAAAATCAAGGGAACATTTTGTCGGTGTTGTGGAGGTTTCAAAAAACTTCGCTTTTATGACAGCCAACAATCGGCAAATGCCCTATGATGTTTTTATTCCATTACCAAAACTAAAAGGTGCTCTGAGTGGCGATAAGGTAATCGTGAAAATTACCGAATGGCCCGAAAAATATAAAAATCCATTTGGAGAAGTTGTTAATGTATTGGGCAAGCCAGGTGAAAATGAAACTGAAATGCACGCCATCCTGGCTGAATTTGACTTGCCTTATGAATTTGATAAAAAGGTTGAAGATGCAGCTAATAATATTTCGGAAGTAATTACTGAAGCAGACCTTAAGGCTAGAAGAGATTTTCGGGATATCACAACCTTCACTATTGATCCGGCAGATGCAAAAGATTTTGATGATGCTTTATCAATTCAAAAGCTAGAAAACGGGAATTGGGAAGTTGGAGTCCATATTGCGGATGTAACCCATTATGTAACACCGGAGTCGATAGTTGAGCGAGAAGCTTTTCAACGTGCAACATCTGTTTATTTAGTCGATAGAGTTGTTCCAATGATACCGGAAAAGCTTTCAAATATGGTTTGTAGTTTACGCCCTAACGAAGAAAAGCTATGTTATAGTATTGTTTTTGAGTTAGATAATAATGCCGATGTTCTTGATCAATGGATAGGCAGAACAGTAATAAATTCCAATAAACGATTTGATTATGCAGAAGCTCAAGCTTTAATTGAAGGCGGAGAAGGAGTATTTAAAGAAGAGTTATTATTACTCAATGATTTGGCACAAAAAATACGTGCACGGAGATTTAAAAACGGAGCTATTTCTTTTGATCGTGTAGAAGTAAAATTCGAAATCGATGAAAAAGGGAAACCCTTGGGAGTATATTTTAAAGAACAGAAAGAGTCAAATAAACTGATTGAGGAATTTATGCTTCTTGCTAATAAACGAGTAGCAGAATTTATAGGAAAGACAGCAAAAGGAACAAAGGCAAAAACATTTGTTTATAGAATCCATGATAAACCGGATCCTGAAAAATTGGAACGGTTTTCAAAGTTTATTCAGCGATTTGGATATGGAATAAATACATCAAGTCAAAAAAATATTACAAGTTCAATTAACGATCTGCTTGATCAAGTTCAAGGTAAAAAGGAACAAAATGTAATTGAAACATTGGCGGTTCGTTCAATGGCAAAAGCTGTGTATTCTACAAAAAACGTAGGCCATTATGGATTATCTTTTTCGCATTACTCACATTTTACTTCGCCTATTCGACGTTATCCCGATATGATGGTTCATCGAATGCTTACCGATTATATTAATGGCGGGAAAAGTAAGGAAAAAAACAAGTATGAAGATATGTGTAAGCACTCTTCCGAAAGGGAACGTAAGGCCGCTGAAGCAGAACGCTCATCTATAAAGTACAAACAGGTTGAGTTTATGAAAGACCATATTGGAGAGGACTTCGACGGGATAATTTCTGGTGTTACTGAGTGGGGATTCTACGTTGAGCTAAACGACAGTAAATGTGAAGGACTCGTTCATATCCGAGAATTAGATGATGATTACTACTTTTTCGATGAAGATAATTATTCAATTATTGGAAGAAGGAATAAGAAAACGTACCAACTTGGCGATCCTGTAAGAATTACAATCGTAAGAGCTGATCTTGAGAAAAAGCAGCTTGATTACACGCTGGCTTAAATAGCAAATTCTAAAAACGATTGTATATCGGTGTTTAATTGTTTTTAAACATCGATTTTTTATTTGAATGTGTTATAATTCTTAAAACATGTTCTAAAATCATAGAATAAAACAATATTGAATTGTATTTTTGGAATTCAAATATAAAAAGGTCGAAAAATGATAAAAGAGCATATTATTAAAAAGCAAAAATCTGCCAGGCTAAAAATTGTAAATATTGCAGCTGATATTTTTAGCGTATACGGATTTAAAAAAGCAACCATGGAAGATATAGCTCATGCTGCCGGAATGGGCAAAAGCTCTATATATTATTACTTTAATAGTAAAGAAGAAATATTTGAAGCTGTAGTTAAAAATGAGGCTCGACAGCTAAGTGCGGAACTGGAAAAAAAAGTAATAAATACTAATGACAACCCAAAGGATAAGATTAGAAATTACGTTTTCATAAGAATGAAATACTTAAAGGAAATGGTGAATTTTTACGAAGCTTTAAAAAATGATTATTTGGGAAACTTAGCATTTACTGAGCGTATTCGAAAAAAATACGATACAGAGGAGCGACAAACCATAAAAGATATATTAGAGGATGGAGTAAATCAAGGAATCTTTAAGCTAAAAAACACTAAACTTGCTGCTATTGTACTAGTAACATTTTTGAAGGGTTTAGAGAAAAGTATGATTATTGAACAAAAGTGGGACATGCAGGAGTTGGAAACAAATTTAGACGATATTCTTCATATCCTTTTTTATGGGATGGTAAAATAAATTTTATTAAACTTGATATATAAATATATATGTATAGATGATTAATTATTTTTTAAATTTTATTATCTTGCCGTGACTAAAAACTAAAAATCTGCAATATGAAACTAAAATTATTATTTGTTACTCTGTTATTGCTTGCATTTCTTACTCCAGATTCGTTTTCTCAAGATGCCGATAAGGTATTAGGATATTGGTTAACACAAGATGGAGATTCCCAAGTAAAAATATTTAAATCAAAAGAAGATAAGTATTACGGTGATATTAAATGGCTGAATGAGCCAAACGAAGAAGATGGTTCTATAAAAGTTGATGATGATAATCCTGATCCGGAATTGCAAAAACGACCTATTCTTGGATTACAGATCTTAAAATCTTTTGAATATGATGAAAAAGATAAAGAGTGGGTTGACGGAACAATTTATGATCCTAAAGAAGGTAAAACTTACAAATGTTTCATGTGGTTCGATGAAGGTGATGATAGCACTTTGCATGTAAAAGGGTTTATTGGATTTGCATTGTTGGGGAGAGAAGTTGAATGGACAAAAGAAGAACAGTTACGAGAATAATATAATCACAACTCTATATTGAGCCCGCAAATAGCGGGTTTTTTTATACGCAAAATAATGAATAGAGATCAAGTCATTAATGATACAACTGAATTTGTAAAAGCGAAACTTAAAGGCGATAGCTCTGGACACGATTGGTGGCATATTTATAGGGTGCAGAATTTGTCAAAAAAAATTCAAGAAAAAGAAGGAGGTGATTTATTTATTATTGAAATGGCATCTTTACTTCATGATGTAGCAGATTGGAAATTTTATGAAAATGAGGAAACAGGGCTTAATATCGTTCGTGATTGGCTATTAAAAATAGAAATTTCAAATGATATCACAGAAAAGATTATTGAAATAATAAAGAATATTTCTTATAAAGGTGCAGGAGTAAAAGATCAAATAAAAACTCTGGAAGGTAAAATTGTACAGGATGCTGATCGTTTAGATGCAATGGGAGCAATTGGTGTTGCTAGAACTTTTGCTTTTGGAGGTAAGTTTGGTAACTCAATGCATAATCCAGAAAAAGACGTCCAGTTACATAATAGCTTTGCAGAATATAAAAATTCTAAAGGTACAAGCATTAATCATTTTTATGAGAAACTTTTGCTTTTAAAAGACAGATTAAATACGGAAACAGCAAAAGATATCGCCATAGAAAGACATAATTATATGGAAGTATTTTTAAAACAATTTTATGATGAGTGGAATAGTTTAAAATAGTATTGTTAACTTAGAGAAAAGAAAGTTAGCATATGAACTTATTTGCTCAATATTTGAACGATTTTTTTAATCTCTTTTTCCCGGATATTTGTATTGTTTGTAATTCACATCTTGTAAATCAAGAAGATTTGATTTGCACAAAATGCCTTTATAACTTGCCTAAAACGCACTACCATAAGGAAATTGAGAATCCTGTTTCACAAATGTTTTGGGGCAGAACAAAACTTGAATATGCAACAGGTTTTTTCACTTTTAATAAAGATAGTAAATATCAAACAATGATGCACAAGTTTAAATATCATGGTAATAAAGAGATTGGATATGTGCTAGGAAAATCATTTGGGAATCAATTAAGAAATAGTTTTTTTAATCAAGTTGATGTTATTATTCCTGTGCCTTTACATAAAAGCAAACTGAAAAAACGTGGATACAATCAAAGTGAGTGGATTGCAAAAGGACTTTCAGAAACTTTGCTAAAACCATTAGACATTAAATCATTTATTCGTTCTGTTGCTACCGAAACACAAACCCGAAAATCGAGATTTGAACGATGGGAAAATGTTGAAAATATTTTTAAAATTACAAATGAGAAATTTTTAAAAGGGAAACATATTCTTTTAGTTGATGATGTTGTTACAACAGGATCAACACTTGAGGCATGTGCAAATGTAATACTAGAAATTAAAGATACTAAAGTGAGTATTGCAGCTTTGGCTGTTGCGTAAATTAAATTATTTATCTCCCCATCTTTTAGCGTCAATTTCAAAACCCGCCAAATCTAAGATTCTATTAACAACTGTAAGAACAACATCTTCAATTGTTTTTGGTTTAGAATAAAAAGATGGTGTTGCAGGACAAATTATTCCGCCTGCCAGAGTAATTGTCTCCATATTTTTAATGTGAATCAAATTATATGGGAGTTCTCTGGGTACAAGGATTAACTTTTGTTTTTCTTTTAATATTACGTCAGCAGTTCGAGAAATTAAATCATCGGAAACACCGCTGGCTATTCTTCCAAGCGTACCCATTGAACAAGGACAAATAATCATTGTATCATATTGGGCAGACCCCGAAGCAAAAGGAGCATAAAAGTTATTAGGCTCATATTGTTTAAAAGGATAGTCATTATATGATTTGTTATTAAGCTCGTATTCCCAAATTTCTTTAGCGTTTTTCGAAAACACTAAGCCAATTTCAGAAAACTGATTCCTTATTTGTACAAGTTTGTCAAGTAATAATTTAGCGTATACTGAACCGCTTGCGCCGGTTATCGCAATCACAATCTTTCTTTCCCCTTTTTGCATATGAATTTGGATTTGAATTTGCCAACTGATAATAAACAGCAAAAGTAAGTACATTGTTGTACTGCCCTTGATTTAGAAAAAATGTTTGATCCCCTGGATTAGCTCTAATAGGTAGTATAGAATAATTAAAACGCACATTGAACAAAAATCTATTTGAAATTTGATATTCTACTCCTGCAATACCGGAAAATTCAAAAGTATTAAAATCCTTACTATCTGGATCATCATCAATGCCTCCTTTGGTTTCTGAAGCCTTTTGAAGATAACCTGCTGCTATGCCAACATTGGCACTGAATTTATTTAGGAATCTATATTTTAAAAAAACCGGAAGTTCAATATAATTTAGTTTAGAAACATACAGCGAGTTTATATCTTCACTTTTATTATTGCTTCCTTTCTGAATGTATTTTAATTCTAACTGAGCATCAATGTATTTATTTAACATCACATTAGTATAAATGCCAAAAGATAAACCAGCTTTATTGTATCCACCTGAAAGATCACCATCAAGTTGTGAAGCAGAAAGACCAGCAAAAATTCCACCACCAAAAGTTTGGGCAAATCCTATTTGGCTTATTAAAAATATATATAATATGAAGAGATATTTTTTCATGGCTTACAAATATAATAATGATCTAAAATTAGTTAAAAAAGTTATAGTAGAATTTATAATATTAAGATTTATTAGTAAACTTTAACATTTTTGGCTCGTATACCTTGGTATAGTTTTTGTTTATTTGTACCTTGTTGCTAATTAATTACATTGTGTATGAAAAAATTATTACTTCTCGTTGCTTCTGTAATTATTTATGGTTCTGCATTTGCAAGCCAAAATGCCAGCATAGAAAATCCTTTTAGTAATCAAATACAGGAAGATTCTAGTGTGGTTAATTTTTACGATATTCAAAAATTAAAATTATACCCAAATCCTGCTACAGACCACTTTTTTATTGAGTATGATATTATTTTTGTTAAAGAAGCAAAGCTTCAAATTTATAATACAATTGGTGCTGTTGTTTACACAAGAATCCTTGATGAGAGACAAGACAATATAAAAATTTCTGTGTCTGATTATAAAAATGGGCTGTATTTCTGTTCTTTAAAAATTGACGGGAAACTTCTTAAGACCAGAAAAATTCTAATTAATCATTAATTCTCAGTTAATAAATTTATTAATTTCTGTATTCCCGTACTTGCTTTTTCCTTGATAAAAGTTATAGTTTTGTGTGATGTATTAACATCATTAGGATCTATTAAATATATAGGAATACTTTTTGGTGCATAATTAATTAAACCAGCAGCAGGATATACATTTAGTGAAGTCCCAACGACAACTAAAATGTCAGCATATTCGCATATTTCTGCTGCAGCAGAAATAGCTGGAACCGCTTCTCCAAACCAAACAATATGTGGACGCAATTGATGCCCTTTTTCGCAGTTATCACCAAGTTTAAGTTCCCAACCATTAATATCGTATATAAGGTTTGAGTCAAATGTGCTTCGAGATTTTCTAAGTTCGCCATGCAAATGAAGAATATTTTTACTCCCAGCTCTTTCATGCAAATCATCAACATTTTGAGTTATAATTTGCACATTGAAATACTTTTCAAGCTCAACCAATCCTTTATGTCCTTCATTAGGAACTGCCTCTAATAGCTTCTTCCTTCGTTCATTATAAAATCGCATTACTAATTGTGGATTACTTTCCCATGCCTGTGGACTTGCAACTTCCATTACATCGTATTCTTCCCAAAGTCCGCCCATATCACGAAAAGTTTTTATGCCACTTTCGGCACTAATGCCTGCACCAGAAAGAACTACTAAATTTTTCATATGTTTATATTTTAAGTTTGTAACTTTCTCGCCCGTTTGCTATGGGAATTTTGTTTATTTATCGATTGATATTCGATATTATTAGTTTTTATTTGAATAATTATTTCAATTTGTTTCAATTTTATTCTTTTTCTAAATTCAAATTTAAGTAAATTAATGAATAGTAATTTTAAATCAAAAAGATATTATAACAGTATAATAAATTGCCTTTATTTTTAGTAATTTAGCTGATGCTCTTAAATTGTTAAGATGCTGAAATTCTGCTGAATAGATTTATGATAGATCATAATACCATACAAAAAATTATTGATACAGCTGAAATTAC
Source organism: Bacteroidales bacterium (assembly GCA_027859205.1). Taxonomy (GTDB): domain Bacteria; phylum Bacteroidota; class Bacteroidia; order Bacteroidales; family UBA12077; genus UBA12077. Next base: position 20,066 of record JAQIBH010000183.1, on the reverse strand, counting down.
TGAAGTTGTTCAAGATTATATTAATTTAAAAAAACGGGGCGTTAATTATTTAGGTTTATGCCCTTTTCATAATGAAAAAACACCTTCGTTTACTGTTTCACCAGCAAAAGGGATCTACAAATGTTTTGGATGTGGAAAAGGAGGGAATTCAGTTAATTTTATAATGGAACATGAGCATTTAGGGTATCCCGAGGCTCTAAAATATCTTGCAAAAAAGTATAACATCGAAGTTGTTGAAAAGGAATTAACCGCTGAAGAGATTCAGCAACAAAACGAAAGGGATAGTCTTTTAGTTGTTACCAAATATGCAAACACCTATTTTCAAGAAAAACTTCACAAAAATAATGATGGCAGAGCAATTGGCTTGAGCTATTTTAAAGAACGGGGATTTCGGGACGATACTATAAATAAGTTTGAGTTAGGTTATAGCCTTGATGTTAAAGATGCCTTTACTACCGCTGCAAAGGAAAATGGGTATAAAATAGATTTTCTCGAAAAAACGGGACTAACAATTGTCAATGAGAATGGAAAATATGATCGATTTCGTGGTCGTGTAATGTTTCCTATTCATGGCTTATCTGGAAACGTGATAGGCTTTGGTGGGAGGATACTTAAAAAAGATGTAAAAGCAGCAAAATATGTAAATTCTCCTGAATCGGATATTTATCATAAGAGCAGAGTACTGTACGGAATGTTCCATGCCAAGAAATCTATAACACAATTAGATAAATGTTATTTGGTTGAGGGTTATACAGATGTGATATCAATGCATCAGTCTGGTATTGAAAATGTTGTGGCATCTTCAGGAACTTCGTTAACCGTTGATCAAATTCGTTTAATAAAACGGTTTACACCTAATGTTACTATTATTTATGATGGCGACGCAGCCGGAATAAAGGCATCACTTCGAGGAATTGATTTGGTACTTGAACAAGGATTAAATGTACGAGTACTTTTATTGCCCGAAGGAGAAGATCCAGACTCGTTTGCAAAGAGCAAAAGTTCAAGCGAGTATATTGATTTTATTGAAAAAAACGAAGAAGATTTTATTACTTTTAAAACACGATTATTATTTAATGAATCGAAGAATAATCCTGTAAAAAAGGCAAATCTTATTTCAGATATAGTACGATCAATAGCCGTTATTCCTGAAACAATTATAAGAACCGTTTATATAAAAGAGTGTAGTACTATTCTGGGAATTTCAGAAAAGATTCTTTACGGTGAGATAAATAAAATCCGCAGAAAGAACTTTGAGAAAGATTATAAACGAAATATTTCACCTGAGGATAATTTTATATCGGCATCTCCACCTGTTCCTTCGTTTGTGGATGATATTTACTCGGAAGCTCAGGAAAAAGAGATTATTCGATTATTATTGCTGTATTCAGATAAAGTATTATATACCTACCAAGAGGATAAGTATGATGAGCCTCGTGATGTTACGGTTGCAGAATATACAATAGGAGAAATATTGAATGATGATTTAGAATTTAAGAACCTCGTTTATAAACAAATATTTCAGGAATATCTTAATGTAGTTAATTCAGGAGAGAGCTTGGACAACAAGCATTTTATTTATCATCAGGATCCTAAAATTAGTAAACTTGCTGCAGATTTACTGAGTTCTTCGTATACCTTGAGTAAAATTTTTGAAAAGGGCGGAGCCCATGTTGCAACCGAGGACATGAAAATAAAGCAAATGGTTCCGGAAACAATAATTGCCTATAAACGAAAAATTCTGGAAATAGCCCAAAGTGATGCAAAGGAAAAATTAAAAGAAGTAGATGATAAGAAGATTTCAAATGATGAAGTTAATAAGTTACAAAAGGAATTTATGCAAATAACTTCTGTAATAAATGATATTTCAAAGGAACGTGGCTGGGTTGTGTTTAAATAAAAACTCTTAGTTCATTTTGGACACCCACGAAGAACGAAAACTAATTTACAAAAATCAACTTAAACATCTGAACTATTACTACTTGTTAAATTCGAATACCAATCTACTTTTCTCGATAAATACATTACTATTGCAAGCGCAATAAATAATCCAATACTACCAAGTAATAATGAATAATCCTGCAATTGAATAACCGTAAACAAAAACACATATAGTATAATTAAAACTAAAGCTACAATTGCTGTAAGCTTTTTACTTTTTAACAAACTATATGAGTATGCAGTAATTAAAGAAATAATTGAGAAACTTGCTATTAAGTAGGCCAGGTTAAAGCTGATTTGTTCGGATAATGATACCAGGAGGGTATAAAAGACACTTAACCCCAGGCCTACTAGCAAGTATTGTATAGGATGAATCCTCTTTTTATTTAATATTTCGGTAAAGAAGAAAATTAAAAATGTTAAAGCAATAAACATAATTGCATATTTAACCGATCGTAATGATTTCTGATAATGATCAACCGGAAGTAATAATTTTACACCAAAGGATGATTCATCAATTGTATATTTGTCTCCAATCCATTGCTGCGGATATGACCTGTTTAAATGAAGAACCTTCCAGCCTGCACTAAACCCGGCTTCACTTATATCTCTATTATTAGGTAAAAATGAACCTTCAAAACTAGGGTCTGTCCATTCCGAATTTAAATCAACATTGGTTTGTTTTCCTACAGGTATAAAGTTCAAGGATTCGCTACCATTTATATTTAAATCAAATTGAAAATTAAAATTATCAGATTTATTAATATCAATCAATGTTGATACACCTGTATAATTTGTGTTTGGAGTATTTATACCAGGATTTACATCATATTTATGTTTATCCCATTTTACAGTAATTACATCTTTTATCCCACGCATATCGGGGATCCTTATGGAAAGCGTGGCTTCGTTCCAAAGAATATCGGACTCAGGTATATTCCATAAACTAAAATCGGGTTTATTAAAACTTCCGCTAAAATTTAAATTGGCATTATAAACAACAACCTTATAAATACTTCTATATCTGATTTCTGGGTTAATGGTACCTTTAACATTTAATTCTTCTGGTAAAAATTGAGCGTAATTTATTTTTTCTATAATTTCTTTATCTTTTTTAAAGTATTGTTTATACGGTATTGTAATAATTGGGCCAGCTATAGTTTGAGGATTACCCCATTTGTAACTTACCTCGCTAACTACATTATTTCTTAACCCATTCCGTTCGTGAATAAGGTTTTTTATCATTTCGGCAGGAATCAAAAGTGCCAAAATTATTATTCCAATAACTATAAATTTAATTGTAATTGAATTTTTTATCCAGAATTTAGCTTCGTTTTTAGCTGTCATACATTTTGGGTATTTGTTTGATAATATAAATACTCAATAAAATGTAAAAAATTGTTTAGCAAATAGTTAATAAAAGTTAAAAGGGTTAAAGAAATATTAAGAAAGATGATTCTTTAAAGTAAATTCAATGCAGGTTCCATTGTTTGGTTCACTTGTAATTGAAATTGCACCTTTGTTTTTTTCAACAAATTCCTTGCAAAGAATTAGTCCTAATCCGGAACCTTTTTCATTTGATAGCCCAGATGTAGTATGATGTTCATCAATCCGGAAAAGTTTTTTAAGATCGTCTTTATTTATTCCAACTCCAGAGTCTTTTACCGAATAACTTAAAAACTGTTCTTTTATTTTACAGGATATTTCTATTTTGCCATTTTCGGGAGTAAACTTAACGGCATTTGAAAGTAAATTTCGAATTATAGTTTTTACCATATTCTCATCGGCAAATGCAAAGGTGTTTTTATCAATATTTACCGATAATTCAATGTTTTTAGAATCAATTTTAGGAGCAATAAGTTCAATGTTTTCTGCTGTTAATAAACTTAAGTCAATTGGTTTTGGAAGATATTTTATTTCACCCATTTGTGTTGACGACCAATCAAGAAGATTTTCCAATAAATTAAATGTAGTATGCGAAAGTTTGTTTAGTTCTCCAATAAATAGCTTTGTTTGTTTTTTATCAAAGTCATCAAAAGCATTAAAAATTAAATTTGTTGATCCAGCTAAAGTACTTATTGGATTTCGAAGATCATGTGCAATAATCCGGAAAAATTTATTTTTCGTTGCATTACTTATTTCCAATTTATCTCTTTGTTCTGCCAATTCTCTTTCAGCAAGTTTTATTTTTGTGATATCAGAATCAATTGCAATTAAATTTAATGTTTCCCCATTTTTGTCAGTTACATGAGTAAGCGTAGTTTGAGCCCATAATTCTTTTCCGTCTCTTGTTTTGGTTTTGAACTCATATACAACGGATTTTTTATCGTTAATACAAGATTTTAAAGCTTCTTGAATATTTGGATTAAAACTTCCTTCAAGGAAGTTAATGTTTTTTTCATTAGCATATTGTTCATAAGTATAACCGTACATTCTGGTAAAACCATCATTAACCCATTCCATCGTCCCCTCTTTATTAAAAATAGCTATGGCATTATCTGTTTCACTAGCCACTTTTGAAAGCTTAATTAACTCAACGTTAGCCTTTTTTAATTTTAATGCCTGATTGGTAATTTCCCATTTTTGTTTTTCTAATTCTTCATTCCTGGCAACAATTCCCTCATTTGCATCTTTAAGATGTTCCGACTGAACAAGTATTTCTTCTTTCTGCATTAAGATTTCTTGTGTACGCTCAATTACTATTTTTTCTAAATTATCTTTTTCTTTAATTAACCTATAAGTGTACAGTTTTACAATAAGTATGATAAGAAGTACGCCAAAAATACTATAACCAAGAAAAGCACTAAAACTTCTATACCAAGGGGGTAAAATTGTAAATTTAAATTCTGCGGCAGGAGATTCAATATTATATATATTAATTGCTTTTACTTTAAAAACGTAATCCCCTTCACGTAAATTAGTGTATTCTTTTTTGCTTTCAATAGTCCATTCAGACCAGTCATCATCAAAATTATCTAAATAGAAACTGTATTTGTTTTTTAATTCTTCTTCAAAATTTGGCGATGCAAAGAAAAATGTTAATGAATTATATTTAAATTCTAAAACTGTTCTAAGGTCAACAATTGGGTTGGTATCTACAACAAAATCTAAAATTGGTATATTCTCGGGATTTTCATATTTGCGATAATTTGTTCCATTAAATATTAATGAATCGCTGGCAATAACTTTTCTAATTAATGTGGGTGAGATATCAAATAAATTTCTGTTTGATCTGTGATTATATCGACAAGTTCCCATATTTGTACCAAACCAAGAATAGGGGTCATCATCATCAATAACATAAAAATTCGAAAGTGCGTCCTCATAAATACGATATTCTGATAAAGTATCTATAGCGTTAATTTGCTGTGATTCAACATTGGCGGTGTCTTCGGGGAATGTAAAGTCTTCAAAATTTCTTGTTTTTGAATTGTATGTATAGGAATTGTTGATACCATCGAATATCAGGTTATCTTGAAAATTATGAATGTAGATTGATTTTATAGAAGCTAAATTAGCTGAAGTGTCAAAAAATTCAATATTATTAAGACCTAAATGCTCATAGAGAGGATTAGAAATTTTGTAAACCCCTTTGTAAGCAGCGCTTAGCCACAAGTTTCCCAAAGAATCTTCGTTAATACTTCTAATTTCATCAAGAATATTATATTTTAATCCATGATTTTCCCATATCCCATCTTTATAACTTAACATTGCTACACCGCGTTTTAAACCTAAGAATAAAATGTCGGGATCTTTTTTATACTGATAAGATAAAAAAATCGCTTTGTGGTCTGAAATCAGGACTGATTTGTCATCTATTATTTGAAATAAGCCCCTGCTAGTTGATACAAGTAATAAAGTTTCGTCGGTTCTTATTCGATTAGAGATTTCAGTATCTTTAAAAGGATTGCTTTTTAGTTTTGAGTCTGAAGGTTGGAAATATAAAAACCCCCACGATTGTTCAAAAGTGCCTTCTATTGGATTGAATGTGCTTAGTTCAAATTCGGAAGTTTTTTTTGAATTAGTAAAGTAAACTCCTGTACCAGTAGAAATATATAAATTGTCTTTTATTTTTGCAACATCGGAAAGAGTGCCATGAATTCCTTTATCATCATTCCAGAAACGATATGGAGATAAAATCTCTACCTGACATATTCCATTTCCTAATGCTATCCAAAGAGATTGGTTTTTTTGTTGATACAAATAATGTATTGAAGTTTTTAAACCAATTGTTTCGTCATTTATAACATCAATGATATTCCAACTTTTATCAATAATTAATATATTTCCAGTAACTGTACTTAAAGCATAAATGCTATCAGTCACCACAATCCCATGGTAAAATATATTATCAATAAAATATTTATTAATACTTTTTGTTTTAGAAGAAATTTCTGAGAATGATTTAATTTCAGTTTTATTGCCTGAATTACTGTAAATGTAAAATCCTTTAGTGCGCGTACAAACAAGCAAGTCGTCACCATATGGTAAAATACTGTGAATTCTAATATCCGCAAAGAAATCTCCATCATCAATTAAAACTAAACTATCATCTACAAATTCCATCAAACCCATTCCCATTTCTTGAATAAGCAAAGAATTATTTATTTTATGACTTAAATAAAAGCGATCATTTTTACTTTTCCAATAATCAAATTTATTATTGTGATACCTGAAAATATATTTGTCGCTTTGGAAAAAAACTGTATCAGAAAAACAATTGATATCCCAAATTTCTCCAAAATCTTTGTGGCTGGAGTCAAGGAGATGATTAAGTGATTTGTAGATCAGATTTCCTGATAAATCAGGCGATAAAAAGCCCATCTGGCCATAAGCTCCGGCAAATAAGACATCGTTTTGGTCAAAAGCTAAACTACGTACAGTAGCGTCGTTGGGGACAAGTATACTCCTCCAGGTTTCTCCATCGTATTCCAGAATGCCAGAGACGTTGCCAAAATATAATACTCCTCTGCTATCTTGAGTAATACACCAGTTTTGAGTACCAGCTTTGTAATCTTTTGGAGAGTAATATTTTGAAAGAATTAATCCTTTTTCTTGGGCAAGTAATACATTGGAAATTACAGAAAGTAACAAAAATAATATAATATGACTTATGTTAAATTTCCGCATTAGATCCTATTTATTCTATTTAAGTTTTTCTAATGTATCTATAACTGTTTCTTTATATTTACGACCGATTGGTAACTCCGTTTTATTTATATCAATACTTGAAAAGCTATATGAATCAATTTTATTTAATGCGGCTATAAACGACCTGTGAATTCGTAAAAAATTGTTATTTAGTGTTGATTCAAAATGACTTAATTGCTGTTTTGTAATAACGGTTTTACGTAAAGTAACTACTTTTACGTAATCTTTTATACTCTCAAGATAAAGTATATTTGTTAAAAATACTTTAACCATTTTTTTATTTTCTTTTAGGTATAAAAATTCAGAGGAATCGCTTTTTGATAATTTATTTTCACTATTTATACTCTCGTAAATTCGGCTAATTGATTTGAATAATCGATTGAATGTAATTGGTTTTAAAATGTAATCTTCTACATTTAAATCAAAACCTTCAATAGCGTAATTTTTATTGGCTGTTGTAAGTATAACAGCTGGAGGATTGGATATGCTTTTTAAAAAATCTATTCCGGTTAAATTGGGCATTTCAATATCCAGTAATAATAAGTCTACTGTATTATTTTTTAGGAATTCGTACACAGGGATGGCATTATCAAATTTCCCAACGATTTCTATATAAGGTATTTTTTGTAAATAACCTTCAATTATAACTAACGCTAATGGTTCATCGTCGACGATAACACATTGAAGCTTCATAATGCACTTAAATTTAGATGATTATGGTTAAAAGTGTAAAATTAAATAAAGGACAATATATAAATAATTTTCTAACTTAATAACATTACTGTTAAATAATTTAATATAACTATGGAGTCTGTTTTTTAGGGGTCGAAAGTCGTTGTTCGTCGACAAGCAAAAAAAGATTGAAAAAGGAATACTATTTTGCGTTCGTTAATTTCAATGGTTAACAATATAGAAAAAATAAATTTTTTAGACCCACGTCTGACACTCGAGTTTAACCCAAACCATTCAGTAAAATTATCTAGAAAGAGCCTTAGGCTCTTTTTTTTGTAATAATCTAACCTCTTTTAATTATTTTAATAAAAGGTTTGTCTTATAATAAACATGCAAACATGAAAAAAGCCTTAATTTATTTGATTGATAAATACGGATTAGAATAAATTCTAATCGCAATTCAAAATATTCTGGTATATAATTTGTTTTATGCTATGAACTCAAATACTTATGGAGAGTAAAACTTTCTTCATTTTCAGTTTTTAGTTAAACTAAATAATAGTATTTTCGGTTAGTAAATTAATTGGGAATAAATCTTTATACTAGAATGAAAAAGCTTGTCAAAATAATTACTTATATCTTTATTATATTAATCGGATTTATTATCGTTTTAACTATAGCAGCAAAACTAGCAGAAAATAAAATAACAGATATTGCTCTGAGAAAAGTTAGCGAAACAATTGAAGCTCCGGTAGTTATTGATAATGTGTCATTTAACTTACTTCGCAAATTTCCTTTAGCGACAATTGAACTAGATGGTGTTTTATTAGGCACACATAAAATCCCGCTTAATTTAGATTCTGTTTCGGTTGATTTAGATACTATTGTTAGCTTAAGCAAAATCTACGTTTCGGTTAAATTAAAACCTTTATTAAAAGGAAACATCGAAATAATGAAAGTTGATATCGATGGTGCTATTATTAATTATTTAGTTGATACAAGTGGAGTTACTAATATCGATTTTTTGATAAACACAACTGACTCTGTTGAGATTGATTCATTACCTGCTGAACCATTAAATTTAACTTTATCTGATTTTACGACTAAGAATATAGTCTGTAATATTAATGATAGCTTACTGAAAACTGCAGCAAAAGTTTTAATTTCTGAATTAAAAGTAAAAGCGAAAATTGAAGGTGAAAATATTGTAGCATCTGTAATAGGAAGAATAAATTTAAGCAATTGCAGTTTTGAAGAAACAAATTTACATTTAATGAATAGCACAGATGTAAATTTTGATGTAGATTTTGAAAATGATTCAGTACACATAAAGCAACTTTTTATTAATACTGATGGAGCTGACCTGACTTTAACAGGGAACGTGCTGTTAGGTGATGAAATACAAACCGATGTAATTTTTAAAGGATCAGATCTAGTTATTGACGAATTAATTAAATATGCTCCTGAAGAAATGCTTAGGGAATTTGGTTTGCAAAAAATTTCCGGAATGATGAATATGGACGCTACTGTAAAAGGAATTTATGCAGAAAATGAATCGCCCAAAGTAGATTTAAATGTAAATCTCCAAAATGGAAGAGTTGTAACTAAGGATTATCCTGCCCTAAAAAATATTTCATTACAAGGTAAAATTACAAATGGCATTCTACAAAACAATAAATCAACGCAAGCTGATTTTAGTGCTTTTCATTTTGAAACAGCACAAAGTAAATTTGATTTTGCCTTTTCAATATTAGATATCGATCATCCAAAATACAATATTAAAACTCAGGTGGATATTAATGTCGGTGAATTTAGTGATTTTATTCCTGATTCGATACTTCAATATATTGACGGAAACATAAAAGCAAGCCTTTCTACAAAAGGTGAATTGCCTGATTCAATTGGAGATGATTTTGTTGATTATGTAATGGCTAATACAAAAGCAAAAATTCGTGTTGCTGATTTAAATATTGATATGGATCCAAATTTATCAATTAAAAATTTCTCGACAGTTTTTACTTATAAACCCAATAATTTCACGGTAAGTAATTTAAATATTGATATTCCATCTTATAATTTTGAATTAAAAAATACCTCTCTTAATACTGATTTTTATGGAAGCGTAAATAATACATCCGAATTAAGTTTAAATGTTAAAAATTACCATATTGAAACAAAAGGTGCTGAGATTTCAGGATTTGTAAAGGTTAAAAATCTTGATAAGCCAAGTTATGATATGGAAACAAGAATAGCCTTCAATCTTGAAGAGACGAAATCGATGCTTCCTGATTCATTTCTTACAGCCCTAAGCGGGAATATAATTATTGATATAAAGTCAAAAGCTACATTAAACCTCGATTCAATTGTTGATCAGGCAATGGATGCTGCATTTAATAAAAGTACTGTTAAGGTGGATGTAAATAATTTAACTGCGATTCTTCCAGATGATCCATTGTATAAAATTGAAAATTTATCAGGAGTAATTAAAATGAGTCCCGAAGCTCTTAAAATAAATAAAATGAGTGGCATAGCAGCAGGACTTAGATTTGAGATTGACTCAACTCAAATTTGGAATTCTTACGAAACGTTTGTTCAAGGAAGCAAAAAAGAGATTTTTACTGTAGAAACAAATATTAAATTAGGAGAAATTAATAATTCATTACTTGGGGCATTTATGATATCTGACACAACAATTGCGGAAACGCCTTCCCGAGAATCTTCGGAAGAATCAGTAAATAAAGAATATGTTGAGCCTACAGATACAACTGCACCTAAATATTTGCTTCCAGATTTAAGTGAATTTGGATTACCTCATTTTTTAATTCGTGGAAAACTTGCTATAAGTAAAGTTGAGTACGAAAAAAACATTATCGATGATATTTCTTTAAAGTTCCGATTTGCAGATAGTTTATACGTAATTGATCAATTTAAACTTACAACTTGTGGTGGGAAGGCAAACACCTCTTTAAAATTAGATGCACGCAGATGGAATAAACCCGTAGTTGATATAAAAACTAAAATCGATAAATTAAATATTAATGAATTATTGCTAGTGAACGATAATTTTGGGGATACTTCAATTACTTATGAGAAATTTGCAGGTTTGTTAACATGTGAATTAAACACAAGGACATTTTATACTGAAGGAGCGTGGCCAACAGATAAAATAAGGGCAGAAGGTCATTTTACTCTGGAAAACGGTAGAATATATGGATATGAACCATTACTTGATTTATCAAAAAATGCAATTTTAGGAGGATTAAAGGGATTAGATAAATTAGATTTTAACACTTTAACAACTAGTATTTTTATGTTAAACGATAATATATATATTCCTAAAACCGATGTTGTAACTTCATCTATGGATCTATCTGCCTTTGCAATGCATAGTTTAAAGGGAGATTTTGAGTATCATTTAAAAGCTTATCTAGGAGATGTATTTACGGGCAAATCAGATGAACTTATGAAAAAGCAGGAAAAACAAGATAAGATTAATAGTGAAACGTATGATAGAAGTGGAGGATTGAAATTATTGTCAATGGAAATTGATGGTAATAAAAAGAACGGATTTGATAATAAAAAGTTAGAGGATAAATTCAAAGGTAAATTAAATAAGCAACAAGGTTGGTTAAAACTATTCTTTAACCCTTTATTAGTTAATTTTAGTACAGAGTTTGACAGAACAGCCAAACACAAGGAATTCATAGAGAAGTATGGGAAAAAGGATTAAAAAACCAACTATTTGGCTTTATATATTATTAGCAATATTTATTATAACTACTATTGTTTGGTATATTAACGATGGGTTTTTAGAAAAAAAGCTAAGAACTAAAATTGATATTCAGGAGCATGAACTGGATATTGTTTATGGTTCAGATTCAGCAGATCTCACTATTTTCCTGTTTTCTAATTATAGCTGTTCTTTCTGTCGAAAATTCTTTGCTTTTGTATATCCAAAATTAAAAGAGGAATATATTGATCATGGAAAAATAAAGCTTGTTGTAAAACCTGTTGACCTAACAAACAATAAAAATGTAATAAATTCGCTAAAGATAGCAGTATGTATTAACGAATATGGGAAATTTGAGAAACTAAACAAACTTTTATTATTTGAGCCAAAGGTGGTATATAACGAAGAGTTTAGTAATTTGATAGATGAGTTTATTGAAAAAGATATATTTGTTGCGGAGTGTATGCTTGGAGGTGAATCGGATGAATATATCGTAGAAAATATATTGAAATTTCAAAGCTTGAAGCTTACAGGTACACCAATTTTTATAATAAATAATAAAATTTATAAAGGATACAGTGATTATGAAAATTTTAAAAAACTTATTGAAAAAGAGTTGTCATATACTTTACATTAGTTTTATTATTCATTAATTTGCATGGTATTTGAATGGTTAAATTAGAATGAATTGTAATAAATAAAAATATAATTATGAAAACTAAAAAGTACTTTTGGATGATAATGATGGTTCTGGCTGCTATAGCTGTGTCCTGCGATAAAGATGAAGATACAGAAACATGTGATAGTGAAGATTTAGCTGAAGATTTTAGCTGCCCTGTTGATGTTGATGCAATAGCCACATTTTGTACTGACGGTGTAAGTGATTCATACTATACATATAATGGTAATGATTATATGTGTACCGGAGTAGAAGCATCAACTTGCGATAATGCCCTTATTCAACTTGGGGTTGCTTTAATTGAAGCTGGTTGTGGTACAAAGAAAAACTCAGAAAGTTTTGATTCAGGATTGATTGAATTATCACAAATGGCTGAAAATCTGCTTGCTGAAGTGCGAGCAGAATCGCTTTATAACTAAGATTTTTTAAATTTACACAGTTTACGAATTACTGCCTTTTTTTAATTAGTCCTTTGAAGAAAAAAAGGACTTTTTTTTTCGAATTTTTTTAATTGCAGACTCAAGAGAATCTCCTCTTAAATTTACACCTACAATAATTCCATCACCATCAATCAAATAACTTGTCGGAATGCTTTTTATTCCATATTTCACAGCGGCAGCATTTCTCCATCCTTTTAAATCACCAACATGGTAGGGCCATTTCATTGAATCTGTTTCTATAGCTTTTTCCCACGCATCCTTTTTAAAATCCAGAGATACACTTAATACAGTAAATCCTTTGCCATTTTTAAATTGAGCATCTTTATATTTTTTATATACTTCAACAATATTTGGATTTTCTTTTCTGCACGGTTTACACCACGAGGCCCAAAAGTCTATTAATACAATTTTCCCGTTTAATTCAGATAAATGAAATTCTGCACCAGTAACTAAATTTTGAACAATGTCAGGAGCCTTATCGCCAATTTTTAAATTCTGACTATATAGTTTTATAGAAAATATGCTAATAGTAAAAAGAATTATCAGTTTAGTTTTCATTATGTATTATATATTAAATTCAACTTTGCTAAGATAAGGATTATTAAAATAGTTTTTTTAATGTTAATGCCATTTATCTAAATTTGGGCCATGATTGAATTATTTAAACTTTGTTTAAGTATTTTTGTTCTAAGTGTAATAATTTTGAAATAATAGTGTCGAAAGTAATAAATATTAATAATAACAATATGAAACAGATTGATAGAAGAATAGTCATAATTGCCGCATTTATTTTCATTGTGGGTATGGCATTCGGGTTAATGAAATTTTTAATTGCTCAGAAAGAAAAGCCACTAAAGCAAATGGCAGAAATTGCCAAACGTGTAGTTAAAGCGGAAGAGGTAAAGTATAAAACAATTATTGCTCCTGTATTTGCAACAGGACGATTAACGTCTGTTTCAGAAATTGATATTATTGCTGAGGCTTCCGGAAAAATATTAAAATCAAATATTACTTTAAAAAAAGGTGCCGAATTTTCTAAGGGAGATGTATTGTTTACGATTTATACCAACGAAGCGATTTTAGCTTTAAAAGCTAAAAAGAGTCAGTTCTTAAATTCTTTAGCAAATCTTTTACCAGATATAAAAATTGATTATCCGGAATATGATACCCAATTTAGAGAGTTTTTTACATCCATTGATGTAAACAAAACGTTACCTAAGCTCCCCGATTTTAAGAGCGAAAAACTTGAGATATTCCTTGCAAGCAGAAATGTTTTAAGCGATTATTATGGCATTTTAAAAGATGAACTTCAATTAAGTCGTCATACTATTGTAGCTCCTTTTAACGGAACTTATTCCGATGTTTACTTGGAAGCAGGAGCATATACAAATACAGGAGGAAGAGTTGCACGTGCCATACAAACCGACTTTTTTGAACTGGAAGCGCCATTAGAAAAGCTTGATGCTCAGTGGGTAAATGTCGGCGACAATGTAAAAATCTATTCTGAATTAAGTAGTGCAAAATGGCAAGGTAAGGTTGTTAGAAAAAGCAAGTTCGTCGATCCTAATACACAATCTCAACAATTATATATAAGATTAAGTAATTCCAAAGAAAATCCTTTATTGGTTGGAGAATATTTAAAAGCAACTTTCCCTGGTCGTTCTGTGAATAATGTAATGGAAGCTCCCAGAAATGCAGTTTTTAATTCTAACGAAGTTTTTGTTATTAATAATAGTCAGTTACAGAAGAAAATCATTAATATAATAAAGGTAAATGAAAAAACGCTAATCTTTAATGGTTTAAAAGAAGGAGAAATGCTTGTTATGCAGCCTTTAATTAATGTTTTGGAAGGAACTTTAGTTGAGATTTTAGGACAGCAAAAAGAGAGTAAGCCAACTAAAAAGAAATCAAAATCCAAAAAAGATTAATATTGAAATTTTCAATAAATTAATATGATGAGGAAACTAATAGAACGTTTTGTTGAATATCCAATATATGCTAATCTTATTATAGTTTTTGTTTTAATTGCAGGATTAGCAAGTTTATTTTCCATGAAAAAAGCTTTTTTCCCCGAAGCTGAAAGCCGAATTATTAATGTATCTGTTTATTATCCGGGAGCTTCACCTATTGAAATGGAAGAAGGTGTTACTTCTCGTATAGAAGAAGCTATCAGAGGGCTTGTTGGTATTAAAGAGATAAATTCAACATCGGTTGAAAACAGTTCAAGTGTAACTATCGAAACTACCGGAGAATATCCTATTGATGAAGTTTTAATGGAGATTAAAACTGCTGTCGATGGAATATCGTCATTACCAACAGCAGCCGAGCGGCCAATAGTTGCAAAACGCAGATCAAGATCGGGAGCATTGTATATGACTTTGGTATCTTCCGGAGAATCTAATGTTGATTTAATGACCTTAAAAGAGTATGGTCAGCGAATCGAAGAAGATCTGATGAATTCTGGAGTTATGAGTCAGGTAAGCTTGTCGGGTTTTCCACCACCAGAAATTTCTGTTGAGGTAAAAGAAGAAGAATTACTTCGTTATAATATTACCATAAGTGAAATTATAAGGGCAATTCAAGTAAATAATGAGGATATTTCCGGAGGACAGATTAAATCGGAAGAAGAAGAGTTATTAATAAGATTACGTTCTAGAAGCACCGATCCTGTTAAAATAGGTAATATTATTGTCAGAGGGAAAACGGATGGGGGCTTTATTAGAATTCGTGACATAGCCGAAGTAAAAAAGAAATTTGCCGACACATCGAATAAATCATGGATTAATGGAAGAAATGCTGTTTTTATTAGTGTTGATAAATTACCTGAAGAAGACCTGGAAGATATTACGGACTATGCTCATAAATACGCAAAAGAATTTAACGCCCAAAATAATGGAGTGACATTAGAAACTTCATTCTCTTTTTTGGAAATTTTAAATAGCCGTTTAGATCTTCTTACAAAGAATGGTATAATCGGCCTGGTTTTAGTAATTATTGTATTATCCATGTTCCTAAATGTGAGAATATCACTATGGGTTTCATGGGGCATTCCATTTAGTTTCTTAGCAATGTTTATTTATGCAAATCTTGCAGGTATTACAATAAATATGATATCCTTATTTGGAATGATACTGGTTATTGGAATTCTGGTGGATGATGGTATTGTAATAGCAGAAAATATTTACCTGCATTTCGAAAAAGGAAAAACACCAATGAAAGCAGCCGTTGATGGTACGATGGAGGTTATGCCTGCTGTTCTAACTTCGGTAACTACAACAATTATTGCATTTGTACCATTATTATTACTCACAGGTACACGAATGGAAATGATGTATCATATGGCTATAGTGGTGGTTATAAGTTTATTCTTTTCTTTATTCGAAGCTTTCTTTGTATTACCAGCTCACTTAAGTAGTAATATGATACTTAGTCGCAAAAGTTTAGCAAATAAAAAAAGAGGCATAAAAAAGTATTTTGAACGATTTATTGTTTGGTTACGCGATGATATTTACCATCATATTTTGATTTGGTTGTTAAAATGGCGACATGCAGTAATCGGCATTCCTGTTGCATTATTTTTAATTACTGTTGGTCTGGTAGCTGGAGGTCATATTAAAAATACATTTTTCCCAATGGTCGATTTTGACAACTTCGAAGTTAATATAGCTTTTACTCCCGGTGATGGTGAAAAGCAAACAAAAGAATATTTAGATAAATTTGAAACTACGGTTTGGGAAGTAAATCAAGAACTTACAGAAGAGTTTAATCTGGAAGAGGATATTATTGATTTTGTGATGAAATCTGTTGGGAATTCGTTTAGTGGTCAGGAGATTGGTTCGCATGCCGGGAATCTCAGAATTTATCCGATAAACCTAGAAGGGATAGATATAAGTGGACATGAAATTGCAAACAGAGTAAGAAAGAAAATTGGAAAAATTCCGGAGGCGCAAAAATTTACTGTTGCTGGTCGAAATCGCTGGGGATCACCAGTTTCAATAAGTTTAATGTCTAAAAACCTACAGGAATTAGATGAGGCAAAGGAATATTTAATGAGCCGATTAACAGAGCTCCCTCAATTAAAAGATATTAATGAAAATGTAGCTTTGGGAAAGCAAGAGATAAGACTAAAATTAAAGCCTAAAGCCTATTTTCTTGGTTTAGATGAAAATACCATTGCACAGCAAGTACGTCAAGGATTTTATGGCGGACAGGCACAGCGATTACAGGAAGGTCGCGATGAATTACGTGTTTGGGTGCGTTATCCAAAGTCGGACCGACTTACAATCGGACAAATGGAAAATATGAAAATTAAAACACCGATGGGAGCATTTCCTTTAACCGAACTAGTTAATTACGATATGGAAAGAGGTCCTGTTGCTATTAATCGTTATAATGGTTCGAGAGAAATTAGGGTCGAAGCGGAAACGGTTAATCCTGTTGCACCGGTTCCTGAGATATTAGATCAAATTACACGTGAAATTATGCCAGATGTTGAAGCTCAGTTTGCTGGCATACGATATGAATATCAAGGTCAGCAAAAAGCCGGAAATGAAGCTATAGCTAAAATTTTACCATATTTTTTAATTGCATTTTTAGTAATCATTTTTATAATGATTATCCATTTTAAAAGCTTTAATCAAACGGCAATAATATTGGCTATGATACCCTTATCTATGCTTGGGGTATTTTGGGGGCATGGAATCCATGGTAAGCCTTTATCAATAATGAGTTTATGGGGCATGGTTGCTTTAATGGGAGTAATTATTAACGATGCCATTGTTTTTCTTGCGAAGTACGACGGGAATTTATTAGAAGGTAAGAAAGTTCACGATGCAATAGTTGATGCAGGTAAATTAAGATTAAGACCAATAATTCTTACTACTGTAACAACATCGGTGGGTTTATTCCCAATTATTCTTGAAAAGAGCGTACAGGCTCAGTTTCTTATTCCTATGGCAATTAGCTTAGCTTATGGAGTTGCTATCGGCACAATATTTATTTTGATATTTTTCCCGGTATTAATCATGTTGTTAAACGATATTAGAGTTTATTTGAAATTTTTATGGACAGGCATAAAGCCAGAGCGTGAAGATGTTGAAGTAGCAATAATATTAAATAAACGTAAATTGAAATACGAATTAAATACACGAAGTTAAGATGAGTAAAAAGAAATTAATACTATATATTTTTCTGGTAACAATTATTTTTTCTGCTTTTTCGGTAAAATCACAGGAAAACACTTTGAGTATTTCTGATGCGTTAGAAAAGGCTCTTGCAAATAATTATGGAATTATTATTTCGAAATCTGAAATTGATATTGCAAGTATAAATAATACATGGGGAACAGCTGGAAGATATCCTACTGTTGGTTTTAGTGTAACATCAGCTAATAGTCAGGAATTACTAAATAAAACTACATCAAATATAATATCAGGAGGCATTGGTATAAACTGGACTATCTTTAATGGATTTAGTGTAAATATTACAAAAGATAAATTGGAAAAATTAGAAGGCCTTTCAAAAGGACGATCGGCAATTGTAATAGAAGGAACAATTCAGGATATTATAATGAGCTATTACAATATTTTGCTTCAAAAAGAAAGATTGAAAGTGCTTTCGACAGTTATGCAACTTTCAAAAGATCGTTATTATTACGAACAAACACGATATGAAATTGGAGGCTCTGGAACTTATAATGTATTATTAGCAAAAAATATTTATTTAGATGATAAAGCTTCTTATTTAAATCAGGAAGTTATTGTACGAAATGCTATTAGAAATCTAAATTTTTTATTGGGCGAAGGACCTGCAAAATTATGGGCTTTCACCGATGAATTTAATTCAGATACCACAGATTATGTTTTAGGAGATTTATTAGACAAAATGATGGCAAATAATCAAACTTTGCAAAATCAATATGTAAATTTATTGCTTCAACAAGATGAATCTAAGTTACAACGAAGCGCACTTTATCCAAGGCTAAGTTTAGCCGCAGGAGTCGACAACTCATATGCATGGATAAACCCCGATGCGCTACCGGAAACTTATACCGAAGCACTTACTCCATATGGAAATGTAAGCTTATCATATGATATTTTTTCGGCTGGGAATAGAAAAAGGGCTATTAATGTTGCCAAAATAAATGAACAAATTACTCAGGTCGAAACCGACGAAATGAAACATAGTTTAACCAACCAGTTATACAATGAATATGATATTTATAATGTGCGTAAAACACTCTTAAATGTTGCTAACGAAAGCAAAGATGCAGCTGAATTAAATCTTCAAATTGCTGATGAAAAATTTAAGTCGGGAGCAATCAATTCATTTAACTATCGTGATATACAGCTTAATTATTTAAACTCGGCGTTAAATCAATTACAATCAATTTACAACCTGATTTATGCTAATACTACGTTAACTCGCTTAACTGGAGGGTTTTTGGATGAAGAATAGCTAAAAGCCGAAACAATACAAAGTGGGTGTCCAAAAAGTCCCTAAACTGTCATTCCCTTGAAAAAGGGAATCTCATATTTAACAACAATGCAAAGAATTATGAGATCTCCAATCAAGTTGGAGATGACAAATAATTGCTTTTTGGACACCTCTTTTCCATTTATTTCAAGTATAATTTTATAAATAAACTCCATTATTTTATACTTCCGATAGTAAAAGAATCCCTATATTTATTGTGAAAAAAGGAATTGACGTGAATAGAATTTCTGCAAAAGGTTACGGCGAATCACGGCTTAAAAATAGATGTGCCGATGGAGTACAATGTTCAAAAGCAGAACATCAAGATAACAGGCGTTCAGAAATAAGAATTACAAGGATCTAATATTGTTAAAATTATAAGCTACTATCCTTACTATTAACATAAAAAAACCATCCGATTTCGGATGGTTTGTTATATTATAAAAGATTTGGTATTACAATTTTTTGATAGCCATTATTGGCTGATCTTTTTTCATTAATGTAGCATCGTCAACAAGGATTTTAAGTATTTTACAATCGAAAGGTGCTTCTATTTCGTTAAATAGTTTCATTGCTTCCAAAATACAAATAGGATCGCCTTCTTTAACTTCTGTACCTTCTTCTACAAAAGCAGGTTGATCAGCACCGGCAGAACGATAAAATGTTCCAGCCATAACAGCATTAATCGTATCTTTATATTCCTGATTTTCTTTTTCAACAGACTTCAATGCAACTTCCTTTTCCCTAACTTCATCATGAATTTCTGGATGAGCCGATTCTACAAATGGTTCTGAAAATGCGTGTCCACTTGAGCTTCCATTTCCTGAACGAATTGATAAGTTAAAATCGCCTTTTTTTATGACAAGTTCGTTAAGTTGCATTCTCGATGCTCTGTCCAATATAGCATTCATTCCTGCATAATCTTCCTGGTGTAGCATTTGGTTTGCAGCTTCAGAAATAGCTGAATTTACTGCAGCTT
>JAQIBH010000178.1 GCA_027859205.1 Bacteroidales bacterium | reverse complement strand
GTTTAATAATATAAATGTTTGCTTGATGAGGATGTCCAAAAAGAACAAGGAGTTTGTCATTCTGAGTTTATCGAAGAATTTATTCCTTTTAAAATGAGATGTTTCGACAGGCTCAACATGACATGTAAAATTAAAAACTTTACTTTTTGGACACCCACATAATTATAATTCTAATTATAAAATTCTAGTCTAAAATTAAATCTCAAAACTATTCAATTTTTATTTTAAATTGGATTTCATGTTTTATAATAGTTTTTCATTTGACATTTGATAGTTTTTCATTTGACATTTGTTATGTAAAACTCAAAAGATAAAATATACTTTTGTATCAAAGTAAAATGTATACATATAAAAATAAATTAATATATGTATTTGATAAAAATTGTAATTAGAATTAATTTAAATAATATTCATAAAACTCAGTATCGTTAGAGTTTAGAGTATACGTTTTAAAGGACATATTAGATATCTTGGTAATCAGAAATCAAAATTATATATTAAGCAATTATTTTGAAACCATTAATTAATAAACTAAGCGTTTTTAACTATGCGTGTTAAACGAATATCACAAGAAAAAGAAGCTGCAGTGCAGACTCCTGTGGATCTTGCTTTAATAGATCCATTAATAGAGAAGTATAAAAGTAAAAAAGGTAATTTGATCCCAATATTGCAGGGAACTCAAGATATTTTTGGATATCTGCCTGCGGAATCTTTTATAAAAATATCTGCCCTTACAGGATTAAAACTTAGCGAAATGTACGGTGTTGCTACCTTTTACACCCAGTTCAGATTAAATCCGGTTGGAAAACATATTGTGAAAGTATGTCATGGAACTGCATGTCATGTGCAGAATGCCACTGCAATTTCTGAAGCTGTTGAAGACGCTTTAGGAATTAAGGATGGAGAAACTTCCGAAGACAGACTATTTACTCTTGAGTCTGTTGCTTGTCTTGGTTGTTGTCCTCTTGCTCCTGTTATGATGATTGGAGATGAGACTTACGCTAAACTCACAGGAAATCAAGCTGTGCGCATCGTAAAGGAAATCAAGCTTAAGGAACGTAATTAATTTATTCCAATTGGAAAAACCAAAAGATTTTAAAATGAAAAAAACTAAAGTTTTAGTAGGACTGGCAAGTTGCGGAATTGCTGCCGGTGCTTATAAAGTATATGATAAACTCAAGGCCTTACAAGAGACTGACAAACTTGATATTGAAATTAAGAAAACGGGTTGTATTGGAATGTGTTTCCGTGAACCATTGGTTGAGGTAATTGATGAAACTGGTTCGTATTTATATGGTGAAATTGATGAGGAGAAAGCAGTTGAGATTTTTAACAAGCATTTGAAGCAAAATGAACCGGTAAACGATTTTATTGTAAAAAGTGATTTTGTTAAATCTAAAGATGATTCATTTTGGGACGGACAAGTAAAAATTGCTTTACGTAATTGTGGCGTTATTGATCCCGAAAATATTACGGAATACGAAGGACAAGATGGATACAAGGCCATTAAGGAAATACTTGAAGGTAAAATTTCTCAAGAACAAGTTATTCAAACTGTTTTGGATTCAGGTATTCGTGGTCGTGGTGGTGGAGGATTCCCAACCGGACTAAAATGGAGATTTGCTTTTAAAAATAAATCCGATGTGAAATATATTATTTGTAATGCCGATGAAGGTGACCCAGGAGCATTCATGGATCGTTCACTTTTAGAAGGTGATCCGCATGCTGTAATTGAAGGCTTAATCATTGGTGCATATGCAATTGCAGCAAGTGAGGGTGTTATTTATTGCCGTGCTGAATATCCGTTGGCAATAAAACGATTAAATATTGCAATTGATCAAGCCAGAGAAAGAGGATTTTTAGGAAAAGATATAATGGGAGTTAAGGATTTCAATTTCAATTTATATGTTAAGGAAGGAGCTGGAGCTTTTGTTTGCGGCGAAGAAACAGCACTTATGGCATCTATTGAAGGTGAAAGAGGAATGCCACGTAAGCGTCCTCCTTTTCCTGCTGAAGCTGGATTATGGGGTAAACCTTCTAATATTAACAATGTAGAAACTTTTGCTAATATTCCATATATTTTATTAAATGGAGCAGAATCGTATTCTAAATATGGTACTGAAAAAAGTAAAGGTACAAAAGTATTTGCCTTAACCGGTAAGATTAATCATGGTGGATCTGTTGAAGTTCCTATGGGAGTTTCAATTAAAGATATCATATTTAAATTAGGTGGTGGAATAACCGATGGTAAAAAGTTTAAGGCTGTTCAGTTAGGTGGACCATCAGGTGGTTGTATTCCAGATTATCTCGCAGATACAATTGTTGATTATGACTCAGTAAATGCAACTGGAGCAATAATGGGTTCAGGTGGTATGGTTGTAATGGATGAAACAACTTGTATGGTTGATATTGCACGGTTTTTTCTTGATTTTACTTGCAAAGAATCGTGTGGTAAATGTACTTTCTGTCGTGTTGGAA
Organism: Bacteroidales bacterium; assembly: GCA_027859205.1. Lineage (GTDB taxonomy): Bacteria > Bacteroidota > Bacteroidia > Bacteroidales > UBA12077 > UBA12077. The sequence goes on along the minus strand of JAQIBH010000178.1, from coordinate 4,781 downwards.
CCAAACGAATGTTAGAGATTCTTACTAGAATTACCGAAGGTGAAGGTAAGGAAGGTGATATCGAAAAATTAGAAGAATTAGCATATCAAATTAAAGATAATTCACTTTGTGGATTAGGCCAAACAGCACCAAATCCTGTATTGACTACCATAAAATATTTTCGCCATGAGTATGAAGCTCATATTATTGATAAAAAATGTCCGGCTAAGAATTGTAAAAAACTTATTACATATACTGTAAATCCAGATACTTGTACAGGTTGTACGGTATGTGCTAAAAATTGCCCTGTAGATGCAATTGACGGAGGACGAAAAGAAGTACATTTTATTCGAACGGATGCATGTACTCAATGTGGAGTGTGTTATAGTAAGTGTAAGTTTGATGCTATTTTATTATCATAATTCAAATTTTAATTGATAATTAATAAATCAATAACCAAATTAAAAAAGAAAATGAGCAATCAGTTAAATATAATTCTAAACGGAAAAAATATAAAAGGAAATCCAGGAGAATCCATTTTTAAATTAGCTAAACGAAATGGAATAGAGATTCCTACATTATGTAATGATCCGCGCTTAAAACCATTTTCATCATGCTTTGTATGTGTTGTTGAAGTCGAAGGAATGAAAGGAATGCAGCCATCCTGTTCAACAAAGATTCAAGAGGGAATGAATGTTGAAACAGAAAATGAAAAAGTAAAAATAGCACGAAAAACAGCACTAGATTTATTGGTAAGTAATCATAATGCCGATTGTGAAGCGCCATGTAAGCAAACGTGCCCCGCAGGAGTTGATGTGCAAGGTTACATCTCATTGATTGAAAAAGGCCTGTACAGTGAAGCTATCGGTTTAATAAAAGAAACAAATCCATTGCCAGCAATTTGTGGTCGCGTTTGTGTTCGTCCATGCGAGGTAGCTTGTCGTCGAAATAATTTGGACGAAGGTGCTGCAGTAGGTATTGATTACATGAAACGTTTTGCTGCCGATCAGGATTTAATATCAGAAACAAGGTATATTCCAGAAGTGAATGCATCAACAGGGAAAAAAGTTGCTATTATTGGTGCGGGTCCTGGTGGATTATCAACAGCATATTTTTTACAACAAAAAGGTCATCAGTGTGATATTTTCGAAGCAAGTCCAAATCCTGGAGGTTGGTTACGCTATGGGATTCCCGAGTATCGACTACCAAATGATATTTTAGATAAAGAAGTAGCATCTGTTACTGAATTAGGAACAAATATTTTTTATAATAAAAAGTTAGGAGATAACGTAAGTTATAAAGAGCTTCAAAAAGATTATGATTCAGTAATATTAACAATAGGTTCACAACGAGGAACACTTATAGGCTGTGAGGGTGATGATGCTGAAAATGTCTATTCAGGAATTGATTTCCTTAGAAATATGGAGATGACAGGTCAGGTTTATGACTTTAAAGGAAAAACAGTTGCTGTTGTTGGTGGAGGTAATACAGCTATGGACTGCTGTCGCACATCATTACGCTGTGGCGCCGAGAAAGTTTATGTAATTTATCGTCGTACCGAAAAAGAAATGCCTGCAAATCCGATTGAAATTCATGAGTCAAAAGTTGAAGGTGTAGAATATATGTTCCTTACTAATCCTACAAAAGTTAATAAGGACAAAGATGGTAAGTTAAAATCAATGACTTGCCTGAAAATGGAATTAGGTGAACCTGATGCATCGGGTCGTCGTCGTCCGGTACCAATTGATGGTTCTGAATTTGAAATTGAACTTGATTATGCTTTAGCAGCAATTGGTCAGAAAACAGAAGTTAATTTTTTAGATGATATTAATGAGTTTGCAACCGACGGGAAATTAGAAGTTAATCGTTGGGGAGATATTGATGCTGATAAAACTACTTTACAAACCGGAGCAAAATCAATTTTTGCAGCAGGTGATGGAGTATCAGGTCCTGCAACAATTATTGAAGCGGTAGCTCAATCACAAATAGCTAGTCGTAGTTGTCATCAGTATTTAATGGGAATACAAATAGAGGCTAAACCAAAAGAATTTATAAGTCGAAGAGATAATTTTAAGGAATTAACTTCGAGTGATTTTTTAGGCAGATACCAAAACCAGATTCGAGAAGAAATGCCTGTTCTTGCCGCTGATGATCGCATTAATTTTAAAGAGGTAGAATTAGGATATGATGGAGAAGAAGTAGCAAAACACGAAGCTGAACGTTGTTTTGAGTGTGGTTGTACCGAATTTCATACTTGTGATCTTAAAAAATATTCAACGCAATACGATGCAGATCAGAAGCGTTTTGAAGGTGATTTTCATTCGCATGAAATAGATTTCTCTCATCCATTTATTGAGATTGATACGAATAAATGTATTCTGTGTGCACGTTGTGTGAGAATATGTAAAGAGGTAGTTGGTGCAAATGCTTTAGGGCTGGTTAATCGTGGTTTCGATACATTTATTGCTCCTAGTATGGGTAATTCATTAACCGAAACAGATTGTGAATCGTGTGGAGCGTGTATTTCAACTTGTCCTACAGGTGCTATTACAGAAAATGTTACTTTTAAACCTGGCCCCGTTAAACTAGATACGGTAAATACTATTTGTAATTATTGTTCTGTAGGTTGCGAAATTGAATATCATCATAAATCTGAGTTTGTTTGGAAAGTGAAAGGTAAAGAAGGATTAATCAATAAAGATGGAAATATTTGTCGTTACCCAAAATTTGGATACGGTATAATGAATGATACAACACGTATAACACAGCCATTATTAAAAGTGGATGGTAACTTTGAAGTAATTAGTTGGCAAAAAGCTTTTGAAATTGTAGCTGATGAAATTAAAAATGCAAATCCCGATGAAAACGGATTCTTTGCAGGTGCTCGTTTAAGTAATGAAGAAATGTATTTAATTCAGAAACTAGCAAGAGTAGGAGCTAAAACAAATAATATCTCAAGTTTTCATTACGTAGGGCAGGGAAGATGGTATAGCGGAAATTCCGAAGCAAATGTTCCATTTGAGCAAATAAAAGAGGCTAGTAAAATATATTTATTAGGTTCAGAGATAAATATGGATAATGCAGTTGTCAGTTTTATGATAAATAATGCTCGTGAAATTGAAAATACTCCCGTTGAATTAGTTACCAATAAAGACTTGAGTGCATTGGAGCATAAAGTAGATAAGACCATTAAAATTAAATCATATTATCATTTTATAAAAGCAGTTAATTATTATTTAATAGAAAAAGGATTGCAAAATGCAATGTTTATTAAAGATAATTGCAACGATTTTGATAAGTATAAGAAAAACTTAGCAAGTGAAAATTTCGAAGATTTGGTTAGTCACTCTGGCGTTTGTTGTGAAAGCATTATTGCTGAATTTGCCGAAGGCTACAATAATGAACTAAATGCAGTTTTGGTATTCTCAGAAAAAGAGGTTTCTACTAATGTAAGTAAAGAATTATTCAATTTAGCAATGATAACAGGGAAATTAGGGAAAACTGCTAATGGCCTAATCTCATTAAAAGAAAAGAATAACTCTCAGGGCATATTCGATATGGGAATATCATCTAAAAATGGTGTTGGGAATATCGATTTAGCTGACGATAAATATCTTAAAGAACTTACTAAAAAATGGAATACAAAAGAATTACCTGTACAGGGTGATAAATGCATGAATGAATTGTTAAACGAAAGTTTAATTAAGAAATTCTACATCTTTGGTGAAGATCCTATTGGGTGTTCAACTGATAAAGAAAAAGTACAGAAATGGTTTTCTGAGTCAGAGTTTGTTATGGTTCAGGATTATTTCTTGACTGAAACAGCAAAACAGGCTAATTTGATTCTTCCAGCAACTTTCCCTATCGAAACATCTGGTAGTTTTACAAATACTCAGAAGAATATTCAGATTTTTGAAAAACAGTTCAAGGGTAAAGTTGAGGTGGAAAATTTCATGCAATTGGTTCAAATATTTAATCAATTTACAGAAATGAAAATTGATTCTGTTGATGAAATCAGAAAAGAAATATTTGAATTGTTATCTGGAGCTGATAAGAAGACCAGTTACGAGTTTATATATACTGAAAAGGATAATTTAAATAAAGTTTTTAAACATGGTTGCGACTTTGTTGTTAAATATTTTGACGAGTATTTTAAAAACTCATTTGATAAAGCCAAATAAAATAAGTTGTTATTGAAAATTAATATTCTTAAGAACAAAAAAATATAAAAATGGGAAATTTTAAATCAATTGATGAAGTTCTTGATTTTGCAATAAAAGCTGAGCAAGATGCTGTTGATTTTTATAATCAATTGGCCGAAAATGCAAAAACTGTTGATATGCGTTTTGTATTTACCTCTTTTGCACAAGAAGAAATTAAACATAAAGCACGATTAACTCAAATTAAAAAAGAAGGCTCATTTAAGATTGAAGCAAAGAAGATTGCCGATTTGAAAATTAGTGATTACATGGCAGAAGTTAAAGCTACACCTAATATGACTTATTCAGAGGCTTTGCTTGTTGCAATGAGTAATGAAAAGGCTGCATTTAAACTTTATTACGAATTGGCAAAACAAGCTGAAGATGAAGAAATGAGAGATGTGTTTGTATCTTTGGCTCAAGAAGAATCAAGGCATAAACTTAGGTTTGAAATAGAATACGACGAATACGTTTTAAGAGAAAACTAATAACGTCAGTTCGATATAAGAATACGACTAAACAGATGATATTAAGACTCTTTATTATTTTAGGCATCAAAGTATCAAGATATGAGTATCAAGATTCAAGACAAAATAATCTATT
>JAQIBH010000122.1 GCA_027859205.1 Bacteroidales bacterium | reverse complement strand
CCAGTTAATAAGTTGTCAGACCGCTTTGCTTTTTCAACCCGTTGAAAAAAAAAGCTTTTTGAAAATTATAGCGTAAATAAAAATTTGAAGAGCTATTACCGCTAACGGTGAGCATATGCGACGTAAGGGATTTTGAAAGGTTTACCTGTCAAAATAGCTGTGAGCCACATATGCGATTAGACACAAATTTAGCCTTTTTTATTAATTAGTCAAATCGCAGATTTGGCGGAGCTTGTTTCTTGCAAAAACTTACAAAAATCTTCTGTAACCCTTATGTTGTATGATGCATTGTTAGCAACTGTAGCTTTTCATGCTATTTTTTATTTAATAATTCTAACCTCAGGTTTCTCAATCCATATGATTTTCATTTTATCGCCACATAACTTCCTGAAGTTTTGTTTAGTGTTATTTCTTATTTCATCTAAATCTTCTTGTTTGACTTCAATTCCTCCATATAAAGAAAATGATAGTTTAGCTTTGTCTTTATGAACATGAAATAAAGAGTTTAAATAATCTATTGCATTTTCAGTTATCCAAGGAAATGGTCTAATTCCTGCATGAATATAAAAATTTGTCCACGAATAAATTTGATTAACTATATCAAAATCAAAATTCTTTATTTTATAATAATTTTTATTCTTTTCTATTACTTTAAAACATTTTTCTATTAATCTAATATCATCTACTCCATCAATAAGCAAACGATATATTCCTAAAACCCTCTTAATCTTATATTCTATGGATTGACGGATTAAAAAAGGAGCAGAGGATGATAAAACTACTGCATTATCTTCACTTGATGGAAAACCAGTCCAAAATATGTGATAGGATAAATTATGATAGAAGTTAGATATATGAACATTTGTATTTCCCAATAACCAAGTAAAATCATGTTCGGGATCATGATATTTTATTATAGGTTGAAGATCGCAAATTATATCTTTAATGAGTCTTTTCAGTGATTTATTCAATTGAAAGTCTTGAATATTGCTAATTACTCGTTCTATTGTCCATTGAGCAGCTATTAAATTATTTTTTAAAAATGATTTATGGTTTTTCAGGTGATTCGCTTGAATAAAGATTCTTTGATATACATCTCGATTCTTTGGCTTTCGAGGATATTTTTTATTATATAGATTGATTAGGTAATTATTAAATGAGGAAAGATTATCTATTATTTCATTTAGAGGTTTATTCTCTTTTATTGAATAAAATGCAAGACGAGCCTCATTATTTTTCATAATTTAATTATTTGTTTACAATAAACTTACCTGTACTTGTGCTATAATCTTTAAGACTAATAAGTTTATATAAAAGGAAGATCTTACTCCGGAGATGAGTGATGAGTTTATAGATGTTTTTGGGTGTTTGAGTGGGAAGTAATGATCAACCCATAACAAGTTAAAATTCACATTCTGATGTTGACTATAGCTCAGAGTGACTTTATGGAAAAAACCGACCTTTCAAATTAACCAATATCTACTCCTCAACAAGCAATTTACACTTTTTAATCTCTTTCAAAGCCTCTTCTTTTGGAACCTCCAAAAGTAATGGCTTTCCCAGTTTCCATTGGCCTGGCACCACCCTTCCTGACACAAAATAACTCTTACCAGCTTCAATGTTAATCTCAATTTGAGATTTTGTTTCCGCTACCTGTGCCCAGAATTCCTTTTTACCAGGCTCTGTAAAATAGACGATATATCCTTTTACATGTAACTGAGCCCCCGAAACGGGTTTATTGCCATCATTTATTCTAAAATTTGTAATCGTATTAAATCTATTGATACGATAGAAATATACCACCGCTTTCCCATCAGGAATTTCAGTTACTTCCTGGAAAATTGTAGCTTTTTTCTGTGCAATAACATCTGGGGAAAGAAGAAAACCCAAACAGAATAACAAGAGAAAAAGAATTGAATTTTTCATAATAGAATGTTTAAAGGTTTGTCTATAAATGATACAAGTGGATAATTTGGATAATTGAAAACTACTTTAATTAAAAAATTCCCATGCCTTGATATTAGGTGCTAATATACATGTTTACATTGCATATTTTGTTAATTAAATATTAATTATAGTGGGTTCTAAAAATTCAATATTTTCCAACATTAAATTGGAATGATTTAAAAAAATCGCAGAACCCTATAACGAATTTCTCAAATCAATTCAAAAGTACAATAATTATATAGAATCATCATATCAATTAATCTTTTTTTTTGCAGCTAACTAACTAACAAGCTCTAGCTTTTAACATTTCTAAACGTACTACTTGCTCGTAACGGAATAAATTGTATGTCAAATTTATCAACCCTATAATACCTGTTGCCCTTTTTATTCCAATAGACCTTACAGTCAGGTCATTCATGCTTTGCTCCATAAACCCGAACACATGTTCAACTCTTGCACGAATTTTTGATTTTTCTTTATTGCTTGCTTTTTGCTCATCTGTTAAAGATTTATTACGATAGCCTTTTTCGTGTACCTTGTTGTTTATTGGGTAATAGTTAACTGTATCTGTAATTATTGCATTAGGAGAGGAATATGCTGAATCAAAAAATGTTTTGTTAGGAGTTCCAATTTGCCAAATAGGTGGTTCAGATGAATCAAAGTACAAATAGCTACATGAATCTTCAAAATTAATATTGTCATAATATTCTATAGCTTGAGAAAAACTATTGAGGATTAAAAAAATTAGGATGCATGTAAATATTGGCTTTTGGTCTCGTGCTAAAATAGGTTGACTATTTTTCGCTATTATTTTTTAAAGATAATTCATTTTTTTGTTTTCTTTTTAATCTATAATCTGGAAGTTTATATTTCCCAATCAAATGTGCGTT
>JAQIBH010000109.1 GCA_027859205.1 Bacteroidales bacterium | reverse complement strand
CTCTAAAGTTATGAAAAATTTCAAAATAATATTTTCCATCTTTATAATTATCGTATTTACTCAATGTATGAGAGATGAATTCGATATTAATAATCTGGACACGGATATTGAAATTCGAGCAGGTGTACTAACTCCATTAGCTTATGGATCATTAAGTTTTGATAATATTATTAGTGAGTTCGATAGTTCCAGTTTTATAAGTTCAGATGCCGACGGATTATTATATATTACATACTCAGATTCGTTATTCTCATTTACTGCTAACGATTTACTGGAAATTCCTTCTCAAGATTTTATACAGTTTTTTATTGAATCTAATTTTACTATTCCTTCTGGATGGGGTGTGGATTCGACAGTAACAATTGACAGTACCAAAACGTTCCCATTTTCATTTGGGAAAGGAGAAATGTTGGATAGTATGATCTTAAACCAAGGGAATCTGGTTTTTGATATTACTTCTCAATTTCAGATTCCGGCCAAAATTATTATTACTTGCCCAACTATAAGAAAGAACGGAAGTCCTTTTATTAGTCCCCCAATTGATGTCGGACCTAATGTTACGGTTAATCCAACTCCATCTCCACTTGATGGTTATACTATTTATTTAATCGATTCTGTAACTATAGACTCAACGTTTAAATATTTACCTGTTAATTTTAGCGTAGAACTAACTAACAACGGAGCAGGAGTAACTGCAGGAGAAGATATAGAGATAAATGCTACATTAGAAAATTTAGATTTTAAAGCAATATTTGGATACATAGGTGATTATGAATTGGTAAGCGAAGCTGGGGAAATAGAACTTGGGTTTTTTGAAAATACACTTGACGGGTATATTCGTTTCGAAAACCCCATACTTAATCTTAATATTGGAAACTCATATGGTGTTCCCGCCGAAATTAATATTTCCCGATTTACAGGGTTTAATGCTAATGAAGATTCTATAGCGCTGGATTTAACAGATAATCCTTTTAGATATGCTTATCCAGAAATATCCGATTATATTAATTCCGATTTTTATAAAGAAGTAACTATTCCAATCGATAGTACTAATTCAACTATTAAAGATTTCTTGGCATTTTTACCTTCCAGGCTTGAATATAATATATCGGCAGCCTCAAATCCGGCGAATCCGACTGATCTGATAGATTCAGCCAATTTTGTTACTGATGCTAGTGAAGTAAATATTGATCTTGAATTTATTCTTCCTCTATACTTTAAAGCTGACAGTTTTGCTCTAGAAGATACAATGGATATTAACTTTTTTGAAGATGCTGATTACATAGAAAAGGTAAGTGTATTATTAGAAGTTTCAAATGGTTTACCTCTTGATATCGATTTCCAAATATATTTTCTAGATTCAAATTATAATCATGTTGACACCTTATTTTCGGCGTACTCAATCCCAATAATAAGTTCCGGGCAAGTTGATCCGGCGACTAGCTTGGTTACAAGTCCTGGGGTAAAAACTTCACTTGTTGAGTTTACAAATGAAAGAATTACTAATTTAGAAAAAGTCAGATACGGAATTATAAGAGCGGGTCTAAAAACACCGTCAGATTCAAATGGAGATCTTATATCTGTTAAATTCTTTACAGATTATTTAATTGATTTTAATTTAAGTGTGAGTTTAGATTTCAAGGCTAACTTATAACTACGTTTAAACATCTATAATATGAAACTTAGAAAAAACTATATAATTTTAATACTTATATTTTTCTACACAATCATTTCTAAATCTGTTTCGGCACAAGATCCGCAAACACTTTATTATATGAATAAGATTCCTCAATCAACAATAATGAACCCTGCATTACAACCTTCATACAGCTTTTTTCTTGGACTTCCTGTGGTTTCATCAATTCAAATTGAAGCAGGGAATAACCAATTAGCTTTAACCGACGTAATAATGAAACATCCAAGCAACGATTCATTAGTAACGTTTTTACATCCCGATGCAGAATTTAACACTTCCGATTTTCTTTCTAAGTTAGATGATAATAATTTCTTTTATGAAGACTTTAGAACGGATCTTCTTTCTTTTGGTTTTAGAGTTAACACCTGGTATTTTTCAGTTAACATATCAGAAAAACTAACTGCATCAATTAATTACCCTAAAGATTTGTTAGTGTTGGCATTAGATGGAAATCGAAGTTTTATAAATCAAAATGCCGACTTAAGCTATTTAGGTCTTAACTCTACCTTTTATCGCGAATATGGTCTGGGTATTTCAAAAAAAATAAATGATAATTTATCCTTTGGGATAAGAGCAAAAGTTTTATTTGGTCATGCTAATATATCTTCAGATTTTAACGATAATGATTTAACAATGTATTCTAGTCGTGATTCTCTTTATATAAATGCCAATGCAGTTGTACGAACCTCGTCTCCTTTAATTGCCACAACCAATGATGATGGTGACTTTAACGGCTTTACAATTCCAAGTTTTATTGAAAATACTGATTCTTTAATTGATTATGCATTATCACATTCTAATATGGGTTTAGGCATTGATTTTGGAATTAATTACAAGCCAATTGATAAACTATCTATATCCTTAAGTGTAATTGATTTAGGATATATAAAATGGGATGCTAAAGATGTAACTACGCTTGAATTAACAGGTAGTTATTCATTTAAAGGATTTGATGTTAGTGACGAAATTGGAAGTTCCGATTCTGATGTTTCTCCGTTTGAAACAATGAGCGATTCTTTAATGAACAGTTTTACTGTTTCAAATACTGCCGAATCATATAAAACATCATTAGGCTCAAAAATTTATATTGGTGCAAATTTTGCGGTTTCCAAAAATTTTGATCTTGGATTTCTTTCCCGTTCGTATTATTATAATAGTAATTTAAATCAGGCTTTTACCTTTTCAGCAAATGCACATTTAAGAGGACTGTCAACAAGTATTAGTTATTCGATTATGAACGGTTCATATAATAATATAGGCTTTGGATTAGTACTAGGTGGAGCTCCTTTACAAATTTATATTATCTCGGACAATGCTTCTGCCGCTTTATGGGGACACAAAACCACATCGGCTAATTTCCGTTTTGGTTTAAATATTGCCCTTGGTTCTGGTCATAAAACAAAATTTAAAGATAAACCACTGTTAAAGTCTGTATTCTAAAATAATAATTTTATATATACTCTTTTTACAAGATATTCTTTCAAATATGTAGTTTTTACAGTCGAAAAATTATAAAATTAATCCTAATTATATAACATTGTAAATACTTATATATTAGCCTATTAATTGATTATTAGAAACTTTGATCAAAAATTATTTGCATTTTGGTCGGTTTTTTTTTCATTTCTTTTCTCAAAAAATATATCTTTAGCTTGAAACTAAAATAAACTCATTATGAAAAGAATAACTTTACTTTTAGTGGGCTTACTAAGCCTGCCATTTTTCTCTTATTCTGGGGGTATTGTTCACAATACGAACCAAAGTGCTTCGTGGGTGCGTAATTTTGCTCGCGACGCTTCAACAAATATTGATGCTGTATTTTA
>JAQIBH010000029.1 GCA_027859205.1 Bacteroidales bacterium | reverse complement strand
CTGTGCATTGTAATAACATCATCGGGAACATAAGCATTTGCATTTGGACGATTATCGGTTGCAGGAATTAATCCAATTATATAAACAGGAGTTTTTGATTTAGCCATTGCATAAAATGTACCGACAACGCTGGCAGCACCAGCCATATCAGACTTCATTGTATCCATATAGCTTCCTGGTTTAATATTTACTCCACCAGTATCGTAAACAACGCCTTTGCCTACTAAAATGTACGGTTTTTTATTAACTGCATTTTCAGGTTTCCAAGTTAAGACTGTAAAAGTTGGAGGGTCGATGCTTCCCTTGTTTACCGCTAACAAACCGTTCATTTTTAAGGATTCGATCTTCTTTTTATTTAATACTTCCACATCAAATCCTGCTTTTGTTCCGAGTTTTACAATTTCTTGTGAAAACTGTTCTGTATTTAAATAAGAAACCGGTTCATTTACAAGATCTTTAGTATAAGAGACCGATTCATTCAGAAGAATAAGTTCTTCAATTTGTTCATTACTAACATTTGAACTGTAAATAAATACTTTTTTTAGGTGATTTTTCTTTTCATCGGCTTTACTAAAGTATTTTAAAAACTGATAATGGCTTAAAGTAATTCCTTCTACATATGAAGTTGCATAATCAGATTTTTTACTTAAATCAACAATTATAATTTCTTCGTGCTTATTTTCTTTTAAAGTTTGGTATAAAGTCCCTGCAGATCTTCTTAGTTTTTCTTTGGTTTTATACTCTTCTGTCTCAATGTCAATCCAGTGTATGTACGACCATTTAACATAAGAATTGATTTTCACTATATTCTTTTTATCAGCAGCCTGTTTTTTTATAAATTCAAATTCGCTTGGAGAAAATGAAAAATCTTTTAAATCATTTTCGTTTTTTGCTAAATATATTACAGGTAAATCTGCCTGGATTTTGGATGTTTTGGATATTTTTATATTCATTTTAAACTTTTATTAATTTCAATTGTAAAGTTAATAAAATTGCAACACGTAGATATTTAATTATTTTTGTGACCAATTTAAATAATATGATATTAAAAGATTTATATAAAAAAGCACTTAACCTAGAGTTTTTAACAATTGATGAAGGTCTTTTGTTGTATAATGACGCTCCTTTAGAAGAACTGATCTTTGTAGGGTCTCAATTACGCCAAATTCAAAAGCCCGATAAAATAGTTACATGGCAAATCGATAGAAATATAAATATTACAAATGCTTGTATTTCGCAATGTAAATTCTGTAATTTTTACAAAAAGCCAAACGATAAAGGTGTTTACGTAACAAGTATTGACGAATACAAAACAAAAATTGAAGAACTTTTTAGATTAGGAGGAAACCAAATTTTATTACAAGGAGGATTACATCCAAAGCTAAAACTTGATTTTTATACAAATCTATTTAGCGATTTAAAATCTTTATATCCGAATTTGAAATTACATGCTTTAGGTCCACCGGAAATTGTACACTTAGCACGATTAGAAAAGAAATCGTATAAAGAAATTTTAGAAGCATTAATTAATTCAGGACTTGATAGTCTGCCTGGTGCAGGTGCAGAGATATTATGCGATCGGGTTAGAAAAAGTATTTCTCCTGGGAAAGCCAATTCACAACAGTGGCTTGATGTAATGCGAGAAGCACATAAGCTGAATATGCTTACGTCGGCAACCATGATGTTTGGCCACGTTGAAACTAAAAGGGAAAGAATAGAACATTTAATTGCAATTCGAAATGTACAATCGGAAAAGCCAGAATCGTCGCCCGGATTTTTAGCATTTATTCCTTGGCCATTTCAAGATGAGGATACTTTTTTGCAAAAGGAACTAGGAATTACAAATCAAATTAGTTCAGAAGAATATATTAGAACAATAGCCATAAGCCGAATAATGCTGTCCAATGTAAAAAATATTCAAGCTTCGTGGTTAACTGTGGGAAAGGATGTGGCACAGGTTTGTTTACATGCTGGCGCTAACGATTTTGGATCAATTATGATTGAAGAGAACGTGGTTTCATCGGCAGGAGCAGATTTTAAATTCGATGCAGAAGGTATTCAAAATGCAATTCGTGAATCAGGATTTAGTCCTCAATTGCGGAATCAGAAGTATGAGTTCGTTGAATATAAAGTAGAAGTATAAGTAAAAGAATTCTTAAATTATAGCTCAAAAGACAGCTCTTTTAATAATTCTATTTTTTCAGGTGTAACTTTTGCTTGAAAAGGAATTATTTCTACTCCTTTTTCGTATGCTTTTTTAAAGCTTTCAGCATATGCGGGATCAATTTCTTTTGCAGGAGCAAAAATATCAACATCGGTTCGTTGAATAATAAACAACATAACAGCTCTCATTCCTTGTTCTTTAACTTTTATGAGCGTTTCCAAATGCTTTTTGCCTCGACTAGTAACTGCATCAGGGAATAAGGCATAGTTTTCTTTTTTATATGTTACATTCTTAACCTCAATAAAACAGGTTTCTTTTTTGTTTTTTGCCATTACATCAAAACGACTATCATCAAATGTTACTTCACGTTTTACTTCAGTATATCCTTTAAGTTTTTCAATTTCACCATTCTTAACAGCTTCAAATGCTAGTTTATTAGGATTCCCTGTATTTACTCCAACCCAATCGTTATTAATTTTAATCATTTCCCAAGTAAATTTGGTTTTACGTTTTGGATCATTAACTGGAGTTAAGTAAACTTCGGCGTTGTCTTCAAGGCAGCTTTTCATTGTTCCGGAATTGGTGCAATGAGCAGTAATAATTTCTCCGGTATCGAGAATGACATCTGCTAAAAAACGTTTATAGCGTTTAATCAATCTGCCGTGAATTAAAGCCTTTGTAAAATGCATGCTAATTGGGATTAAGTTTAAAACAAAAATACAACTACAAATTAACAAAAAGCCCCAAATATAAATTACAATTTTTAAACATTGTCGACACTTCCCTTGTTTGAATTAATGAAACAACAATAAATTCAAAAAAAGAGTATGAATAGAAATGATTTTATAGAAATGACATTAGCTGATCAGGGAATGATATTACTGGATCAAGGCAAACATCTAACAGTATTAAAAAGAGGAGCTCATTTATTAAATTTATATTCAATTGAGGATTTCTTTGTTGAGGTTTATTATTCATTCTTAACAGAGAACATTGATAAGATTGAAATAGTAACTGACTATTCAAAAATTGATAAGTATATTGACGAAAATCAAAAAGAAGACGATTTAAGAATAAATTAATCCATTATTTTCTTATTAGATCAGATCACAAGCATCTGATGGCATCCAATGCGCATCTTTACCTTCCCATTTAATATTACAACCTATAGGATTTGTTACCGGTGTTGAAATTTCTTTTCCATCAAAGTACTCATCAAGACTTTGTTCTAAATCATTAATAGTAATTTTAGAGGCATCTTTTGGATTGTCAACAGCTCTTCCGGTATATATTAGTTCCCGTTTTTCATCAAAAACATAAAAATGAGGTGTCTTTAAAGCACCGTATGCTAACGCAGTTTTTTGTGATTCATCGTATAGGTAAAGCCAGGGAAACTTATATTGTTTCATTCGGCTGACCATATTTGTGAAACTATCTTCAGAATATGTGTTTTTACTATTAGAATTAATACCAATAAAACGAACTCCTTTTGTGCTATATTTTTGAGCGGTTTTTCTAGTTACTTCGTCAGAGCCAATAACATAAGGACAATGATTACATGTAAAAAATATTACTAGTATTTTCTCATTAAAATCAGAAAGCTCATATGTTTTACCATCAGTTGCTGGGAGCTTAAAATCTGGAGCTTTAACTCCAATTTGTAATGTGTACGCCATAATTTACTTTTTATATTTAACGTGAAATTATAGAAAAGGTTTATTTAAGTAGGGTAAATTTGATTAAGCTTATCTAATAAGCAAGAATAATATTAGGCGGAGAGGAATATATTTTGGTTAGGAGATTTATATAACTCTAAAATTAAATCGAGATTAACATGTGATGTGCCTAATTCTAAAATTAACTTCTCCGTCTTTTTTAATATTTGAATCTAAATCACAAAATAAATCCTTGCAAATTTAAGTGTTTGGGTTGATTATGTGTTAATAAAAAATGTGTTTGAAAATTTGTTAGGATTTACCCTCACTTCGGTGAGGGTTTTTAATTATTGAATTTATAAGTACAAAGAATTTTTTTCGAATTTTTTTTCAAAAGGTATTTGCCTGTCAGACATGGCTTTAAACTAATAAAAAAGAAAAACTAAACAATGTTAAATGCTTAGTTTCTTTTTTAGATTTTTATAACTTTGTGTTTCTTGTAAATTATAGCAAATGCAATCTATTTTTTCTACATATCTTTTACCATTATCCTTAATCATTATAATGATGGGAATGGGTTTATCTCTTGAAAAAAAGGATTTTACTAATATATACAAATACCCCAAGCCGGCATTAACAGGAATCATAGGTCAGATATTATTACCACTCGTTACATTCCTATTAATTGGATTTACTAGTTTAGCTCCAGTTGTAAAAGTTGGTTTCATTTTAATTTCAGCTTGTGCAGGGGGGTCAGCCACAAATGTAATAACACACATGTTAAAAGGAAATTTAGCTTTATCTGTTTCATTAACGGCAATAAATAGTCTAATAATATTGGTTACATTACCCTTAATTGTAAAACTTAGCTTACAGTATTTTATTGGCGTTGAAAGTAATATTCATTTAAGTGTTTATAATACAATCGCAAACATTCTATTTACAATTATTATTCCAATATTAATAGGAATGATAATTAGACATAATTTTTTTAGATTTGCAATTAAAACACAAAGGCCTTTACGGGTAATTTTACCATTGATTTTATTCACTGTTTTTGCTGTTATTATATTTTTTGAAGAAGGAACGAACAAAGGAATTTCTAATTATTTATATCTTGTTCCCTGGGCTCTATTATTGAACTTTGTTTCAATGCTCGTTGTTTATATAGTTGCTAAATATATACGATTAGGAGGAAAAAACAATTTCACAATTAGTATTGAAGTTGGTTTAAAAAACAGTATAGTAGGAATTTATGTGGCAGAAAGTTTATTAAATAATACTGAAATGGCAATGGTTGCTGTTGTGTATGGTTCCATAACTTTCTTTTCCACACTATTTTTCGGATATTTAGCGAAAAGAATAGAACTTTGGGGGTTTGGGTATAAAAAATTAATCTAAACTAGAAATTGAAAAATAGATAAAAAAAATGTAAATTACAGCAGCAAAATTAAATAAATAATTGGGCAAATAATTAAAAATCAGGGAATTAAAAAATAATAATCAATGAAAACATTAAAATCTTACATCAGAAAAGCAACGCTTGCATTATTATCCGGAATACTTATGGTTTCTCTTGTGAACTGCACCGGAGCAAAAAAGGGCGAACCCGTTGATGATGCTTCATCAGAAGCAAAACTTGGAAAAGCAGAAATAGAAAAGAAAGTAAGAGATGTGGTTTATCCACTTCCTACAGCTTTTGAAGTTACAGGTATGATAAATGATATAGAAGCGAGCTATATTCTGGGATTATCAAACGAAACCAGTAATGTAGATAAATATTTTACTAATAAAGATCAAGCAATAAACCTGGGTGTTTATAGTGCCGATTTAAGTTATGCAAGTACTTATAACATGAGGCAAGAAGTTATGAATTATATGGAAGCTTCAGAGACTTTAGTTGTTGAACTTGGGATTACAGGTGCTTTTTCAATTAATTTTGTTGATGACGTAGAAGCAAACATAGACAATAAGGATGTATTAGTTGATTTAATAACAGGATCGTTTTATGATACATACGAGTATCTTGTCAAGAATAATAGAGAAGATTTATCTTTATTGGTATTATCAGGCACCTGGATTGAAGCTTTATATATAACTTGTAATATTTCCGAAACAGTATATCATAACCCTGAATTAGTAAAAGTAATTTTACATCAGAAATCATCTTTAGATGAATTAATTGAGCTTTTAAACCCTTATAAGGATCATGAAAATATCCAGACGGTATTTGCCGATTTAAAACTTATAAAAGATATATATGATAGTGTAGATGAAACTGGAATTACAGAAAGACAGTTAACCAGCATAATAGAGCAAACTAGCGATTTTAGAAATAGAATTATACTTTAATATTTTGAAATAAAATTGATGGCTCATGTGTTATTTACGCATGAGCTTTTTTTATTCTTCAAATTATTTCTTAAATTTTGTTCCAAATTAAAATAAATGAGCGAATCGATATTAAATGCTTTAATTCACTTGTTTGCAATTGTTGCAAATGTAAATCATGAAGCAGTATCTGCTAAAGGAAGAAAAATAGTTGAAGCATATCTTCTAAGATACTTGTCACCTGAGCTCATACAGGAGCATTTGAGATTATTTGACAATTATTTAGAATTTTATAAGCGCGAACTAAATCAAAAGGATGTAAAGAACTTAAAAGATAATGCTTCGTTAATATCATTTCAGATTTCAAATATTTGCGGACAAATTAAAAAAGGTCTTTTACGTAACGAAAGAGTTATAGTATTTTTGCAACTACTTGAGTTTGTGCACGAAGATCATGTTGTGACAGAACAAGAATATGAATTTATTAAAGCAGTTTCAAAATCGTTTAGTTTATCCGAAAATGAATTAAATAATTTTAAGTCGTTTATTTTTGATGGTAATCCCGAAAAACTTGACAACGATAAGGTTTTAGTTATCGACAATAAAGTTAGAGAATGGTCAGATAATCTGGCTTGGTTAATGAAAAATAAGGCAGGTAAACAGGAAGTGCCTTATAAACATATTTTCAGACAAAACCTTTACGGTAATATAGTTTTCTTTTATATTCAATCGATACACTCATTTGTATTTAGATATTTTGGTGAACTTAATCTTTATGTCGAGGGACAAAAAATAATAAATGGAAGGCCCTACTTTTTTAATAAAGGTGCAATAATTAAAGGACCAAATATAAAATCAATTTATTATTACGATGTTGCCTCAAAATTTATTTTAACTTCTGAAGAAGATCAAATCACATTTACAGGAAATGATGTTGAATTTAAATTTAATAATAGTAATAACGGAATTCAAAAATTTAATTTTTCGGAGCATTCTGGCCAAATGATAGCCATAATGGGCGGGAGTGGAGTAGGTAAATCCACCTTGCTAAATTTATTAAGCGGCAAATTAAAACCTACAAGAGGTAAAATAAAAATAAACGAACATGCAATTTATTCCAGCAGCAGTTCACTTACCGGTTTAATAGGGTTTGTACCTCAAGACGATTTGTTGTTTGAAGAGTTAACCGTGTTTCAAAATCTTTACTATAATGCGAAACTTTGCTTTAGCGACTTCAATGAAAAACAAATATTTGAAAAAGTTAATACAGTATTAACTGATTTAGATTTATTCGAAGCCCGTAATCTTCAAGTTGGGAATCCTCTTAAGAAGTTTATAAGTGGCGGACAGCGTAAAAGATTAAATATTGGCCTGGAGTTAATGCGCGAACCCATGTTGCTTTTTGTTGATGAGCCAACATCAGGATTGTCATCAATGGATTCCGAGAAAGTAATGAACTTATTAAAAGACCAGGCACACAAAGGTAAATTAGTAATAGCAAATATTCATCAGCCATCATCAGAAATTTTTAAGCTTTTCGATAAATTATGGATTCTTGATAAAGGGGGCTATCCAATTTATCAAGGGAATCCTGTTGATGCTATAGTGTATTTTAAAACAGCAACATCTTTGGTTAATGCTGCTGAGAGTGAATGTGCCTGTTGCGGGACTATTAACCCTGATCAGATTCTAAAAATTGTAGAAGAAAAAGAAATAAATGAATATGGTAAAGAAACCCAAATTCGTAAAATATCTCCGGAAACATGGTATTACAGATATTTAGATAATATAGAAAAGAAAATAGAGCCCAAACATACTATTGATATTCTTCCAGATTCTGATTTTAAAATCCCAGACTTTGTTAGACAGTTCCAAGTCTTTAGTATGAGGAACTTGCTGTCGAAGCTAACTAATAAACAATATTTAATTATAAACCTGCTTGAAGCTCCAATTCTTGCACTTATTTTAGGAGTTTTTACAAAATATATCACACCGGATGGTTATGTTTTTGGTGAAAATATGAATTTGCCTGTATTCCTTTTTATGGCAGTTGTTGTAGCCTTATTCTTGGGTCTAACGATTAGTGCTGAAGAAATAATAAAAGATCGAAAAATTCTTGAAAGGGAATTGTTCTTAAAGTTAAGTTGGTTTAGTTACATAAATTCTAAGATTGTTGTATTATTCGCAATATCAGCACTTCAAACTTTTCTTTATGTTCTTATTGGAAATGCGATACTTGAAATGCACGGTATGCTTTTACCTTTCTGGTTAATTCTATTTTCGGCCGCATGTATGGGTAATTTAATAGGATTAAATATTTCATCAGGATTGGATTCTGTTATTGCAATATATATTTTAATTCCTTTAATACTAGTTCCTCAATTATTGCTTGGCGGAGCGATGATTGATTATGACGATTTAAATGAAGGTTTTACAAATAGAACATATGTTCCAGCAATAGGTGCTTTAATGACCACAAGATGGGCATATGAAGCATTAACTGTCGAGCAATTTAAAAAAAATAAATTTGAAAAAATATTTTATAAAGATGATAAAACAATAAGTAATGCTGAGTATAAAACATCTTTTCTTATTCCTCAGTTGCAAAATAAGCTGAACCTATGTATGCGTAGAAAGGATAGTGGTTTGGATTCGTTAGCACTTGTCAGAGATTTAAGAATTATAAAAAACGAGTTAGAAATTATTCCTTTGGTTGGAGACGTTGAGGTTTTTCATTATACGCAGTTGCTCAATTATTATGATTTTAGTGAAAGTGTAAATGAACAAACCTATGAATATTTGGTGAGGTTGGATAAAAGTTTTTCTGAAAAGGGCAAAAATGCAAACGATAGAAGAGATGATAAATATCAATTAATGATTACAGAGTTAGGCCAAGAAGGATTTGTTGCTTTTAAACAAAGTCACTATAATAAAAAGTTGGCAGATATTGTTTTAAATAGAAATGAAATAAATAAGGTTTATCAATCGAATAAACGATTAATTCAAAAGAAAGATCCAATCTTTATGAACCCTACATCAAATATGGGAAGAGCACATTTTTATGCGCCAAATAAGATAGTAAACAATGTAGAAATCGATACACTTTGGTTTAATACATTAATGATGTGGATTTTCTCAGGTTTAGCCTACCTGTTTTTGATATTTGATTTATTAAGAAAAGGATTAAAGTATATTCAAGCGTTAAATTTTCAAGAACGATTTTTTCAAAAAAATATTAATTGAGTGTATATTTGAAAGTAATTTAATAAGAATTATTACGTAATAAATTAACATATAAATAACGATTTTTGAATGAGCCTTACAATAGAAAAGACTTCTGACACTCCTTATATTCACTTTGAAAAAGGCTTAGTGAAAATGGAGGGGCAACTAATGCCAGAAAATATCTTAGTATTTTTTAAATCTGTTGATAAGTGGATTAATAATTACATTCTAAAACCTGCAGATTTTACAAAAATTGATTTGGATTTTTCATATTTAAATAGTTGTTCAACAAAGCACATTTGCGACACCTTAAAATTATTTAATAAAAAGTATCAGGAAGGGTTCGATATGAAAATTTATTGGACATACGATGAAGGTGATGATACTGTCCAGGAAATAGGGACTGATCTTGAATCGATGCTGGAAATTCCTTTTGAGTTTGTCGTTAAAGAAACATTGATTAAAGAACGAACACGCCTAAAAGTTAAAAATAAACTTACTGGCAAAGTCGGTGAAATATCTTTAAAGTATTGGGAAACTATAAAAAGAAATGGACACGAGCGAGATTTTGAACTTCTTGAAAAAATTAAACCTTAAGAACCATTGTAACCTCTTACAATACCTCTTTTAGAATTTTTTATAAAATCTAAAATGTTATCTCTTTCAGGACATTGATCTATGTCTGATTCTATAAATTTTAATGCTTGAGCAACATTTTGCTCTTTAATAAAAATCTCTCTGTAAATATCTTGAATTTGTGTAATTGTTTCATTTGAAAATCCTCGGCGTCGTAACCCAACTGAATTTACTCCAACATAAGATACAGGTTCATGCGCTACTGTAATATATGGAGGGACATCTTTTCGAACTAATGAACCACCCGAAATCATTACATGACTACCAATATGTACAAATTGGTGTATTTGAACATCACCGCTTATAATTGCAAATTCATCAATTGTAATTTCACCTGCAACATTCGTGCTGTTAGAAATAATTATATTATTGCCAAGAAGGCTGTCATGACCAATATGTACATAAGCCATTAATAGACAGTTACTTCCTACAACGGTTTTTCCTTTAGAAGCCGTTCCTCTGTTTACCGTTACACATTCACGCAAAATTGTATTGTCCCCAATTTCTGCAATAGTTTTTTCTCCTTTAAATTTTAAATCTTGAGGAATCGCAGAAACAACTGCATTAGGAAAAATCTGACAATTTTGTCCGATTCTTGCACCGTCCATTATTGTTGCATGTGCACCAATCCAGGTTCCTTCACCTATTTCAACATTCTTGTCAATCCATGCAAAGGCGTCTATCTTTACATTTTTTCCAATTTTTGCTTTGGGATGAATATATGCTAAATCTTTGCTCATGTGATTACTTTTATTGAATTTTTGAAACTTGTGCCATTAATTCACCTTCCATAGCTAGCTCTTCACCTACAAATGCCTGTCCAAACATGTTTACTAAACCACGTCTTATAGGAGAAATAAGTTCCATTCTAAATATTATTGTATCTCCAGGAATTACTTTTCTTTTAAATTTTACTTTATCTATTTTTAGAAATAAGGTTTGATAGTTCTCAGGATCTTCAACTTGGCTAAGAGCTAAAATCCCTCCAACTTGAGCCATAGCTTCAACTTGTAATACTCCCGGCATTATTGGTTCATTTGGGAAATGTCCCATGAAAAAGTTCTCGTTCATGGTAACATTTTTAATTCCTATAACTGAAGTTTCATTCAGTTCTGTTACTTTATCAATTAAAAGGAAAGGATATCGGTGAGGTAACAAGCCTTTAATTTGATTAATATCATAAACAGCTTTTTTATTTGGATCATATTGAGGAATTGCTATTCTTGATTCCTCCTTTTTAATACTCTCTTTAATTATTTTAGCAAGCTCCGTATTTGCATAATGTCCAGGTCGTGATGCTACAATTTTTCCTTTAATTGGTCGCCCGATTAATGTTAAATCACCAAGAATATCTAATAACTTGTGGCGTGCAGGCTCGTTGCTAAATCTTAAATCAACATTGTTTAAAATTCCTTCTTTAACTTTAACGTGTGGTTTGTTAAATAAATCGGCCATGCGGTCAAGCTCATCCTGCGAAACTTCATTTTCCATTATAACAATTGCATTCTGCAAATCGCCACCTTTAATTAAGTTGTGTTTTAATAAGTATTCTAATTCATGGAAAAACACAAAAGTTCTTGAGGGTGCAATCTCTTTTTCAAAATCATGTGTAGGATGATAAGATGCATATTGATTTCCTAATACTTTTGAATTATAATCAACCATTACATCAATAGAAAAGTTGTCATCAGGATATGCAACTAATTCAATATTGTTTTCTTCGTCGCGAAAAACAGTCCGTTCTTTAATTACGTAATAATTTTTTTCAGCATTTTGTTCTTCGAATCCAACACCTTTTAATGCTTCAACGTATTTTATTGAGCTGCCGTCAAGAATAGGTGCTTCAGGGCCTGTAAACTCCATTAAAATATTATCTAAACCTAAGCCAACTAGTGATGCTAATACATGTTCAATTGTATGAATCTGAGCCCCATTTTCTTCAAGTGTTGTGCCCCTGGAAGTATCAACAACATTGTCAACGTTAGGAGTAATTTTTGGTTTTCCCTCAAGATCAACTCGTTGGAACATAAATCCATGATTAATAGGAGCAGGATGAAAGGTTAATGTAACTTCTTGTCCAGTGTGTAATCCTTTTCCAGATAGAGAAACAGATTTTTTTATGGTTTTTTGCATTTCTGACATACCCAATAAATATTTAATTAAATTTCAAATAATAAAAAAATCGCCGCAAGATACAAAAAAACTTACTAAAATCTTTGATGTGATTTCAAAATATAATTATAACTTACTTGTTAAAAGCTTATTCAGAGCCTTTCATCTTATTTAATTCATTTTCTAGTTGTTTAACTCTTTTATATAAATCAGGGAGTTGTTTGTAAACGATAAAAGATCTCTGAAATTCACGAATATTAAAAGAAGGAGTACCCATCACTACGCTATTTTCTTCTTTTATTGTATTTGGGACACCAGATTGTGGTGCAATTATTACACCATCGGCAATTTGTATATGAGGAGCAATTCCTGCTTGACCAGCAATCTGGCAATTCTTCCCGATTCTTGTGGATCCTGCAACTCCGCTTTGAGCTGCCATAACGGTGTTTTCACCAATTTGAACATTATGCCCGAGTTGAATTAAATTATCTAACTTAGCTCCTTTTTTAATAAAAGATGATCCCATAGTGGCGCGATCAATTGTTGAATTCGAGCCAATTTCTACATTATCTTCAATAACAACATTTCCTAATTGAGGAATTTTTCTGTATACATTGTTTTCGTCAGGAGCAAAGCCAAATCCATCTGAGCCTATTACTGCCCCCGCATGAATAATGCAATTTTCACCAATAATACATTCATGATAAACTTTTACGCCAGAATTAAGAGTAGTGTTCTTTTTAATGCTAACATTATCATCAATAAATACCTGTGGGAAAAGTTTGACATTATCTTCAATTACGCAATTTTCTCCGATATAAACAAAAGGAGCAATATAAACACCATCTCCAATTTTTGCTGATTCTTCAATAAATGCTAATGAGCTTATACCTTGTTTCACAGGTCTGGATTGTTCTGCAAGCTCAAGAAGTTTTGCAAAACTTTCATATGCATTTTCTACTTTTATTAAAGTAGCTGCTACCTTATTTTCAACAACAAAATCTTTATTTATTAAAACGATTGAAGCTTCGGTTGTATATAAATATTTATTGTATTTTGGATTTGCCAGAAAAGCTAAAGTTCCAGATTTTGCATCTTCAATTTTGGCAACATTATTTACTTTAATTTTGGGATTTCCAACAACTTCTCCAGTTAAAAATTCGGCAATTGCTTTGGCTGTAAATTCCATTATTATTGATTGTTAAAAAGTTTAAGCACAAAAGTAGTATTTATATATTAATTTATTTAATTTCTTTCGGATAACACAAAAAATATTTGCGCACAGTTTTCGATAAAACGGAAATATTTAACATGTCTGAAGCTTCAGCTACATCAACAATTTCACCTGTTTTATACAAAATCTGAATTTTGTCATCGATAGTACTATATGCGTTTTTGCTGATATTATCAGTAAATACAAAATACCCAACCTCTTGTTCAGTTAAATTAAAAATCGAAGAAGCCTTTTTTTTATGTTTCGAAATCTTAGATTCATCAAAAGGAGTATCTTGAATCTCGATTTTTAATAATTTTCTGTTTAGAAGTCTTTCTGAAAGCATTGAAAGAACTTTGTCGGAACCTGTAAGCCATACTTTTAATAAACCGAAAACATCATTGTCGTCTATTGCCGAAAAATTACTTAAAATCATAGATATATCTGCTTTCTTTAGATCTGGATTGTCCATGAAGAATTTAAGTTCCTTAGATAGATAAACCTCTGTTTTTTGATCAATCAGATATTTTACACGCTTAAACACCCTAATTAATAATTGTTCTGCTGAAACCACGGTTTTGTGCAAATAAACTTGCCAGTACATTAACCAACGAGAAATGAGGAATTTTTCTATTGAATGGATTCCTTTAGCTTCAACAACCAATTGATCGTTAACAACGTTAAGCATTTTTATTATTCTATCGGATCCGACAATTCCTTCCGATACACCGGTATAAAAACTGTCACGGCGTAAATAATCAAGCCGGTCAACATCTAACTGACTTGATATTAGTTGATGTAGAAATTTCTTGTGATATTGATTTTTAAATATTTTTATTGCCAAACTTAACTCTCCTTTAAACTCTTTATTTAACAACTCCATAAAAAGCAGAGAAAGTTCTTCGTGACCATATTCTACAGTAATAATATTTTCCAGTGTGTGCGAAAATGGAGCATGTCCTATATCATGCAATAATATAGCTAAAGTAACAGCCTTTTCTTCTTCTGTGGTTATTTCTATATTTTTTGATTTAAGTACGTTTATTGCCGACGTTAATAAATGTACAGCACCAAGAGTGTGTTGAAATCTGGTATGTACAGCGCCCGGATAAACATAATCTGTTAGGCCAAGTTGTTTAATTCTTCTTAATCTTTGAAAATATCGGTGTTCAATAATATCATAAACAGGACTTGATGGAATATTTATTAAGCCGTATACCGGATCGTTAACTATTTTACGCTTGCTTTGTGGGGTTTCTTTCACAGTAATATTATTTGGATATCTAACAAAAATACAAGAAATTAATATATCAAACTGATAAATTTTATTGAGCAAAATTAAGCAAAACACATCTTGAATTTATAATTTCTCACTAGCATCCGAAAGTCGGGATATTAAAAAGCCCTCAGAATCTTGTATTTTTGAGTTTGACAAAAAACTTTATAAAATATGGGACTCTTCAGGCGAAACAAAAATAACAATAAACCA
>JAQIBH010000016.1 GCA_027859205.1 Bacteroidales bacterium | reverse complement strand
TGGTTTATTGTTATTTTTGTTTCGCCTGAAGAGTCCCATATTTTATAAAGTTTTTTGTCAAACTCAAAAATACAAGATTCTGAGGGCTTTTTAATATCCCGACTTTCGGATGCTAGTGATGTTATTTAATTTCAATTAATGCACTTATCCTTATAAGTTAGTATTTAATCTTATCTTTGCACTGTTTTTTGAAAAATGTAAATTATTAATTTGTATGGTGAATTTGGAATTAAGCGAACAGGAAATCATTCGCAGACAATCGTTAGAAGAGCTGAGAAAATTGGGAATCGATCCGTACCCGGCTGCAAAATATGAGATAAATGCTTCATCAAAGGAGATCCTTACTAAATTCGATCCGGAAAAAAATAATTTCCAAGAGGTTACTATTGCCGGAAGAATAATGAAAAGAAGAATAATGGGAAGCGCTTCATTTGTGGAGTTACAAGATAACGGTGGTAAAATTCAGGTTTACTTCAAACGAGACAATATTTGTCCTAATGAAGATAAAACATTGTACAATACTGTATTTAAGAAACTTCTTGATATTGGTGATATTATTGGTGTTAAAGGAAATGTTTTTATAACAAAAGTTGGAGAAATCTCAGTGAATGTTGCTGAGTTTACAATTCTAAGTAAATCTATTAGACCTTTACCTATTGTTAAAGAAAAGGATGGAAAAATATATGATGCTTTTTCTGATCTGGATCAAAGATATCGTCAACGCCATTTGGATTTAATAGTGAATCCAAATGTAAAAGAGGTTTTTGTTAAAAGAACAAAACTTACAAACTCGATGCGAGAATATTTAAATGGCAAAGGTTATTTGGAAGTTGAAACTCCTGTTTTACAACCTTTGTATGGTGGTGCAGCAGCCCGTCCTTTTAAAACATATCATAACACATTAGACCAAACATTATATTTAAGAATTGCAAATGAACTTTATTTAAAAAGATTAATTGTTGGTGGTTTTGATGGTGTTTACGAATTTGCAAAAGATTTCCGGAACGAAGGAATGAGTCGTTTCCATAATCCTGAGTTTACACAAATGGAACTTTATGTAGCTTATAAGGATTACAATTGGATGATGGATACCGTTGAAGAAATGGTCGAGAAAATTGCATTAGATATTCACGGAGAAACAGAGGTTCAAGTTGGCGAGAATGTAATTAATTTTAAACGTCCATGGAAACGAATTACTATGTTTGAGGCTATTCAGGAATTTACCGGAATAGATATATCTACAATGGATGAAAAAGAACTTCTTGCAACAGCAAACAAGCTTAAGGTTCCAGTTGATGAAACAATGGGTAAGGGAAAACTAATTGATGAGATTTTCGGAGAGATGTGTGAATCAAAGCTTATTCAACCAACTTTTATTACTGATTATCCTATAGAAATGTCGCCTTTGGCAAAAAAACATCGCAGTGTTGATGGTTTAGTTGAGCGATTCGAAGCAATTTGCAATGGTAAAGAAATTTGTAATGCATATTCTGAGTTAAACGACCCTATTGATCAGCGTGAACGATTTGAAGAACAATTAGTACTTGGCAAGCGTGGTGATGAAGAAGCTATGGTACTTGACGAGGACTTCTTACGCTCAATAGAATATGGCATGCCGCCAACCTCGGGATTAGGGATTGGAATTGACCGTTTAGCAATGATTATGACAAATTCAAACTCAATTCAAGATGTCCTATTCTTTCCACAAATGCGCCCAGAAAAGAAAGCTCTAAAAGATGATAATTCAAGCTATACAGAAATAGGAATACCGGAAGAATGGATTCCGATAATTCAAAAGGCAGGATATGTAACTGTTTCGAGCCTTAAGGAAACTAGTCCTGGTGGATTACATCAAAAGTTGTGTGGAACAAATAAAAAACATAAATTGGGATTACAAAACCCAAGTCAAGATGATGTAAAAAATTGGATTGAAAATATAAAATAATCCATATGAATCAAAAACCAAAAGTAGCAATTTTAGGTGGAGGAAGCTGGGCCACAGCAATTATTAAAATGCTTCTCGAAAACCTTGATGAAATTAACTGGTACATGAGAAGTACTGAAAAAATTAAATTTATAAAGCAACACAAACGCAATAACTTTTATTTAAGCTCTGTTTCTCTCAACACTGAAAAAATAACACTTTTTAATGATTTAAGTAAAGCCGTTGAAAATGCTGACATTTTAATTTTTGCAATACCTTCAGCCTTTTTAAAAAATGCTTTACATAATCTTTCAGTTGATCTTAGTGATAAGATTATAGTATCAGCAATAAAAGGTCTAGTGCCGGAGGAAAATTTAATAATTGCAGAATTTTTTAATCAACATTACAATGTTCCTCTGGAATCAATTGCTGTAATAGCAGGACCTTGCCATGCCGAGGAGGTAGCTCTGGAAAGATTATCCTATTTAACAATTGCTTCGAAAAATTTAAAAAATGCACGTCTAATTGCCGACATGCTTAGTACATTTTATATAAAAACAAGTATCTCTGATGATATTTACGGCACTGAATATTCTTCTGTTTTAAAAAATGTATTTGCTGTTGCCGCAGGTATTTGTCATGGTTTAGGCTATGGTGATAATTTTAATGCCGTTCTTATATCAAATGCCATACAAGAAATTAAACGTTTTGTTGATGTTGTGCATCCAATTACACGTGATATAAAAAGCTCTGCTTACCTTGGTGATTTAATGGTTACAGCTTATTCGCAATTTAGCAGAAATAGAACTTTTGGTAATATGATTGGCAAAGGATATTCTGTAAAATCAGCTCAATTAGAAATGAATATGATTGCTGAAGGTTATTATGCCGTTAAATCAATTTATGAGATAAATAAAAAGTATAAAGTAAATATGCCAATTACTGAAGCGGTGTATAATATTTTGTATGAAAAAATCTCTCCGTCTATTGAAATAAAAATATTAACTGAAAACCTTCGATAAACCAAAATACATTGTTTGTCATGAAACACATTCAAGTTGATTTAAAAAATGCACTACCATTTCTTAACCAGGATGATTTTAAGAGTTATGATAAACTTGTTAAAGATCAGAATAAGCAATTAGAAAATAAAACAGGAAAAGGAAATGACTTTCTAGGTTGGTTAAACTTACCAGAAAATATTTCGAAAGATCAAATTGCTGACATTAATGAAACTGGAACTAAGCTGAGAAATATCTCAGAAATAATTGTGGTAATTGGAATTGGAGGTTCTTATCTTGGAGCTAAATCTATTATTGATGCATTATCCGGTCAATTTGATCACTTAAAACATGACAAAAATAATTCACAAATCCTTTTTGCTGGTCAAAACTTATCGGAAGATTATTATTACGAGCTTTTAGAATATTTAAAAGATAAAAAATATTCACTTATAGTCATTTCAAAATCAGGTATTACAACCGAACCTGCTATAGCCTTTCGTTTATTAAGAAAAGATCTTGAAAAAAGATTTGGTAACAAAGAAGCTGCCGCAAGAATCGTTGCAATTACAGATGCTTCAAAAGGTGCTTTAAGAGAATTAACCAATAAGGAAGACTACAAATCATTTATAATTAATGATGACATTGGTGGTCGATATTCTGTATTAACTCCAGTTGGATTACTCCCAATTGCATGTGCAGGATTCAATATTGAAGAAATCATTGCAGGAGCAAAATCAATGCTTGAATTATCCCAGAACGATACGTTTAACAGCAATCCTGTTTATAAATATGCAGCAATAAGGCACGCTTTATATTCTAAGAATAAAACTATTGAAATACTTACGAATTACAATCCCAAATTAAATTACATTGCAGAATGGTGGAAACAGTTATTTGGCGAAAGCGAAGGGAAAGAAAATAAAGGCATTTTCCCTGCAAGCGTAAGTTTTACCACGGATCTTCACTCAATGGGTCAATATGTACAGGAAGGATTGCGAAATATATTTGAAACAGTTATATCGGTTGAAAAAACAAAATTCAATCTGCAAATTCCTAATGATGACGATAACTTTGACAAGTTAAATTATCTTGCAGGAAAACCAATTGACTATGTAAATAAAATGGCCGAATTGGGAACAACCCTTGCTCATATTGACGGAAATGTTCCGAACATCAAAATTACATTACCTGAAATAAATGAGTATTATTTAGGTGAACTCCTATACTTTTTTGAGAAAGCCTGTGCTATAAGTGGTTATTTGTTGGAAATAAATCCATTTGATCAGCCAGGAGTTGAAGCATATAAGAAAAATATGTTTGCCCTTTTAGAAAAGCCTGGTTTTGAAGAAGAAAGTATTGAAATAAAGAAAAAACTTAATTCATAAAACTGTTATTTCCAGAAATAAGTAAAGTAATTAATTTTCAATTTTTACATTTATTTTCGACAGCTTATCATTTATTAAAACCATTTTATTCATATTTTTAAACGAGAAGAAATCTTGATCCTCATTTAAAAAATAATATATTTTCAAGGTGTTTTTTAAAACGGCCTGACTTTCACGTAAATTATTCTGTTCAAGAAGTATATCCCCTTTTTCACTAAGTATTTCTGCCAAAGAAACCATTTGCTCCGAAGATAAACCTCTGTCTTCCTTTAAAGCATTAACCAAAAAATCTTCCGAAACAGAATACATAAAATCTTCATCTAATTTAAAATAATTCAATAAAGTTTCATCAATCTTTTCCAATGCCTCCCTAAATCTTCCTTTTTTTCTTAGAACGATTAATAAGGATAAGA
This sequence comes from Bacteroidales bacterium, assembly GCA_027859205.1. Taxonomy (GTDB): domain Bacteria; phylum Bacteroidota; class Bacteroidia; order Bacteroidales; family UBA12077; genus UBA12077. The sequence continues at coordinate 55,117 of JAQIBH010000016.1, read as the reverse complement.
CCTCAGAAATGTCATCTATTAATTTTAATACTTGCTCGTTTTTCACTATTTAACTATAGTTTTGATTATTAAATAGTAAGATGGTGTCCACTATTGTGGTATAGGTTAATGTAAATATATAAATCTTTACTCAAAAACCCGATGATGAAATTTGTTTTTTGACCAAATTAATTAATTTGATTATCAAAATACTTTTAGAGCCTATAAATCAAACTTAAAATAATTTGATTAATAAAACTTCATTCTTCTTTTTTAAATTCAAATGATTATTTTTACCCGAATTAATCCTTAGCATGATGTTTTCAGATTCATTAGAATTACTTGACAATATACGCTTAAACTTTAATCAAGAAAGTTTATTTATACTGAATATTACATTAGCTTTTGTGATGTTTGGCGTTGCACTTGAGCTTAAGACAGAGAAATTTAAAAGAGTATTTATGAACCCAAAATCTGCTTTAATTGGTATTGGGGCTCAGTTTTTTCTTTTACCACTTTTAACCTTAAGTTTAGTGCTAATTTTAAATCCTACGCCCAGTATTGCTCTTGGAATGATATTAGTTGCTGCCTGTCCAGGTGGAAACATCTCCAATTTCATGACATCTTTGGCTAAAGGAAATACCGAATTATCTGTAAGTTTAACTGCTGTTGCCGATTTTTCAGCTCTTATAATGACTCCTTTAAATTTTGCATTTTGGGGTGGAATTTACTCTACATTATATTCTACAGGATCGGGATTAATAATACCTATCGAGATTGATCCAATAGAAATGTTCAAAACCATGATTATTTTACTTGGTATTCCTTTAACTATTGGTATGATATTTTCTTATAAGTTTCCAAGAATTACATCAAAAATTGTTAAACCAATTAAAATAGCGTCAATAGTTATTTTTGCCAGTTACGTTGTCGGAGCGCTTGCTTTAAACTGGGAGAATTTTTATAAATACGTGCATTTAGTGTTCCTTATTGTATTAATTCATAACGCACTCGCTCTTTCTACAGGATTTTCAATAGCAAAGATTTTTAAACTAAGCAAAAATAATGTACGAACAATAACAATTGAAACTGGTATTCAGAATTCAGGACTTGCGCTTGTACTAATTTTTAATCCTAATTTATTTAATGGAAACGGGGGAATGGCATTTATTGCCGCTCTTTGGGGCGTTTGGCATATTATTTCGGGATTAGCAATTTCAGGATTTTGGTCTCGAAAACCTATTCTAAAATCTACTAATGAATAAATTATGGCTATAAGCAGAGAAACTATTGAAAAGAAAAATATAGCATATACAATATTAAAACCTTACGTTGAAGGAGTTACTAAATTATTTTTCAGAACTACCAGCTACAATTACAAAAACGTGCCAACTGATGAAATTCTAATATACGCTATTAATCATCAGAATGCGTTAATGGATGCGTTAGCAGTACTTGCAACCTCTAATACACAACCCGTTTTTTTAGCAAGAGCAGATATTTTTAAAAAGAAAACTGTTGCGAAAATATTAACCTTTCTCAAAATCCTACCTATTTATAGAATTCGCGATGGGAAAGAGAGTTTAAGAAATAATAACGCCGTTTTTCAAAAAACAGTAGATGTACTAAAAAATAAAAATGGATTAGTTATTTTACCCGAAGGTACACATGGGGGATTACGTACACTAAAAACCCTTAAAAAAGGGATTTCTAGAATTGCATTTGAAGCTGAAGAATCAAACGACTTTAAATTAAATATTAAAATTATTCCCGTTGGACTTGATTGGAGTAATTATCAGAATTTCCGCAGTAAATTATTTGTATACTATGGTGAAGCAATAAACGTTTCGGAATACTACGAAGAGTACAAAAATAATCCTCCACGCGCTATGAATATGCTCCGCGAAAGATTAGCTGTTGAACTAAAAAAGTATATGATTCATATTGAAAATGATGAGTATTATGATATGGTTAATCATATTAGGTATATATTTCTTCCACAAATGATTTCGAAGTTAAATTTCAAAGATAAAAAGCAACCAAATCAACTTTACTGCGAACAAAAAATTATAAAAAATTTAAATGATTTTGTACATGAAAATCCTGAAGAAGCAAAGAAATTAAATGAAACCACTCTTAGATATTCTGAGCTTCTAAAAAAGCTTCATTTAAGAAATTGGGTATTACAAAAAGGGAAGTTTAATATTTTAAGCTTAATTGGACAGATTTTAATTTTGTTTTTATTTTTTCCTATTTACATTTTAGGAGGCATTGTATATTATTTGCCTTATAAAACTCCCGTTTGGGCAACCAAAAAAATACAAGACCCTCAATTTGTTAGTTCAGTAAAAGTTGTAATTGCCCTATTAATTTTTCCTGTTTATTATATAATAATTACAGTTCTAAGTACATTTTTTATTGAATCATTTTGGTGTAAATTGGCCATCCCTACTTTACTGCCTTTTGTTGGTTTATTTGCCTTTCATTATTATATTGAAGCCAAAAAAACATTCGCCCGCATTAGATTTAAATTAAAAACCTTCTTTAAGAATAAAGATTTAATAGAATTAATAGATTTATATAAATTTATAGTTCAAAAGATGGAAAATATAACATAAAAAAAGAAGCACTTAAGCTTCCTTTTTGATTTGTGTCTATTAAATATTATCTATAGGAATAGGCTGTTCCCAGTAAAGTTAAAGAAGGAGTTTCCCCAAAGGCAGCGTTTGATTTCTTACCAGTAATAAGTACAATACTCGCATTAACCAATGCAGCTTTTCTTCGAAGAATAATTGTTGCAGTCCTTTCTAAGGTTTTAAGAGAAGTTTGCCCTCTATCATTTCCTTCTGCTTTAGCTTCAAGTTTAGCTACTTCAACCAGCCCTTCAACTTCATCGGGTTCGTATGTTACTTTAACCTTTCTATAATCACCTACTTCACGTACTTTGGGTGCTGTTTCATTTAAAACCTCTACCTTGCCTGTTTTGTATACAATTTTATGTACCAAACGCTGATCAATTTTATTTACTTTCGTTTCTCCTGGTAAAGAATAATATAAGTCATTTAAATATATTTTTTTTACATTAACAAAGGTTTTTGTACCGTCGTGTTGATATAATATATCCGTTTTTTGATCTTGCTTTTCATCATTGTTTATGGCATTGTCTAATTTATTTTCATTGTTAATTTTTGAAGTATCAATTTCCTCAGGATAAATAACCTGTGCATTAATACTTGTATTTACAAGTAAAATAGTAAGTAAACCAAAAATAATCCTTATCATAACCGTATGTTATTAAATTTCAAATACAATAATACAAATTTAATAGTTTAATGATGATATCTAAAAATAAAAAGCTGCCTTTTTTTAAGACAGCTTCTCATTTATAAATAAACAATATTATTTCAAATTCTTTTGAATAAAATCGTTAACCGCTAGTTTTAAATCGGGTTGACCAATTTCTTGTAAATCGTAACCAACTTTTACTGTAGGCTTATTAATTTTTACAATTCTACTAAGATCTATTGGTGTACCTATTACAACTACATCACAAGGCGTGTTATTAATAGTATCTTCCAAATCTTTAACTTGCTGATCACCATAACCCATTGCTGGAAGTAAGGTTCCAATATTAGGATAAATTTCAAAAGTTTCGGCTAATTTCCCTACTGCATATCCTCTTGGATCTACTAGTTCGCCTGCACCGCACTTCATTGCAGCAACTGTTCCAGCGCCAATTTTCATTTCACCATGAGTTAAAGTTGGTCCATCTTCAACAACAAGAACTTTTTTACCTCTTACTAATTCAGGTTTATCAATTGTAAGTGGAGAAGCGGCATCAACAACAACTGCATTTGGATTAACTTTTGCTATATTCTCGCGAACAATTTGAATAGCATCTGCATCAGCAGAATCCATTTTATTTATGACAACATAATCAGCTAATCGTAAAGTTGCTTCGCCAGGATAATATGATAATTCATGACCCGGTCTGTGTGGGTCAACAACTGTAACCATTAAATCTGGAACATAAAATGGGAAATCATTATTTCCTCCATCCCAAAGAATAACATCGCAACCATCTGGATCATTCTCTGCTGCTCTTACAATTGCTTCATAATCAACACCTGAATAAATAACATTACCACGCACAACATGTGGCTCGTATTCCTCCATTTCTTCAATAGTACACTTATGCTTAGCTAAATCTTCAACTGTTGCAAATCGCTGAACTTTTTGAGCTACTAAATCTCCATAAGGCATTGGGTGACGAATAGCAACAACTTTAAGTCCTTGCTCCATTAATAATTCTATAATTCTACGTGAAGTTTGTGATTTACCACAACCAGTACGCACAGCACCAACTGCTATAAGCGGTTTAGTACTCTTAATCATAGTTCTTTCTGGGCCTAATAAAACAAAATTTGCACCAGCAGCATTAACTTCTGCACTTAAGTTCATTACAGCCTGATAAGGTACATCACTATATGAAAATATACAGTCTTCAATTTCTAATTCTTTAATCAACCTTACCAATTCATCCTGAGCATAAATTGGAATTCCACCTGGATATAAACTACCTGCTAATTCAGCTGGGTATTTTCTATCATCAATATCCGGAATTTGAGCAGCAGTAAATGCAAGAACATTATAATCTTCATTGCCTCTATAATACGTATTAAAGTTATGGAAATCTCTTCCAGCAGCTCCAATAATAAGAACATTTTTTTTAGCCATAATTCCTCTTTTTTTATTTATTATATAATTTGAAAAAATCGTACGACAAAGTTATATTTTAAACTAAGAATTCATAATTTATAGCTTTAAAGTTTAGATTATGTTATACTTAGTACACACAAACTAGACTTAATTAAGTGATAATTACTGAAATCCAAAATACATGTTAAGAAACACATTTGTTGGTAGTGAAGTTTTAAAAGCTTCCTTAAATCCAAAACTATTTTTAAATTAGGCTGCTAATTTGTTTTTTATTAAATTGCCAATAATGAATTTTTTAGCTCACATATATCTCTCTGGCAATAATGACGAAATCAAAATAGGAAACTTTATCGGTGATTACGTAAAAGGCAATAAATATCATATTTATCCTGAAAATATTAAAAATGGTATTTTATTACATCGTTTTATAGATTCGTTTACCGATAAAAACACATATACTTTTGATTCAAAATCACTTTTTGCTCCAAAATACAGGAAATATGCCGGTGTTGTTATTGATATTATTTATGATCACTTTCTTGCCAGCAATTGGAGCAGGTATTCTTTTATTTCTTTACAAGATTTCATTAACAATTTTCATAATTTATTAATTGAAAATAATGAAATGCTCCCAAAAGAAGTGCAGGTAATTTATCCTAAACTAATTAAAAACAAAAGACTCTATTCGTATAAAGATATTGAAGGAATTCGATCGGTTTTAAGTACAATGGCCAAATTCACGTCACTCCCTGATCACTCAGATTTTGCAATTGAGGTTTTAGAAAACAATTATGAATTTCTTAAAAGAAATTTCTTCTTGTTTTTTAGTGATATTACATATTACATTAAAACTGTACATAATATCGATATTAAAAGATTGTGAAGCTTATTTAGCTCGTAAGCACTTTGATTTCTACTCATTTTTCGATAATTTTGCAATTCCAAAAATCTTATATTTATTCCCAAAAAGGATATAGAAACTTCATTTTAGATTCTTTGAAACTTTTGTGAATTACTAAAATTGATTAAAGAGATGGCAAATTATACAGCAGAAGAGAAAATTAAAATTAGTAATAAATCTCAAGATAAGTTAAATCTAATACTTGAAGAAAACCCCAGACTTAAAGAAATATTATTAAATTCAGAAGATGAAATTCAAGTAAATAAATCTTTAAAAATCTGGGCCGTTTCGGAGCTTAGAAATAATAAGCTTGCTTATAAATACTATAGAAAAGAAGTATCGGGTCGAAAAGCTTTTGAAAAAATAAAATGGCAGGAAATTGCAGCTATTCGAATCCTTGATTACATTGATTATACTAATCAAGAATATACAGACTTAAATGTTCGAGGACAGAAACGAATCAATACTCCTTTTAAAATTTTATGGTTAGCAGCAAAATATGGAATTGGTGGAGGTAAATATTTCTTTTTTGATGATATGCATGAACTATTTAGTCAGTTCTCTGGTCGAAAAAAACACAAATATCCTTCAAAAGAACAAATTGAACAATGGATGTGTAATCATCCATCTGGATTAGATTCTGATATCGTAATAAAAAGGCAAAAAAATAAAGATCGAATAATTAACATTATAATTGAATTAATTGATTCGGAGAAAATTAAAAGTACCAGATATACTTTCGAAGAAGGCTTGTCTGTTGAAGGTAAAATAAAATTAGTAAATGAATGGTGGAATAATAAACATTTCCATTTAAAATTTGCAATAAGAAATCCTGATTTACTTAATAGAATGTTGGATGAGTCGTTGGATTCTGAGACAATGTCAATATTAAAAGAGGCTGAAAAACAGGGTATTCCATTCTTTGTCAATCCATATTATCTTTCTTTATTAGATACTGATAAAAGAAAAAGAAATCATGCAGATGCTGCGATTCGTGATTATATAATTTATAGTAAAGAATTAGTACATGAATTCGGTCATATTGTTGCCTGGGAAAAAGAAGATATCGTAGAACCAGATAAGCCCAACACTGCAGGCTGGCTCCTTCCAAATGCACATAGCATTCACAGGAGGTATCCTGAAGTGGCAATTCTTATCCCTGATTCTGTAGGAAGAGCTTGTGGTGGTTTGTGCGCATCATGTCAGCGAATGTACGATTTCCAAAGCGGAAATTTAAATTTTAACCTAAAAGCTCTTGAGCCAAATGAAAATTGGCCAGCTAAATTGGATCGTTTAATGAGTTATTTTGAAAATGATACTCAATTAAGAGATATTTTAATAACTGGTGGCGATGCATTAATGAGTTCTGACAAATCACTAATAAATATCCTGGATGCTGTATATGAAATGGCTTACAGAAAAAAAGAGAAGAATAAAACTTTAGAAGATGGTAAGAAATATGCTGAAATGATGCGTGTTAGACTTGGCACCAGACTTCCAGTATACCTTCCTCAAAGAATTACTGCTGAGCTTATTAAAATACTTACTGATTTTAAAGAAAAAGCATCGAAACTTGGAATACATCAGTTTGTTATTCAAACACATTTTGAATCCGCAATGGAAATTACACCTGAAGTAACAATTGCGATTGATAATATAATAAAAGCAGGTTGGACAATTACAAATCAGCATGTATTTACTGCTGCATCTTCACGAAGAGGTCATACTAATAAATTACGCAAAGTATTAAATGATATTGGTGTTATAACTTATTATACTTTTTCGGTAAAAGGTTATATGGAGAATTATAATAATTTTGCCAACAATGCTCGTGCTGTTCAAGAGCAACTCGAAGAAAAAAGAATTGGGAAAATTCCACAAAAATATATTGAGCTTTTGAAAACATATCAGCTCAATGCAAGTAATATTAAAGACAATATTAATTACTTACGCGAACAAGAAAACCTTCCTTTTTTAGCAACGGACAGGAACGTTATAAATCTTCCGGGAGTAGGCAAAAGCCTAACATTTAGAACGATAGGAATTACACGACGTGGGCGTAGGATCTTAAAATTCGATCATGATTCAACTCGAATACATAGTCCAATTATAAATGAAATGGATGATGTAATTATTGTAGAATCGAAACCAATTGGTGAATATTTACGTCAGTTAAAACAATTTGGTGAAAACCAAGATGATTATTGCACAATTTGGGGCTATTCAATTGGAGAAACAGAACGAAGATTTCCTGTATTTGAATATCCTAAATATACTTATGAAAATACTAGTGAATTTTCAAATTTAAAACTGTAGTTAATCTTATTTTAGTAATTCTAACCTGCTTGCATCTAATCGTAACAAGATAAAAAGCAAAATAGTAAATGCCAAAAGTGAAGATCCTCCATAACTAAAAAATGGTAAAGGAATTCCAATTACCGGAACTAATCCTATTGTCATACCTATATTAATTGTTATATGGAAAAACAAAACCGATATAACGCCATAACCATACATCCTACTAAAGGATGATCTCTGTCTTTCTGCGATTTTTACGAGTCTATATAAAAAGAAAGTAAACACAAAAACTACAAATAAAGTACCAGCAAAACCCCATTCCTCACCTATAGTGCAAAATATAAAATCGGTACTTTGTTCTGGGACAAAATCAAATTTAGTTTGAGTTCCTTTTAAAAAACCCTTGCCGTAAATTCCACCAGAACCAATAGCAATTTTTGATTGATTTACATTGTATTCAACACCGTAAGGATCTGACTCTAAACCCAGCACAACGTTTATTCTTTTCTGTTGATGAGGTTCAAGAAAGTTATCAAAAACAAAGTCAACCGAATTTGTAAATAAAATAGATCCTATAAAAAATAAAAGAAGTATAACAACCTTTTTTATTTTATGTCGAATTGCCAAAATGATATAAATAAATCCCGAAATCCCTATAGCAATAAGTATAACTAAGTAAAAAGAAAATCCAATTTTAAACAGTTCATTTAAACCATAAATTACAGAGATATTTAAAATTAATATTCCTAATCCAAGACTAACAATTTTAAATCTTCTGTTTAAAAACCAAAATATGATAAACACTATTGCAATCGACAATAAAATTATTGTCAACTTTGCAAGTACTAATGCAAGAATAAATAATACAATCACAAAAAACCCTAAAAGCAAGATGCCTTCTGAAATACCTTCTCGATAAAGTACTAATATAAATGCAAAATATACTAATGCTGATCCTGTATCGTTTTGTAACAAGATTAATGAAGCAGGCAACAAAATTATAACTGCAATCCTGATATATGATTTTAAAGTATTTATTTGAACATTATGTGAACTTAAATATCTGGCAAGTGCTAATGCCGTTGCAATTTTAGCAAATTCTGAAGGCTGTATTCGGAAGTTCCCAATTTCCAACCAAGAAGTTGCTCCATGGACTTTGGTTCCAAAGATTAATACCACTACTAATGCAAAAATCACAATACCATAAACAAAGTAAGCGAAAAAAGGATAAAAATTTATGTCGATAACGAAAATAATAAATGCAATTACAAATGCAGTAGATATCCACACAATTTGCTTACCATATCGTTGAGATAAATCAAATATGCTTTGGTTATCTTCATTAAATACCGCCGCATAAATATTAATCCAGCCCAGAATAACAAGAACTAAATAAATAGTAACTGTTAACCAATCAATATTACTCCATATGTTTACTCGTCTCTGCATTATAATTTATTTTGGCATTCAAAATATAATCCTCCCACCAAGAAACCGATATTGAATCATTAAGATATTTCTCGATCATTAATTTTGCGGTTGGAGCTGCCCAAGTACCGCCAAAACCACCATTTTCAATATATACTGCTATTGCTATTTGCGGATTTTCCTTTGGTGCAAAAGCTATAAAAATTGAATGATCCTCTCCATGAGGATTTTGTGCCGTTCCTGTTTTGCCACAAACTGTAATATTAGGTATGTGAGCTAGTCGAGCTGTACTTCCGCTACCGGGTTCTCCATTAACAGCCAAATCCATACCTTGTATTGCAAGTTCAAAATAATTAGAATCAATTTTTGTGTAATTCTTTTTATAAAACCGTTCATCTAATTCAAATTCTCCTTCAATTTCTTTTACAACATGTGGTGTATAAAAATAACCTCTATTTGCTATTGCAGCGGTCATATTTGCCATTTGCAATGGTGTTGTTCCCAATTCACCTTGTCCAATTGCCATAGATATAAGAGTTAATGACTTCCATCCCTTTTCCCCATATATACGATCATATCTTTGTTTAGTAGGAACTAAACCTTTTAATTCATTGCTTAAATCACTATTCAAATATTGTCCAAAACCAAAAGACATAACATAGTCTCGCCATTGATCAAATGATTCTCTTATTGATGGATATTTTTTATTGTCTAAAATACTTCTGAAAACATTGCAATAGTATGTGTTACATGATATCTGAATTGATTCTACAAAATCCAATGGCGATTTATGAATATGACATCCCATGCGAAATCTTCCAGAAAAATAAGCTCCTTCGCAACTATAGTTAGTATTTGCCCACAACACCTTTTCCTGCAGACCTATTAATCCATTAATAACTTTAAATGTTGATCCCGGAGGATACTGTGCCATAAGAGCTCTGTTAAAAAGAGGTTTAAGTGTATCTGTATTTAAAGTAATAAAATTTTTTGTTCGAGTTCTACCAACTAAAAGTTCCGGATTATATGCTGGCGCAGAAACCAATGATAATATTTCACCCGTTGATGGCTCAATAGCGACAATACTCCCAATTTTATTCTTCATCAGTTTTTCGCCATATGCTTGCAAATCACTATCAATTGTTGAAATAATATTTGAACCTACTTCAGCTTTACGATCTAATTTACCCGCTGCATATGAACCTTTTATTCTATTGTGTACATCTACTAAATAAACATTAACTCCTTTTTTTCCTCGTATATATTCTTCATATGTTTGCTCTATTCCGCTAATTCCAATATAATCACCTTGCTTATAATATTTATCATTTTCGATAAGCTTTTCATCAACCTCACCAACGTAACCTAAAAGATGAGCTGCATTTTCGTTTGTATATTTCCGCAATGTTCTTGATTGTACAAAAAAACCTGGATATTTATAAAGTTTTTCTTGCAAAGTGGCGTATGTTTTTGAAGAAACTTGTTTTAAAAAAATTGATGAATTGTAATTTGAAAAGTTCTTTGCTTTTTTAATAGTTTCGTCAATATACTCCTTTGAAATATTTAATATTTGACAAAATTCGGTAGTATCGAACGGTGAAAGTTGTCTAGGAATAACCATTAAATCATATGCCGCCTCATTATACACTAGCATTTTGCCATCTCGATCGTAGATTAGTCCTCTGGCGGGAAATTGAGTAACGTATCGTAACACATTATTACTTGCTGTCAATTTATATGTACTATCAGCAACCTGTAGTATAAATAGTTTTATAGCAAATATTAATCCTATAAGGATGATAATAAAGCGAATAATATGTCTTCTGTTTGCAAAAGAATCCACTACAAAACTTATGTGCTCAGCTTTTATCTTCTTACTTCTTTTCCGTAAAAATACTGGCTTATTAATACTAAAATAATTGTAAATATTGAACTTAAAACAACTCTTACAAATGTGGTAAAAAAGTTTGAAAACCTAAATACTTCAATATAAAATAAAACAAAATGATGTGCAAATATTAATACAGTTGAATATTTAATAAACCAATTTACTCCGTAATATTTTAGTTGAGGTAAAGTTTCCGATTCATATCCATCTCTGGGTGATATTACTTTTAATATATACGGTCGCATAAATGCAATAAAAACGGTTGCCGAACAATGCATTCCAATAGTACTTGAAAAAAGATCAATTGTTAAACCTAAAATAAATGCAAGAATCAATAATGCCCATTTAGGAGTTTCAAATGGTAAGGCTATTATAAAAAGGATATAAATATATGGATTAATATACCCACTAAACTGGATATTATTTAAGATAAAGACTTGCAAAAAAACAAGTAAAATAAAGCTCATCAAATATCTTGGAAATAATTTAATCATTTTTTTCAGTTTCTTTTTCCAACTCTAATTTTTCATTTTGGATTAAATTCCCAACAACACTAACATTATCTAAACTCTTAAAATCAGTACTTAAATTTACTTTTATTTCATAGAAACTACCTCCTTTTTCTTTAAAATTACTTATATATCCAATAAGAATTCCTTCGGGAAAAATAGAAGAAAAACCACTTGTCATAACCGTATCACCAACCTGAATATCGGCGTGCAATGGAATTTCGCTTAAAATAGCAGATTTATATCCTTTCCCATTCCAGGATAAAGAACCATAATATCCGTTTTTTTTAATTTTAGAGCTTATTTTTAAATCTAAATTTAATAGTGAGATTACCGTAGAATAATTATTTGAAACTCCTTTTACAACACCAACAATATCCCCTTCTGAGACTACGGCCATTTCTGGAGCAATTCCTTGTTCACTCCCTTTGCTTAATGTAAGAAAGTTATACTTTTTATTTATTGAATTGTTAATTATTCTAGCTGATGTATATCGGTATCGTTGATTTAAAATTGTATCATTTACAGACCGGAAAAAAATCTCATCCGACTTATACGTTGATTCAATAATATTTAATAATCGATTGTTTTCCTCGGTTAGGCGCTGATTTTCTTCGGTTAGAGATAAATACTGTTTCAGCTTTGCCGTTTTAGTATAAAAATTCCCTGCAAACTGTCTTGAGAAATTTACAACCTTAGCTTTATGGAAATTATTCTTATTAACGAGTAATGAAAAAGAAAATATTTCAAGTAATATGAATAGAAGTAAAAAATGTATTCGTAATAAAAAATTGAGTAAACTCCTCATATTCTATTCGCCACTTAAAGAATTAATTATCTCATTAAGAATGTAAATTTATCAGCATTTTTCAGTGATATTCCAGTTCCACGCGCAACAGCATGTAAAGGATCTTCTGCAACATGAAATTTAATGCCTATTTTATCAGTCAATCTCTTATCTAATCCACGCATTAATGCGCCACCTCCTGCTAAGTGAATTCCATCATTAACTACATCGGCGTATAATTCCGGTGGAGTTTGTTCAAGAACTCCAAGTATAGCTGTTTCAACTTTTGATATAGATTTATCAAGACAGTGTGCAATTTCCTGATATGAAACAGGAATCTCAACCGGCATTGCAGTCATTAAATTAGGACCTCTAACTACGTAATCTTCGGGAGGATTTTCTAATTCGGCTAGACAAGATCCAACATTTATTTTTATCTCTTCGGCTGTTCTTTCTCCAATTTTTATATTATGTTGATGTCGCATATATGCTTGTATATCTGCGGTAAAAGCATCTCCCGCTATCCTAATTGATTTATTACTAACTATACCACCTAGTGCTATAACTGCTACTTCAGTTGTTCCTCCTCCAATATCAACAACCATACTTCCCTTTGGTTCTTCAACATCAATTCCCATTCCAATTGCCGCAGCCATTGGCTCATATATCATATATACATCCCTGCCACCAGCATGTTCAGATGAATCACGTACGGCGCGCATTTCAACCTCAGTACTTCCTGAAGGAATGCAAACCACCATTTTTAATGAGGGAGCAAATAATCGAGGTTTTTGATCAATCATTTTAATCATTCCGCGAATCATTAGTTCAGCAGCATTAAAGTCAGCAATTACACCATCTTTTAAAGGTCGTATTGTACGAATATTTGTATGTGTTTTACCATGCATTTGGCGAGCTTTTTTACCAATTGCAATGAGCTTGCCGGTTGCGTGCTCTACAGCAACAATTGAAGGCTCATCAACAACAATTTTATCGTTATGAATAATAATAGTATTAGCCGTTCCTAAGTCAATTGCTAATTCCTGCGTAAAAAATGAAAAAAATCCCATATATAATGATATATTATTAAGTTATTCTCTTGTTTATTAATGTTTAAAATGTCGTGTTCCTGTAAATACCATTGTCATTCCGCTTTTGTTACAATAATCTATCGATTCTTGATCCTTTACAGATCCGCCTGGCTGAATAACAGATGCTATTCCAGCTTCACTAGCTATTTGCACAGAATCAGCAAAAGGGAAAAAAGCATCCGATGCCATAATTGCACCTTTTAAATTAAATCTAAAATTATTAGCTTTTGTGATGGCTTGTTTAAGTGCATCAACTCTGGATGTTTGACCAACTCCACTTGCACAAAGTTGTTTGTTTTTAGCTAAAACTATTGTATTTGATTTTGAATGTTTCACCAATTTATTAGCAAACAATAAATCCTCAATTTCTTCTTTCGATGGAGTTTTATTAGTTGCAGTTTTTAAATCAGCTACCACTTCCATTTTTAAATCTCTATCTTGAACCAAAGCTCCATTCAACATCGATCTATATTGCTTGTCTGGAAATTCAAACATTTTCTGGATCAATATAATCCTGTTTTTCTTTTTCTTTAATAGCTCTAATGCATCATAATTATATGATGGTGCAATTATTACTTCATAGAATATTTTATCGATCTCAATTGCTGATTTTAAATCCACTTCCTTATTGGATATTAAAATACCACCAAATGCTGAAACGGGATCTCCAGCTAAAGCATCATTCCATGCATCAACTAATTTACCACGTGATGCAATTCCACATGCATTATTATGCTTTAAAACTGCAAATGTAGTTTCATTAAATTCAGCAATTAACTGAACTGCAGCCTCAATATCTAACAAATTATTATATGATATCTGTTTGCCATGCAATTGATCAAATACATCAGCTATTTTCCCAAAGAAAACTCCTTTTTGATGAGGATTTTCTCCATAACGTAATTCTGTTCCCGAAATTACACTTTGTTTAAAAACTTGGCTTTGTTTTTCGTTGTTAAAGTAATTAAATATTGCAGTATCATAATGCGAAGAAACATTAAATGCTTCTAGGGCAAAGCTTTTACGTTCTTCTATCGAAGTTTTTCCTTCGTTTGCCTCAAGAATTTCAAGTAAATCAGAATATTGATTTTTTGAAGAAACAATCAAAGTATCTTTAAAATTCTTTGCAGTAGCACGAATTAACGAGATCCCACCGATATCAATTTTTTCAATTATATCTTGCTCTGCTGCAACCGAAGCAACGGTGTCTTCAAAGGGATACAAATCAACAATTACTAAATCAATTTCAGGAATTTGGTATTGTCCGAGTTGTTCTTTATCAGACACATTATCCCTTCGAGCCAATATTCCGCCAAATACTTTTGGGTGTAAAGTTTTAACCCTACCTCCCAGAATAGATGGATAATCAGTTAAATCTTCAACTGCAAAAACATTAACGCCGAATTTTTCAATAAACTGTTTTGTTCCACCAGTAGAATAAATTTGTATTCCTAAATTGTTTAGCTTTTCTATAATCGGTTCTAAATTAGTTTTGTCAAAAACCGAAATTAGTGCCGATTTGATTTGCTTTAAATTGCTCATTTACATATTCTTGTTAAAGTCCGACAAAAATAATCAAAATAATCATTAATATTAGAATCTTAGGACTTTAAAATGTGTGTAAATCCATGCTTAATACATTATTCTAATTATTGTTCGAAAATATAAATAATACATCAAATAAAAAATCACAAATCGTATATTTGCTAAAAATGTTTTAAAATTATTATTTAGATATATATGCTATTTTTAAATATCATAAAGGAAAGTTTTCTATTTGCGATTAATGCACTGAAAGTAAATAGACTAAGAACTCTGCTTACATTACTTGGAATTACAATTGGAATTTTTGCAATTATTTCTGTTTTTACAGTTCTTGATTCTTTAGAAAACACCATCCGAAATAGTTTATCATCATTAGGTGATGATATAATTTATGTTCAAAAATGGCCTTGGGCACCTCCTCCTGGTGAAGAGTTTGAATGGTGGGAGTATTTAAAGCGTCCGGTTCCAAAAATTAATGAATATGAACTCATCAAAAAGCGATCAGAGAAAGCAGAAATTGTAAATTTTGCTGTATCGACAATACGTAATGTAAAATATAACAACAATACTTCAGAAAATACGATTATTTGGGCTAATTCACACGAGTTTGAAAAAATTAGAAGCTTCGAATTAGAAGAGGGACGTTATTTTACTCCTTTTGAATCAAATGCAGGAAAAAATATTTGCTTAATAGGTCATCAACTTGCAAATGATTTATTTCAGGAAATAAATCCTATAGGAAAACAAATAAAAATTCAAGGCAGAAAAATTACCATTGTAGGTTTAATTGCTAAAGAAGGCAAAGATATACTTAATAGTGGAGGCAGCTTAGATGAAATGATTATACTTCCTGTTATATATGCCAAATCATTAATGGATATTAAAAGTGAAAATGCAAATCCTATGATAATGGTTAAAGCAAAGTCTAATACAAATATTAGCGAATTAAAAGATGAATTAAGAAGTATAATAAGATCGGCTAGAACCTTAAATCCAAAACAGAAAGATAATTTTGCGTTAAATCAATCGAGTATTTTAAACTCAGCTTTAAACAGCATATTTGCTGTCATCAACATTGCAGGCTGGTTTATAGGTGGATTTTCAATATTAGTTGGCGGTTTTGGAATAGCTAATATTATGTTTGTTTCGGTTAAAGAAAGAACCAACTTGATCGGAATCCAAAAATCATTAGGTGCCAAACGAAAATTCATATTATTTCAATTCTTGTTTGAAGCTGTAATTTTATCCTTAATCGGTGGAATTATAGGTTTAATATTAATTTACATAGGGAGTTTCATTGCTTCAAACAAAATTGAGTTAGAAATATCTTTAAGTCTTGGAAATATAATCCTTGGTTTATTCTTATCTATTTGCATTGGAATTATTGCAGGTATTTTCCCTTCAAACAAAGCAGCAAAATTAAACCCTGTTGAAGCGATCAATTCAACCTTTTAGATTTTTTACATTTACTGCCAATAATTAAGAATGTTATAGTCATGTTAAAATAATTCTTAATCATTAGATTCTTAAAGTTCTTTTTATCTTTACAAATCAAAAATCAATTATTAACATTAAACCTTAAATATTATGATTAAGAGAGTATTGGGGATCCTTGTTGTATCCGTTATCATGTTTTCATGTGCAAGTAAAACAGAAAAAAAGGAAGCTTGTTGTGATAAAGAAATTACCACGATTACTGTCGATCAAGTAATGGCAGACTTACAGAGTTACGTTGACAAAAATATTGTTATTGAAGGAATTGTAAATCATGTTTGTTCGCATGGTGGAAAAAGAATGTTTATAATGGGCGAAGATCCAGATGTAGCTATTAAAATTACACCAAATGAAAAAATTGGAGTATTTGAAAAAGAACTAGAAGGAAGCTTTGTTATAGTAACTGGTATGGTAAAAGAATTACGTATTAACGAAGATTATGTTGTAAGTCTTGAAAAAGAAGGCAACGAAGTTGCTAAAGCTGAGGCAATGCATGATCATTCAGCAGGAACTCATGATGAAGATGCAGAAAATGAACAAAAAGCTCAAATTGAAGCAATGAGAACTCAGATTTCTGAATCGGAAAATGGATATTATTCTCAATATTGGATTGAAGCTGTTAAGTTTGAAGTTAAAGAATACGAACACGAACAAGACGAAAGCGAAGAGAATATGCCTACCAAAGAAGAAGGCCACGATGACGATCACGATCATGAACACGCTGAAGGCGAAGGTCATTCTCGCTAAATCTTATTCCTTAAAATATATTTATTTGTTTTGTCCGAGGATTTTCAAAACTCTCGGACATCTTTTATATTAGTCAAAAAATGAACCTTCGAAAACTTAATAGAAATATCCATCGCGATTTAGGTTATATTTTCTTTTTCCTAACCTTAATTTATGGCTTATCGGGAATCGCTTTAAACCATATTGATGATTGGAATCCAAGTTATATTGTAAAACATTCTGAAATTACAATTAATCCAAAACAGCTAAATAAAAAGGATTTAAACCGAAAAAATGTAATTGCGTTAATTGAAGAATATACACCATCTGAAAAATACAAAAATCATTACTTTCCCGATAAAATTACACTTAAAGTGTTTCTTAAAGATGGAAATTTATACGTGGATTTAGAAACAGGACAAGGAAATTTAGAAACTTCAAAACGACGCCCTATATTGCATTTATCTAACTACTTACATTATAATCCTCAGAAATGGTGGACAGCAATTTCCGATATTTATGCTATTTCACTTCTGGTATTAGCTTTTTCAGGATTATTCATTTTAAAAGGTAAAAACGGCATTAAACGTCGAGGTGCTTGGTTAACAGGACTAGGAATAATAGTACCTATAGCTTACTTATTACTTTATTATTGGAAAATATTTTAAAAAAGAACAAAAAAAGCTCGTCCAATCATCAAATAAATAAATAATCCCATAATATCGTTAACTGTTGTGATAAATGGTCCTGTTGCCAATGCAGGATCAATTTCCATTCTATCCAAAATCATTGGAACAAAGGTTCCAAACATAGAAGCGAATATTATTACAGAGAATAAAGCTGCGCTAACAGTCATTGTTAAAGCAAAAGAATCAGTGAAAAAGAAATTATATGCGAATATAACAGTTGATAATACAACACCATTTATTGTAGCTACGCCCAGTTCTTTTAATAATTTTCTGCCAATTCCTTCAAATCCCATAGAATTACTTGCCAATGCTTGCACTATAATTGAAGATGATTGTACTCCTACATTCCCGCCCATCGCAGCAATTAAAGGAATGAAAAATGCCATTTTAGGATTAATACCTAAATCAACTTCGTAAACACCCATTACCAATGCTGCAATAACTCCACCAAACAAACCAATAAACAACCATGGAATTCGTGCTCGTGTTAGTACCCACGCACTATCAGTAGATTCAACATCCTGCGTAATACCCGAAACCAACTGATAATCACGTTCCGCCTCTTCACGAATAACATCCACAACATCATCGATAGTAATTCGACCAACCAACCTGTATAAAGTATCCACTACCGGAAGTGCTACAAGATCATATTTATCCATTATGTTTGCTACATCTTCTGAAGGAGTATCTGTTTTTACAGAAATTACATCAGTATTAATGATATTAATTATTTTCCTATTCGATGCTGTAAGTAATAATTTTTTTAATGATAAGGTTCCTTTTAATACTTCATTGTCATCGATAACATACACGTAGTAAATTTCGTCTAAATCTTCTGCCTGTTTACGCATTTCTTTAAGGCAAGTCATTATATTCCAGTTTTCGTTAACTGTAATTAATTCCTTGGCCATTAATCCACCAGCCGTATGCTCATCGTAATTTAAAAGGTCAACAATGTCGCCGGCTTGTTCTAAATCCTCAATATGCGATAATACCTCTTCCTGTCTTTCTTCAGAAAATTCTCCAATAACATCGGCAGCGTCATCAGAATCTAATTTATTAATATATTTTGCAATTACTTCATTGGGCAAAACTTTAAGAAACCTCTCGCGATCATCTTCTTCCAGTTCTACCAGAACATCGGCAGCATCCTCAGGATCAAGCATTACATGAATAAATCGTGCTTCATCAACATTAAGTACATCGTAAATTTCAGCTATATCTGCTGGATGAAGATCTTTCACCATTTTAAAAGCTTCAACCTCATTGCTTTTTTCTATATGATCTTTAATTTGATCAATATATTCTTTAGTTAATTCGAATTGCATAGGACGAGATTTTTGAATTATAATATTACTTTACATTAGGATCAATGAGATTTGTAAGATAAATAAATTCTTCGACATTCAATTGCTCTGGTCGCTGACTAAAAATTTCATTATCAGAATCTGCCGGTAAATTTAACAAAATACTTTTTAAAGAGTTTCGCAAGGTCTTTCTACGTTGATTAAAACCTTGTTTTACAATCTTAAAAAACAAATCTTCGTTACAATTTAGGTTTTTTCTATTATTCCTTTTTAAATGAATAACCGCTGAATTAACTTTTGGTGGAGGATCAAAAACTTTAGGTCCAACTGTAAATAAATAATTAATATCATAAAAAGCCTGTAAAAAAACGCTTAGTATTCCGTAGGTTTTATTACCATGCGAGGCATTAATCCTTTCAGCTACTTCTTTTTGGATCATACAAACAACATCTATAACTAAATCACGATTCTCGAGTACTTTAAAAAATATTTGACTGGAAATATTGTATGGGAAATTTCCAATAATAGTCATTGGATCACTAAAAATCTCCTTTAAATCGAATTTCAAAATATTTTTTAAAATAAGTTTACCCCCTAATTCCGGATAAGCTTTCTGCAAATACTCGTAGGCCTCCGTGTCTATTTCAATAGCGTACAAATTTATATCTTCTTTTTTTGATAAAAGGGCTGTTAATACGCCTGTGCCAGGGCCAATCTCCAAAACAGTTTTTTGAGAGAAACCATCAATTGTATCAACAATTTTTTGGGCAATATTTTGATCTTTTAAAAAATGCTGACCTAAACTTTTTTTGGCTCGTACATAGCTCATGATAAACAATTAATTAGGAGGTTTAAAATTAGTTTAAAATACGGAACTCAAATCTATAAACACTTACACCGAACTTAACCTAAATTGCTGCAAAGATCGAAAAACTTAAATCATTTTCAAACAATTGAGATTCTTCTTATATCTTTGACCTAATTGTACTAATATTTACATGAAGAGCAAATCAATAAAAATAATTGTCAGTATTTTTTTAATATTACTATCTTATGGTTTCGTAATATATAAGGTGTGGCAATTCGAAGAAATAAGCCAGATAAAACTTTCTGCACAAAATTATTCTTTCTGCGATTTACTAATATTACTGTTAGTATTTTTATTAATGATTTTTAACTGGAGTATTGAAACTTTCAAATGGAAAATTTTAATCAATAAAATCCAGCATCTTAAATTTAATGCGGCTTTTAAAGCTGTTCTTTCTGGAATAACATTAGGCATATTTACACCAAACAGAATTGGAGACATTGGCGGCAGAGTGCTTTTTATTGATAAAGGAAAACGAACTTTTGGAGTATTAGCTACCGGAATTGGAAGCTTTTCCCAATTCCTAACAACTATAAGCACCGGGATTTTAGGATTCATTTTGTTCCTTTTTTTATTCCCCGATAAAACAATTATTAACCCAATATTTAATAAAATTACAGGTTTCTGTCTATCACTTATTTTATTGATTTTAATTTGGCTGTATTTTAATATAATATTAATAAAGCAATTGCTTCTAAGAATTCCTTTTTTCAAAACGCGTAAAAATCAACTTGAATACCTTTCGAAAACAAAACCTGGCTCATTACTTAAGGTTTTACTATTAAGTTTTGCTCGTTATTTCGTTTTTTCCAGTCAATTTTATCTTTTACTTATATTCTTTGATATTAATATAACTATAATTCAAGCTTATATTTCTATTAGTCTTATTTATTTATTTGCTACGGTCATTCCAACAACTACTCTTGTAGAGCTCGGAATCAGAGGTTCTCTAGCTATTTTCTTTATTGGAATGTTTTCAATAAATATTTTAGGAATAGTTTTGTCAACTATGTTCCTGTGGTTTATTAATTTAGCTATTCCTTCAATCATTGGTTCTGTATTTTTCCTAAGAAAAGCGTCTTTTATAAAAACAAATAATTACATTTGAACAATTGAAGATAATCACATCTCTTATTCTGTTATGGATAACCAGAAGCTCCTAAATACAGCTTTAATTTTAAGCTTTATAACAATATTTTATAATGTTATTGAAGGAATTATATCAGTATATTTTGGAATAGAGGATGAAACATTGTCACTTCTTGGTTTTGGGACTGATAGCTTTGTTGAAGTAATTTCTGGTATTGGAATTGCTCACATGGTTTTCAGAATGAAAAGTTCCAAAATTGAGAAAAGGGATAAATTTGAACGACAGGCATTAAGAATTACTGGTACTGGTTTTTATATTTTAACTGCCGGTATTATAGTTGGGGCTATAATTACTATTATTGGAAAAAATAAACCAGAAACAACTATTCCTGGATTAATAATAGCAGGAATTTCAATTCTCACTATGTTTTCTTTAATGCGATATAAATTAACAGTTGGGAAAAAATTAAACTCAGATGCTATAATTGCTGATGCTAATTGTACTAAATCTTGTTTATATTTATCAGTTGTTTTATTAGTTTCAAGTGGATTATATGAAATATTTGAAATAGGGTACATTGATATAATAGGATCATTATTAATTGCTGGGTTTGCTTTTAAGGAAGGCAAAGAAGCTTTCGGGAAAGCAAAACAAAATAAAATTGAATGTTGTTGCAATGATAATTGTTAAAAATATTTAATCACACTGAACAATTTTATATCTTTGGTGTTATAATATAAGTCGGTTTCGGAAGCTGGGTTAATAACAAGGTAATTTTTCTCATAATCATTTTCTTTGACGCTTCCGGAGCCGATTTTTTTATATAGTAAATGGAGGTTGTAATGTCATATTACATTAATAAAATTATATCTACCGACTTTGATTCTGCAATTACACAAGTTACCGAAAAATTAAAATCAGAAGGTTTTGGTGTATTAACTGAAATTGATGTTCAAGAAACATTAAAAAAGAAGATCAATGTCGATTTTAGAAAATATAAAATACTTGGTGCATGTAATCCTCCAAATGCATACAAAGCATTATCAAACGAACCTTATATTGGATTAATGTTACCTTGTAACATTGTTGTACAAGAAACCATAGACGGTAAGATTGATGTTTCGGCTGTTGATCCGCAAGCATCAATGCAAGCTGTTAACAACCCTGCATTAGTAGATATTGCGGGAGAAATAAAAACCAAACTCGAAAGAGTTATAAAATCATTATAAACATGCAAACATTAAGATTTAAAACCAGCCTTAAATGTAATGGCTGTGTTACTACTATTAAACCAAATATGGATACAATAAACGGAATCAAAACATGGCGAGTTTTTCTTGATGTTCAAGAAAAAACATTAGAAGTTGATCTCGATGACCCCAATACAGAAGAAATTGCAAATAATGTTATGGATGCTGTTACAAAAGCAGGATATGAAATTGAAAACTTATAAAACATAATATTAAAAATGAGTTTAATAAAAGAAACATATCCGGTTGAAGAAATGAGTTGTGCTGTCTGTGCACAAAGTGTAGAATCAATGTTGTCGTCAGTTTGGGGTGTAAAATCAGCGAATGTGAACTTTGCCTCGGCGAGTGTATTAGTTGAATTTGATGAAAAATATGTTTCCTCTCAAGATTTAAAAAATGCAGTAGATAGCATAGGATATAAATTGATTATTAATCAATCTGTAAATAATATTGAAGAAATTGAAGCTAAAGAAAAAGCTCATTTGAAAAGAGCTAAAGAAAAAGCTGCGTATTCTATTCTTTTAGCGTCGCCTGTTTTTACAATATCCATGTTTTTCACAAATCTCCCCTATGCAAATTGGATTCTGTTATTTATAACAATTCCAATATTAGCGTGGTTTGGACGTGATTTTTTTGTTATCGCTTTTAAGCAAGCAAAAAATAAATCCGTTAATATGGATACATTGGTAGCTTTAAGTACGGGGACAGCATTTATATTTAGTACTTTCAATACTATTTTCCCAGATTTTCTTATTTCAAAAGGAATTAAACCACACGTTTATTTCGAAGCAGCAGTAATCATTATCGCACTGATTCTACTTGGGCGATATCTTGAAGAAAAGGCTAAATCAAAAACTTCAACTTCCATTAAAAAACTATTGGGCTTAAAAGTGAAAACAGCCCATGTAATTAGAAACAATGTAGAACAAGAAATCTCCATTGATGATGTAATTGTAGGAGATATATTAATTATTCGACCAGGAGAAAGAATCCCAATTGACGGTAAAATCATTGAAGGAAACTCCTTTGTTGACGAGAGTATGATTACAGGAGAAGCTATTCCTGTGGAGAAAAACGAGAATGACATAGTAATTGGAGCTACAATAAATAGTACAGGTAGTTTTAAAATGATTGCAGAGAAAGTTGGAAAAGATACAATGCTATCGCAGATAATTGAAATGGTTAAAAATGCCCAAGGAAGTAAAGCTCCTGTTCAAAAACTTGCTGATAAAATTGCATCGTTTTTTGTTCCAACTGTAATAACTTTAGCAATTATAAGTGCAGCAATCTGGTACTTCCTTGGTCCTGAGCCACAAATCACATACTCTTTTGTTACATTAGTTACTGTTTTAATTATAGCTTGTCCTTGTGCCCTTGGATTAGCAACACCAACAGCCTTAATGGTTGGAATTGGTAAAGGAGCCGAAAACGGAATTTTAATTAAAAATGCCGAAACACTTGAAAATGCTAAAAAAATAAATATAGTTGTTGTTGATAAAACAGGAACTATAACCAAAGGCCAACCTGAGGTAATGGAGCTTGTTTGGCTAAAAAGCGATATTAAACAAGATCAGATTTTAGAAGACGTTTGGGCTATTGAGAAAAAATCAGAACATCCTTTAGCTAGTTCTATCGTAAAATATTTAAATCATTTAACAAATAGCAGTATTAATGTGCTAAACTTTAAAAGCCAAACTGGATTAGGAGTTTTGGCTACAATAAATACGAATGAATATTTAATTGGGAATTACCAATTAATGAGAGAAAATAATATTGGTATTGAAGAAGAAGAACAATATTTTAATCAATATGGGAATAAACCACAAACACAAGTTTTTGTTGCCAAAAATAATTCACTTGTAGCTTTAATTTCTATTGCCGATATAATAAAAGAAAATTCGATTAGTGCTATTAAAAACTTACATAAGATGGGCCTCCATGTTCACATGTTAACAGGCGACAATCGGGGAACCGCCGAAGATATAACTAATAGAACAGGCATTGATAAGTTTAAAGCTGAAGTTTTACCAAAAGATAAACTAGATTATATTAAAGAACTCCAACAAAAAGGTTATAAAGTTGCCATGGTTGGTGATGGAATAAATGATTCTCCTGCCTTATCGCAAGCAGATATTGGAATTGCCATGGGACATGGAACCGATATTGCTATTGAAAGCTCAGATATCACATTGGTTAAAGGAGATTTAGAAAAAATAGCAGCAGCATTAAAACTTTCAAAAGCAACAGTACGAACAATTAAAGAAAATCTTTTTTGGGCATTTATTTATAATATTATTGCTATTCCTATAGCTGCAGGAATACTTTATCCTATAAATGGATTTATGTTAAGTCCAATGATTGCTGGCGGAGCAATGGCTTTTAGCTCTGTTTCGGTAGTTTTAAACAGCCTCAGATTAAAATCAAAATCTATTTAGATATTAGATGTGAGATATTAGTATCAAGATAAATGATTAATGTCTACTTTTACAAAAATATTCTTGATACTCATATCTAGATACTTTGTACGATAATTATGGAATTCCTTTTTAAAAATAAAAAAATATTTGCCCTCGCCTTTTGGTTCTGGATAGTTATTATTCTATACTTCACATTAATTCCTAATAGTATAAAACTAAGTTTAGATGTTAAAGATCATACTTATAGACTAGATTATATTCTTCACTTTCTTGTGTATTTCAGTCTTGCTATTCTGTATTTACTATGGAAAGCAGATCGTTATCTTAAAGTAAAGTCTATTTATCTTATATATTTTCTAATTGGGGGGCTTTTATTATCGGGCTTAACCGAATTTGCTCAATCATATATTCCCGGACGCACATTTAATCCTTTCGATTTTTATTCAAATTTTTCTGGTCTTGTTTTAGGAGTTATTATTCCAAAGCTGATATTTAAATAAATTGCATAATCTCAGCCTGCAATATATTTTTTTAAAATTCAATAAGATTCCGGGGTTTGGTGAAAGTCCGTACGTAGTTATTTTATTTATTTTTGGATTCTTCTTCGCTAAAAACAATTGCTTCAAAAGTATAAATGTCAGCGTCTTTCCATCCATCCCAACCAATTCCTACTTTATGCTTTGCACAATAACCTAAAAACTCTTCCTTTGTCCATTGTGATTCAACGGCTACTTGAGGTAAAAATGTCCCTGAAGAAAATCCCTTTTTAATATAAATTCCATGCCTGCCTATTTCAATTTCATCTATCAATTCAATTTTCTCTAAAGGTGTTAATACAGAAATTTCCAAATCGATATTATTCAATTCGTCTTTTTCAACCACGGAAAATCTTGAATCTTCTGTTGCAGCAGCAATAGCCATTTTTTGAACTATAATATATAAGGATTCATCAGTAACTAAACGACCTATACAACCGCGTAATGCTTTATCTTTATGTAAAGTGACAAATGCTCCGCAATCCATTTCCAAAGAACTAGTGAGCTCCGATTTTTCAATTTTTAATGATTTACCTGTAACTAAATACTCATTAATGGTAGATCTGGCTATTTGTAAAAGTTTTTTCTTTTCCTGATTTGTTAGTTCAAAATGATTATCTGACATATGTTTTTTTATAAAACAATTGAGTAATAAGCTGCAAAACGATTTTAGCTAAGTTATAAAAATTGATTCCTATTATCAATATCTTTTAAATATTTTAATTTAGTGTTACTTGGTTTAGCCCTTAAAATACGCACGATTAACAAAGGTCATCCCTATTTTTAGTATTTTTGTTTATAATGAATGTTACAGAATATATAGCTTATTCAATAATTGGAATATACGCTTTAACCATACTTAGTTACACTATTGGCTGGTTAAAGATAAAAACATTCATAGCTCAAATTGATATTAGTAAAAATCACCTAAGTATAGTTGTTGCTTGCAGAAATGAAGAGCAAAATATTCCCAATCTTTTAGAAGCACT
Organism: Bacteroidales bacterium; assembly: GCA_027859205.1. GTDB lineage: Bacteria > Bacteroidota > Bacteroidia > Bacteroidales > UBA12077 > UBA12077. The sequence goes on along the minus strand of JAQIBH010000016.1, from coordinate 28,603 downwards.
TTTAAATCAAACCTATCCAAAAGAAAAAATTGAAATAATAATAATTGATGACCATTCTGAAGATAATACTATTAAAATTATTGATAAATATTCAGAAGATTTTGATTTCATAAAACTTTTAAGATTGCCTGAATCTAAATCTGGAAAAAAAGAAGCTATCGCTTTTGGAGTTAAAAATTCAAGTTCAGAAATTATTATAACAACCGATGCCGATTGCACAATGAATAAATATTGGTTAAGAACTCTGGTTAATTATTACGATCAATTTAAACCTAAATTATTAGTTGGTCCGGTTGCTTTTAAAAATCGGAAAACACTTTTAATTCAATTGCAATGTCTAGAATTTTTAAGCCTGGTTGGATCGGGTGCTGGTGCTATTGGAATCAATCATGCCATTATGAGTAATGGTGCAAATCTCTTATTTGAAAAATCTGCATTTTTGGAATCAAAGCTTTATTATAATTATGCTTCGGGCGATGATGTTTTTTTTATGTTGCACATTAAAAAGAAATATAAGAAGGCTATTAAATTCATAAAATCGAAAAATGCAATTGTTTATACTAAGGCTGAAAAATCTATTCGTGGATTATTTAATCAAAGATTAAGATGGACATCAAAAAGCAAAATGTATCGTGATTTTGATATCATATTTACTGCAATTATTGTTACATTAACAAATTTAGTTTTAGTTTTTAGTTTTGCATATTCAATTTTCAACTTTAGCTTTTTTAGCACTTTTATTACAATTTTTATCTTAAAATCTATTTTCGATTTAAGTATTCTTATTCCTGTTTCACGATTTTTTCATCAGCAAAAATTACTTTGGTTATTTCTCCCTTTGCAGTTTAAATATCCTTTTTACATTATTCTTACAGTAAGTTTCGGATTAATAGGAAATTTTAACTGGAAGGGACGTAATTTTAAAGAAAAAAGATAATTTTGACTAAATATGATATTCCGAAAACCTAAAACAGAGATTACTGGTTCACTTAATTATCTTGCATGGCAAAGATTTAAGAATAATAAACTATCCTTAATGGGATTGTTTGTTATAGTTGTTGCATTAATTATTGGAGTTCTTGGATATTTAATAACTCCGGACAAAACAAGTTTTGCAAATACCCAAATTCTGGAAATATCAACTAAAAAACCTGGGTTTAAATGCGAAATGCTTAAAATCCAGAAAAATGAAATTAAAGAAAATGTCGGTGTTTTTAAAAGAATGGTTTCTGGAAGAGTAAACGAATTCACTTATATTCCATTTAATAATTTTCAATTCATAAATAATACATTAATCCTCGAAGAATTTAATGATATTGCGAACGAAGATCCTATATATAAAGAAATAAATCCAATTAATGTTATATCAAAGGTTCAATATGGATCAAAAATATTTTTCGCAGACAATAAATTTCAGTTTACCGATATTAGTGGGATTAACAAGGAAATATCACTTCAACAAGTAAAAGATAAAATTACTACAGAACATATAATATCGAGGTATTTCATTTTCGGAACTGATCGATTTGGGAGAGATCTGTTTAGTCGTTTATTAATTGGCACTCGTATATCGCTCTCGGTTGGACTAATTTCAGTATTTATTTCTTTAGTAATAGGTGTCACTTTGGGCGCTTTTGCTGGTTTTTATAAAGGAAAAGTTGACGATATAATTATGTGGCTAATAAATGTTATTTGGTCAATTCCTACCTTGCTAATGGTTATTGCTATTACAATGGTAATTGGAAAAGGATTCTGGCAAATATTTATTGCTGTTGGATTAACTATGTGGGTTGAAGTGGCAAGGGTTGTAAGAGGGCAAGTCCTAAGTATTCGTGAAAAAGAATATATTGAAGCTGCAAGAGCTCTAGGGTTTGGTGACATTAGAATAATATTTCGCCATATTCTCCCAAATATCATGAGTCCGGTAATAATAATATCTGCTGCTAATTTTGCAACAGCAATTCTACTTGAGGCCGGTTTAAGTTTTTTGGGAATTGGGGTTCAACCTCCAATACCATCATGGGGCACAATGATTAAAGAACATTACGGATATATTATTATGGACAAAGCCTATTTAGCAATTATTCCAGGAATTGCAATTATGATTATGGTATTATCTTTTACACTAATAGGCAATGGTTTACGTGATGCTTTAGACTCAAAATCATAAAACTCCTTTAAGCAACTCATTGATTTTTTTACTTATCATTAGTTAATAATTATTAGAAATGAGTAAACATTTTCTTCGATTTTATGTTTTATAACACATAAAGTAATTAATAATTATAGATCATGGTAGGAAATTTAAGGAGTTCTATTGATGTATTAAAACAAGCTGTTAGATTTAATTTAGATCTTTTGCATAAGAGCGAAAAAAAATTAAAGAGTGCCTTAAAGAACCTGTTTCAAAGGGAAGGTCCGAAAAACTAAATAAAATGTTCAATTCCAACAAGGAATTATTAAAAGAAAATAATGATGCGATATTGCTTCAAAAAGAAATTCTCTTATTTATCGAAAATTATTATAACGATACAAATAAATTTCCAGAAGGTTTAACAGTAGATAAAAACATAACTCAAAAAGTTAAATTGAATAATCAAATTCCAAAAATTAAAAAAGAAGATTATTTAGACCTCACTATAAATGGAGCACTAGATTTCGACAAAAAACATCCTTTTTTTAATGACAAAGATTTTTTTAATGAACTACTAAATCATTATTCGGAAATCGAAGATTATGAAACTTGCTCTAAATTAACGGAGCTAATCAAAGAAAATAATATCTCTGAACATTAAGGTTTTAATTCAATAAATAAGATTCAAATCTTCTGAATTAACTTTTTCTACAGATTTCGTTTATTCATTAAAACGTATATTAATGCAATAAAAAAACCTATATAACCTACAGATACTAACACTGTAATGCCAACAGAAAGATTTTCTGGCAACAATCCTATTTCGCTAAAATCCAATGAACTTGTTCCTGAGGCTGTCGTATATGATTTCTCTGAAGCAATTGTAAGGAATTCTGGCTTTGGCGTCAAATTTGAAATTATCTTAAGTGGGAAAAAGCTCCTGCTTGCTTTCGGGAAAAAAAGTCTTACTATCCCTTCAACTGGAAAGTATAATAAAAATAAAATAATAGATAAAGCATTATTCCTTAAGACAACCGCAAAAAGTAATCCAAGGGTCATATATCCAATAGCCTGAATAAAATAGACGAGTATTAAATAAGAACTCTCAATCATTTTGCTTAGAGAAATCTCATCAGATTTAAAAAATCCAAAAATCAAAACGGCCAATAAAACCATTAAAAAAGTATAAATGGCTATTGTAAAAATCAGAATCAATTTTCCCTTTACAAGATCATTCCTACTTAATCCATCAATAACATTTTGCCTAAAAGTCTTGAATGAAAATTCATTCCCAACTAAGGTTATTAATACAATGGTTAAAAAAATATTAAACCAACTTGCGACCCATGGAAAAAATTTCCAAATATTAGGAAACTGATACAATCCTTTAATTGAAAATCCAGGCACTGTAATATGCTGTCTTGAGACAATTAAAATGACTAAAAAGAAAAGCAAAAAATGAATAATCATTAGCGTTTTAAAGGCTGGATATGATAATGCTTTTATTTTCTCGATATGAAATAACTTTCTCATTGACATGAAATTTTATTTTACTAATTGTAAGAACTGATCCTCTAAACTCTGTTTTTTAACCACAATTTTTGAAAGAGAAAATCCTTTTTCAAAGCAGAACTTACTTAATTCTGCTGATTTAAAATCAGGTTTTAATACCACAACCAAATCATCCTCTTTCATATAAATTTTATTTGCAAACCCAGATCTAATAATAATTTCTTCAAGCTCATTTAATTTTTCTGCTTGAATAAATACCGTTTCCTCCGAAGATAACAACTCTCCTACTTTACCATTTGCGACTATTTCTCCTGATTTTAAGATGGCAACATGCGAACAAACTTTTTCAACCTCATCCAGAATATGACTTGCAATAATAATTGTTTTGCCCTCTTTTGCCTGTGATTGAATAATATTTCTTACTTCGGCGAATCCTTCAGGATCTAATCCATTTGTTGGCTCGTCAAGAACCAAAACTTCCGGATTTCCAACAAGAACAGATGCTATAGACATTCGCTGCTTCATTCCTAAAGACAATTGCCCAAATTTAGTGTGTTTTCTTTTCAACAGATTTGCAACACCTAAGGCATAATTAATATCATTTTCTGGTGCATCCTTTATTTTTGCAACTATTTGAAGATTTTCCCAAAGTGTTAAATAAGGATAAAAATTCGGAGTTTCAATTAAAGAACCTATTCTACGCCTAGCAAGTTTCGTAAATGGTTCATCAAACCATTGATAACTTCCTCCATTTGCATTTAGAATTCCTAAAACAACAGCTAAAGTGGTTGTTTTTCCGCTTCCATTAGGTCCCAATAAACCATATACTTCTCCTTTTTTTACCTCAAAAGATATATCACTAACAGCCCGAAGATTCCCGTAATTTTTACTTAGATTGTTTATTTTTAATACTGTATCCACAAGTTCAAATGTTTAAGTTTAAAAAAACAGGATGCATTTTGCATCCCGAGCAAGTTATAAAATATTTAATCTAATTCAATGTTTTTATTAGTTTCCTAATTCCGAGAAGAATTTTATTCTCATTAACCTTATCTCCTCTTCTGAATACTCTTCTTCGCCAAGTTCTTCAAGAGCAGCCTCAATGGATTCTGTTTCTGCCTCTTCCCTAAAATACTCAAATATTTCTTCCTGCTTATCCTCATCAATTTTATCATTGATATAATAATCAATATTTATTTTTGTACCGGATTGAACTATTGATTCTATCTCGTCAAGCAATTGATTCATTTCTATACCTTTAGCATCTGCAATATCCGTTAAAGGCATTTGTCTATCTATACTTTGAATAATATAAACCTTCATACCCGATTTATTCACTACAGATTTTACAACCATATCCATTGGACGAATTATTTCCTTTTCATCAACATACTTTTCGATAAGTTCTACAAACTCTTTTCCATATTTTTTGGCCTTGCCTGTTCCAACACCAGCTATATGTTGCATTTCCTCTAATGTTATAGGATATTGAATAGCCATGTCTTCAATGGAAGGATCTTGAAAAATTACAAACGGTGGTAAGTTTAAATCTTTTGCTGTTTTTTTTCTTAAATCCTTTAAGATATTAAATAATTCGGTATCAACTGCTCCCGTTTTACCAGCGCCCGATTGAGCATCCATTTCATCGTCTATAGTTTCATAATCATGATCCTTTGTGAGAGTAAATGAAATTGGGTTTTTAATGTATTCCTTACCTGCTTTGTTAAGGCTCAGTAAACCGTAATTCTCAATATCTTTATCGATAAAGCCAGAAACGAGTGCTTGTCTTATAACAGCATTCCAGTATTTTGGATCTTCTTTAGAACCGTCACCAAAAAGCCCTAATTCATGATGTTTATATGCTTTTATTGAAGTGTTTTTAACTCCCGAAATTACATTAGCAACATGATCTGACTTAAATTTTTCTTTTACCGCTAAAATTGCATTTAAAGCTAAAACTACATCATCCTGTCCCTCGAATTGTTCTTTTGGATGATTACAATTATCACAATTCTCACAATCATCAATATGGTATTCTTCACCAAAATAATGAAGTAAAATTTTTCTTCTACATACCGCAGTTTCAGCATAAGCAACAGTTTCCAACAACAATTGCTTTCCAATTTCTTGTTCAGCTAAAGGCTTTCCCTGCATAAATTTTTCTAGCTTTTGAATATCTTTATAACTATAAAACGAAATACATTTACCTTCGCCTCCATCACGGCCCGCTCTCCCAGTTTCCTGATAATAGCCTTCTAAGCTTTTAGGGATATCATAATGGATAACAAAGCGTACATCGGGTTTGTCAATACCCATACCAAAAGCTATAGTCGCAACAATAACATCCACATCCTCTAATAGGAATTTATCCTGATTTGTACTTCGTGTTATAGCATCCATTCCTGCATGATAAGCTAGCGCTTTTATTTCGTTTACCTGCAATATCTCGGCAAGTTCTTCCACTTTTTTCCTGCTCAAACAATATATTATTCCCGATTTTCCGGAATTACTTTTAATAAACTTAATAATTTCTTTAGCTGCATTAACCTTAGGCCGAACTTCGTAATACAAATTTTCCCTATTAAAAGAAGATTTAAAAACATTCGCATTAATCATATCCAAATTTTTCTGAATATCACTTTGTACTTTTGGTGTTGCAGTTGCTGTTAATGCAATTAATGGAGCAATGCCGATTTTGTTTATAATTGGTCTGATTCGTCTATATTCAGGTCTAAAATCATGACCCCACTCAGAAATACAATGAGCCTCATCAACCGCATAAAAAGAAATTTTTATTCTTTTTAAAAACGTAATATTCTCTTCTTTAGTCAAGGATTCTGGTGCCACATAAAGTAGTTTTGTTTTGCCGTCTAAAACATCTTGCTTTACTTTCTGCATTTGAGTTTTAGTCAACGAAGAATTAAGAAAGTGAGCTATCCCATCTTCTGTACTAAACCCGCGCATAGCGTCAACTTGATTTTTCATCAATGCTATCAAAGGAGATATTACAATTGCGGTACCATCCATTATTAATGATGGTAATTGATAACACAAGGACTTACCTCCACCTGTCGGCATTAAAACAAAGGAATCATTACCATCAAGAACGTTCCTAATTACTACCTCTTGGTTGCCCTTAAATGCATTAAATCCAAAATGTTTTTTAAGAGAATCTTTTAACGAAATATCTGCTCCTACACTCATGCCTGTCTGTAAATTTTAATACTAAATTGATCAAAATCAATACTTAACAATTAAAACATTTTACTTTCTTAATCATTTTTCTATAATCCAAATATATGTTTCCCAAGAAACCTACTCGGTTTGTTTTAAAATAAATACATTTGTACATAAATTTACAATAAATTTTTAAAACCAATATGTCTTATGTTACATTTTTATTAATTTTTTGATAAATATCAGGATTTAAAACAATTTACATATGAATATCACTGATTTAGCAAAAAACACTATTTTACAAGAGGCGGAGTCTATTAAAAAATTAGCAGATTATATTGACTCAGATTTTGAAAAAATTGTTACTGTTATATATAAGAGTAAAGGAAGAGTAATCATTACAGGAATTGGAAAAAGCGCAAACATTGCACAAAAAATAGTTGCTACATTAAACTCAACTGGAACTCCTGCAATTTTCATGCATGCCGCAGATGCTATTCATGGTGATTTAGGGATAATTCAGGAAGATGATGTTATTATCTGTATCTCAAAGAGTGGTAATACTCCCGAAATTAAAGTTCTAGTTCCATTAATTAAAAGCAGAGGAAATACACTGATTGGAATGGTCTCAGAAACAGAGTCTTTTCTAGGAATAGAATCTGATTTTGTTTTAAAATCGACTGTTGACAATGAAGCTTGCCCTAATAATCTTGCTCCAACAAACAGTACTACTGCCCAATTAGTAATTGGTGATGCTTTGGCTGTTTGTTTGCTGGAATACAGAGGATTTTCAAGCGACGATTTTGCAAAATTTCATCCTGGTGGTGCTTTAGGTAAAAAGCTTTACATGCGTGTTGACGATTTGTATAAAAACAATAAAGCACCAAAAGTTTTTGCCAACGAAAATGTAAAAAATGTAATCATCGAAATAAGTTCAAAACGTTTAGGAGCAACCGTTGTTTTAGATAAAAAAAACACAGTGCTAGGTATAATAACTGATGGTGATATAAGACGTATGTTACAAAAATACGATTCGCTTGAGAACTTAACCGCTAAAGATATTATGTCTGTAAATCCAAAAACAGTTGATAAAGATGAACTTGCCGTTAATGCATCTCATTTAATGGAGAATAATAATATTACTCAGCTTGTGGTTCTGCATAAAGATAATTATGTGGGAATTGTACATTTACATGATATTTTCAAAGAAGGAATAGTTTAACAAATTCAATTATCAATTGATATAATTAATTAAGATGGTTACAAAAGAAGCCGACATGTCATTTCTTGAACATCTTGAAGAATTAAGATGGCATTTATTAAGAGCAATTTCTGCGATAATTATTATTGCTATTGTTGCATTTATATTCCATGAAATTGTTTTTGATAAAATTATTCTTGCACCCAAAAATTCGGATTTCTTTACCAATAGGATGCTATGTCTTTTAGGTCAATCAGTGAATATTCCAAAACTTTGTATTAACACAACTACATTCCAAATTATAAGCATTAAAATGGCCGGTCAATTTACAATGCACATAACAACATCAATTGTTGTTGGGTTAATTGTTGGCTTTCCGTATGTGTTTTGGGAATTTTGGCGTTTCTTAAAGCCAGCCCTTTACGAAAAAGAAGCAACCCACTCAAGAGGGGCCGTTTTCATTAGCTCTTTTCTTTTCTTGATAGGAGTATTATTCGGCTATTTTGTTATTGCACCTTTATCAATTCATTTTTTAGGATCTTATAGTGTTAGCGAACAAGTTGCCAACCAAATTAATTTAAAATCTTACATCGGAACAATTACTTCTGTAACTCTAGCGGCAGGTTTAACTTTCGAGCTTCCGGTATTAATTTATTTCTTAAGTAAAGCGGGATTGGTTACTCCTGAGTTTTTAAAAAAATACAGACGTCATTCTATAATTGTAATTTTAATTTTAGCAGCAACAATAACGCCTCCAGATATTTTTAGCCTTATTCTTGTTACATTCCCACTATTAATTCTTTATGAAGCAGGCATAATAATTTCCAGGAAAATAGTTAACAAATCAAGTACTAAAAACCCCAAAAATTAGTTTATCTGTTTTATTTAATAGATAATGAAAAATAAATTCCCTTTTTGGATTATTATAATTGCATTCCTTTTAACAGGAACTATTTCGTTTGGTCAAATAACCAAAGTGCGAGGCAAAGTCATTGATGCCAACACATTAGAAGTGCTTCCATTTGTAAATGTTACTTTTCAAAACTCAACAATTGGCACTATAACTAATACTGATGGTGAATATTTCCTAGAATCTCGGAATTATTATGATTCTATTTTAGTTTCTTTTGTAGGTTATAAACTACAATCTCAATTTATACAAAAAAATCAATTTCAAGAAGTCAATTTTGCCTTAGCACCTAATATTTTTGAATTAGAAGAAATTGTTGTTCTTCCAACCGAAAACCCAGCTCATCCTATTCTTCGGAACATAATAACCAATAAGGAAAAACATAATCCAAAAAAGTTCGATTCATATGTTTATAAACTTTATAACAAAGTTGAAATAGACGTAAACAATGTTGATGAAGATTTTAAGAACCAACGATTACTGAGCGACTTTCAGTTTATCTTTGATTATATCGACACGTCAGCAATAACTGGAAAATCATATTTACCGCTATTTATTACAGAATCATTTTCAGATTATTATTATAATAAAAATCCAGCTGCTGAGCATGAGATAATTACAGCTACGAAAATCTCAGGAATAGAAAACGCCAGTTTATCCCAATTTACGGGTAAAATGTATCAAAAAATTAATATCTACGAGAACTTTCAAAAAGTTTTTGAACCAGGATTCGTTAGTCCTATTGCCGATTTTGGATTAACTTACTATAAATATTATCTTATTGATAGTGCTTATATAGAAAACAAATGGTGTTATCAAATATCGTTCATCCCAAAAAGAAAACAAGAACGAACTTTCCGGGGAGATTTTTGGGTAAACGATACTTCATTTGCTATAGTTAAAATACAAATGCGAATGTCAAAAGATGTAAACATAAATTATATTAATGATTTTTTAGTCGATTATGAATATGCACCTGTTGATGACAGTTTGTGGTTTTTAACAAATGAGAAATTATTTTTTGACTTTAATTTAAGTGATCGTTCAACTGGTTTCTTTGGTAAAAAAACGACCAATTACATGGATATACACTTTAATGTTGAAATGCCTGATCATGTAGCTGATCTAAATGAAAATGTAATTGTACAAGAAGATGCAATAATTAATGACGAAAAATACTGGGACATACATCGACCAATAAGCCTTACACCTAAAGAAAAAGATATTTACAAAATGGTTGATTCCATAAAGCATGTACCAATTTTCAGAACTTATGAAAAGATTGTTGGAATGTTTGCAATGTATCATTACGAAGCAGGATTATTCGAACTTGGACCATATTATAAAATATTCAGCTTTAATGAAATCGAAGGAAATAGATTTCGTTTTGGAGGACGTACAAGTAATAACTTTAGTACAAAATTAATGATAAATGCTCACCTTGCCTATGGAGAACTAGATAATAAATTTAAATATGGTGGTGGTTTTATTTATATGCTTGATAAAAATCCGAGAAGTGCTCTTGAAGTTCAATACAAATACGACATTCAACAACTTGGACAAAGCCCAAATGCTTTAACCGAAGATAATATTTTCACATCAATACTAAGGCGTAATCCAAATTACAAACTTACAATGGTTCGAGATTTTAGTACTTCATTTGAAAAAGAGTGGTTTCAGGGCTTTTCGAATGAACTAACATTTAATTATAAGAGTATCGAACCAACAGAATATATTCCATTTTATAAAAGCACGGTATCAGACACAGTCTCTTATAACAATGTAACAACGTCGGAAGCAACATTAAATATTCGCTATGCTAAAAATGAAAAATATTTAAGGGGCGAATTTGAAAAAATTAATCTTGGTACTGATGCACCTATTTTAAATTTATATTTTACTGCTGGATTTAAAAATATATTTGGAAGCAACTATGAATATTACAAATTAAATTTGAGTCTGGCACATAAAGTACCTGTAAGCCCTCTTGGATATTTTAAATATATTATTGATGCCGGACAGCTATTTGGAACTGTGCCATATCCTTTATTAAAGCTACATGAGGGAAATGAAACTTATGCATTTGATCGATATGCTTTTAATATGATGAACTATTACGAATTTGCAAGTGATAGATATGTTAGTTTGTATGTTGAACACCATTTTCAAGGTTTTTTCCTAAATAAAATACCTATTATGCGAAAATTAAAATGGCGTGAAGTAGTTTCAGCTAAAGGTTTAATTGGTGATTTAAGTAGCAGACATGAAAGTATTATGGATTTTCCCGAAGGACTATATTCGTTAAACGATCCATATTGGGAAACAAGTGTAGGTATCGAAAATATTTTTAAAATATTTAGAGTTGATGCTATGTGGCGAATGTCATATTTAGATCATGATAATATTGAAAAGTTCGGTTTGCGAGTATTAGTTCAATTTGTTTTTTAAGGAATTCTTACACACATTTGTATTAAGAAAGTTTATAAATAAAATATATACATTTGCAAAAAACACGTTCCATGGATCAGGTAAAAAAGATAAAACTTCGCACAGAAAATTTAGTAAAGAAATATCGTTCTCGTACTGTAGTAAAAGAAGTTTCTGTTGAAGTTGAGCAAGGAGAAATTGTTGGATTACTCGGTCCTAACGGAGCTGGGAAAACAACTACATTTTACATGGTGGTTGGATTAATTACTCCTAATTCAGGCAAAATTTATCTCGATAACCAAGATATTACAAAAGAACCTGTGTACAAAAGAGCACAAAAAGGGATTGGATATTTAGCTCAGGAAGCTTCTGTTTTCAGGAAGTTAAGCATTGAGGATAATATAAAAGCTGTTCTTGAGATGTCCGGGATGTCTAAAGAAGAACAGCGGGAGAGATTAGAAAATTTAATTGGCGAATTTCGATTAGAAAAAATTAGAAAAAGTCTTGGAATTCAGCTCTCAGGTGGCGAACGACGAAGAACAGAAATTGCTCGTGCTCTTGCAATAAAACCAAAATTCATTTTACTTGATGAACCTTTTGCTGGTGTTGACCCAATTGCTGTAGAAGATATTCAAGAGATTGTTGGCAAACTTAAAGAAAGGAATATTGGAATTTTAATTACTGATCATAATGTTCACGAAACTTTATCAATAACTGATAGGGCTTATTTGCTTTTCGAAGGTTCTATCCTTAAAGCAGGAAATGCAAAAGAACTTTCTGAAGACGAGCAAGTTCGTCGTGTTTATTTAGGTAAAAACTTCGATTTACGCACTATAGGTATTGATGATTAATTTCAAAATAAAAATGAAAAGAGGCTGATCCAAAAATTGGACAGCCTCTTTTTAATAATCTCAATTATAATGGACTTAAATTCTGAAAATATAAAAGAATATACATTAAGCATTGGGAAAGTTAACTTTTACTCTCTTTTAATGATTATCCCGATTACGGTAATTTTATTAATTCCATTTATACTAATTTGGGATTATGAGACTTTCGTAATAGGCAGGAAAGAATTTATGCGATTTTTCCTATATGCCTTAATTTTCGGAATCATAATTCATGAATTATTACATGGAATTACCTGGGCTCTTTTTACGAAAGGAGGTTTCAAATCAATAAAATTTGGAATAAATGGCATAACACCTTATTGTCATTGCAAAGAACCGCTAAAAGTAAAACATTATGTACTTGGAGGAATAATGCCACTTATAATAATGGGAATTATTCCTTCAATAATAGGAACGCTTTTAGGAAACGGACTTTATCTTTCATTTGGGATTTTCTTTACTTGGACAGCCGGAGGAGATATTATTTCTCTTTTTATGCTTCGAAAACTTGAGAGTGAAGCGTTAGTTTCTGATCATCCTAACAAAATGGGTTTCTATATAGAAATAAACTAGGTCATTTTTAGTGATTTAAATAGCATAAATAGATCTTTATACATTCTAACAAATAATAAACTCTAAAGCTTAGATTATCAACTACAAATTATCTCAAAATATTTTAAAAAATTTCTTGAAATCTAAAAATTTGTAATATATTTGCACTCTCTTTTGCGGATGTGTCGTAATTGGTAGCCGAGCTAGACTTAGGATCTAGTGCCGCAAGGCGTGGGGGTTCGAGTCCCTTCATCCGCACTTAACAAAACAAACCGCTTGAACTATCGAACAAAATCGGTGGTTTGGCGGTTTTTAAAGTTTAAATAATATCTAACACATAAGTGATGAACATAGTTAAAGAGAACAACAATGATTTAACAGCGGTTTTAAAAGTTAACATTTCTAAAGATGATTATGCTGAAAAAGTAGAAAATGTTATGAAAGATTACCGCAAAAAAGCTCGTATTGATGGTTTCCGTCCTGGTAAAGTACCAATGGGATTAGTCCAAAAGATGTACGGCAAAGGAATTCTTATCGAGGAAGTAAATAAACTTATTTCTAACTCTCTTACTAATTATATACGCGACGAAAAATTAAATCTTTTAGGTGAACCTTTACCAAACGAAGATCAAACAGTTGCCGATTTCGATAAGGAAACTGAATTTGAATTTAAATTTGATGTTGCTTTAGCTCCTGAAATTGAAATCAAATTATCGAAAAAAGATAAAGTGCCCTTTTACGACATTAAAGTTAATGAGAAATTATTAGAATCTCATACAGATAATTACACTCGTAAATTTGGACAATTTCTTGACGTTGAGGAAGCAACTGATAACGAATTATTAACAGGGAACTTTATTCAGTTAGACGATAAAGGTGGTATTCTTGAAAACGGCATTAAATCTGAAGATGTAAAAATTACAATTGAGTACATTAAAGATGCTGACATAAAAGCAACATTTGCTGGTAAAAAAGTAGGTGACAATATCGTTTTTGATGTTCGAAAAGCTTACCCTAGCGATTCTGAAATTGCTTCTATGTTAAAAATCGACAAAGAAATCGCAAAAATTGTTAATGGTGATTTCCAATTTGATATTAAAGTAGTACAGCGTTTCGATAAAGCAGAAATAAATCAAGAATTATTTGACAAAGCTTTTGGCAAAGATGTTATAAAATCTGACGAAGAGTTTAAAGCAAAAATGACAGAAGAAATTAAATCAAATTTTGTTCGTGAAACAGATTATAGATTTATGATTGATGCAAAACAAAAATTTGTTGAAAAGATAAATCCTGAATTGCCAACTGAATTTCTTCAACGATGGTTAACTGTTGTAAATGAAGGAAAATTTACTGCCGAACAAATTAAAGAAGAATATCCTAAATTTGAAGATGATTTAAAATGGCAGTTAATAAAAGATCAAATCATTAGGGATAATGAAATCAAAGTTGAAGAAAGTGATGTTCTTGCAGCAGCAAAAGAAGTTACTGCAGCGCAATTTGCTCAATATGGCTTAGGAAATCTTCCCGACGAGCAATTAGAGCAATATGCAAAAGAAATTCTTAAAAAAGATGATGAAAAAAGAAAACTTTACGAAAAGAAATTTGAAGATAAAGTGGTTGATCTCATCAAAAATTCTGTAAAACTTGACACAAAAGAAGTTACAGTAGAGGAATTTCAAAAACTTTGGGAAGAAGAGCAGAAAAAAGATCAAAAGAAAAGTAAATAATCTGAATATACTTTAAACAAATAAAAAAAAGTTGCGTTATACTAAAATAATGCGACTTTTTTTATTTCATAATGGATATAAAATCATTCAAATTTTAATTAACTTTATCTCCTATAAATTAAATCTTATAAAATTATGATTCCAGAAGACGAATTTAAAAAATATGCAACCAAACATCTTGGTATAAGCAGTATATCCTTGGAAAAATACGCTTCAATTTCTAGTAATTATATTTCTCCAACAATTATAGAAGAACGTCAATTAAATGTAGCTCAAATGGATGTATTCTCCCGTCTTATGATGGATAGAATCCTATTTTTGGGTGTTCCTATAGACGATTATGTTGCTAATATAATTCAAGCTCAATTACTTTTCCTTGAATCGACCGATCCTTCAAAAGATATTCAAGTATACATGAATACTCCAGGTGGTGGTGTACATGCAGGATTAGGCATTTATGATACAATGCAATATATAAAACCTGATATTGCAACAATTTGTACAGGAATGGCTGCATCTATGGGGGCTGTTTTATTATCGGCAGGAGCTACCGGTAAACGCACAGCATTAACTCATTCAAGAGTAATGATTCACCAGCCTATGGGTGGAGCACAAGGTCAGGCATCTGACATTGAAATTACTGCTCGTGAAATTCAAAAATTAAAGAAAGAATTATACGACATCCTTGCAAAACATTCTGGAAATTCTTTTAAGAAAATTGAAAAAGATTCCGATCGAGATCATTGGATGACTGCTCAAGAAGCCAAAGACTACGGCATGATCGATGAAATATTAACTCGAAACGGTAGTAAAAAATAAGATTTAGAAAACATAAAATTAAACCGCATTAATCATAATGCGGTTTTTTTATTCTAATTAATGCCGTAAATTTGTGTCAAATTAATTATTAAATAGTTTATATGGATAAGTGTTCGTTTTGTGGGAGAGAGAAGAAAGATACAAATCTTTTAATTGCCGGGATGTCGGGTCACATTTGTGATCGTTGTATTGAACAAGCCCATGGAATTGTTTTAGAAGAACTTCAGAAAAAAGGTGATTTTGATGTAAATGAGATTGAGTTACTTAAACCTGTTGAAATAAAAGATTTTCTTGACCAATACGTTATAGGTCAAGAAGATGCCAAAAGATATCTTTCTGTTGCTGTATATAATCATTACAAACGATTACTTCAAACTAATAAAAAAGACGATGATGATATTGAGATAGAAAAATCTAATATTGTTTTAGTTGGTGAAACAGGAACAGGAAAAACCCTATTAGCAAGAACTATAGCAAAAATGCTTCATGTTCCATTTACAATAGTTGATGCAACGGTATTAACAGAAGCCGGTTATGTTGGTGAAGACATTGAAAGTATTTTAACAAGATTACTACAAGTTGCCGATTATAATGTGGAAGCAGCCGAAAAAGGCATCGTTTTTATAGATGAGATCGATAAAATTGCTCGTAAAGGTGATAATCCTTCAATTACACGTGATGTATCGGGTGAAGGTGTTCAACAAGGATTATTAAAATTATTAGAGGGATCAATTATTAACGTTCCGCCACAAGGAGGACGTAAACATCCAGACCAAAAAATGATTCCTGTTAACACAAAAAATATTCTATTTATTTGCGGAGGTGCATTTGATGGAATTCAACGAAAAATTGGTCAACGACTAAATACTCAAGTTGTTGGATATTCAGCAAGTAGAGAAAAAGATCAATTTGATGTGGATAATCTATTACAATATATTGCACCTCAGGATTTAAAATCTTTTGGATTAATTCCTGAAATTATTGGTCGATTACCAGTTCTTACATACTTAAATCCACTTAAAAAAGAAGCATTACAGAGGATTCTTACAGAACCTAAAAATGCAATCATTAAGCAATACGAAAAGCTTTTTGAGATGGATGGCGTAAAACTAAGTTTTGAAAAGAAAGTATTTGATTACATTGTAGAAAAAGCTCTCGAATTTAAATTAGGCGCTAGAGGATTACGTTCTATTTGCGAAGCAATTATGATAGATGTTATGTTTGATATGCCTTCAAAAGACGAAAAAGAAGTAAAAATCACTCTTGAGTTAGCAAAAGAAAAAATTAATAAAATAAATGTCCAAAGATTAAAAGCAGCTTAATCATTAATTTAATATAAATCCGCCTTGCGGTTTACAAACAAGAAACAGTCACTTTATGGTGGCTGTTTTTTTATGCTTAATTAGTATCCGCCTAGCCACTCCAACGGCTGGGCAGATTTTGTTTTAATCATTCTTCTTGTCCAAAGTTAAAATTGTAAAAGCATATTTATTTTTTTCGTCGGGTTCAAAATCTCGCCGATCAATTTCAGTCCATTCATCCACATTTATTTCAGGGAAAAAAGTATCCCCATCGAATACGTGATGAATTTTAGTTAAATATATTCTATCAACTAAAGACATGGATTGCTCATAAATTTTCCCGCCACCAATAATAAATGCTTCAGAATCATTTTTTGCTTCCTCAATTGCATCTTCTAGGGAATGAACTATTACACAACCCTCAGCAGTATAATTCTTATCTCTAGTAATAATTACATTTGTCCTATTTGGCAAAGGTTTTCCACACGACTCAAAGGTCTTTCTACCTTGGATAACATGATGTCCAGTGGTTGTTTCTTTGAAATGCTTCATATCTCGTGGCAAATGCCAAATCAAGTCATTATCTCTTCCTATTACATTATTTTCTGCTACAGCTACAATAATCGACAGCATAATTTTGTTTATTAGTTTATTGGCTTACTTGTTTATTATACCGATATAGCACCTTTGATATGTGGATGTGACTCATAGTTCTCTAGAGCAAAATCATCAAATTCAAAAGAAAAAATATCTTTCTTATCAGGATTTATATTAAAATTAGGCAAAGATTTTGGTTCTCGCGACAACTGTAATTTTACTTGCTCAATATGATTTAAATAAATATGTGCATCACCCAAAGTATGTATAAATTCATATGCTTCTAAGCCAGTTGCCTGAGCAATCATTTTTAATAAAATAGCATATGATGCAATGTTAAAAGGAACTCCCAGAAAAATATCTGCACTTCGCTGATATAGCTGACACGAAAGCTTTCCATCGGCAACATAAAATTGAAAAAGAATATGGCAAGGCGGTAATGCCATGTTTTTTATATCACCAACATTCCAGGCACTTACAATGTGTCGTCGCGAATTCGGATTGTTTTTAATTGATTCAATAATTTTGGAAATCTGATCAACAGATTCACCTTTTGGTGCTGGCCACGATCGCCATTGGTAACCATAAATATTTCCTAAATCACCATTCTCGTCTGCCCACTCATCCCAAATTTTAACATTATTATCATTTAAATACTTTGTGTTTGTATCTCCATTTAAAAACCAAAGCAATTCATGAATTATCGATTTTAAATGAAGCTTTTTTGTAGTAAGCAACGGAAATCCGTCTTGTAAATTAAATCGCATTTGATAACCAAAAGTGCTAACTGTACCAGTACCCGTGCGATCTTCTTTTTTTACACCTGTTTTAATTACATGATCGAGTAAGTTGAGATATTGCTTCATATATATAAAAGTTTTCGCGTAAAAAAATCTATGTAAAAGTAAAAAAACAAATGCCGAATTTGTTCTTTTTAAACTTTTTCTATTCAACATTTCATTATTGTTTTGATAACAATCCACAGATAAAACCTAACAAAATCAATATTATAAAAAAGTTTTAGCTGTTAATAAAAATAATTTAATTATTTTTAGCATTTAATTACCTAAATTATTAAAATAGAATTTTTATGGCTAGTTTATTTTCGCTTTCAGAGGCTGCCTCAATAGCGTTACATGGAATAATTTTAATCGCTCAAGAAAAGGAGGGATTAAATGTTATTAAAATTGCTGAGCGGACTAATACTTCAAAACATCATGTGGCAAAAATAATGCAGCGTTTAGTTAAGTCGGGGTATTTAATATCTCAACGAGGTCCTAGTGGAGGTTTTAAACTTAAAAAAGATCCAGCTAAAATTACTTTCCTTGAAATATATGAAGTTATTGAAGGACCTATTGAGGTAAGTAAATGTCCTATGGAAAAACAAATATGTCCATTTGATAAATGCATTATGAACAATGTTACTATTCAAATGACACTTGAATTTAGAACTTATTTAAGTAATCAAACGGTTGATAATTATATATAGATGTGGTAAAATATTAAGCCTAGAGTCTTTAAAAATGTTCTAGGACCAACCTTAGCTCCTGCCTCAACAATGATTCTAATTAAACTATAAATCTAAATTCTTCCTGGATTTTCTTTTGATGTCATGTATAATATTTTAACGTGAAAAATGTGCTGTTTTTCTCATTTCTCTGTATTGCTAATCAAATCAATTCTATTTAAATACTATAGAACATGATATAAATCACTCATAAAAATTTGGTAAGGTGCAAAACTATTTGTTATTTTGGTATTCGATTACTTAATTGCTTTTGAGATATTAAAAATTTATAAAAAAGAACCTATGAAGAGAGAAATAATAGAAATTGACGAGGAGAAATGTACTGGTTGCAGTGAATGTATACCAAACTGTCATGAAGGTGCATTGCAAATGATTGACGGGAAAGCACGATTAATAAGTGATTTAATGTGCGATGGTTTAGGAGCATGTATTGGTCATTGCCCTGAAGGAGCAATTGAGATTATTGAACGCGAAGCTGCACCATATGATGAGGTTATGGTTATTAAAGAAATGGTAACCAAAGGTAAAAATACAGTTATAGCTCACCTTACCCACTTAAAAGATCATAAAGAAATTGGATTTTTACAACAAGGCGTTAGTTGGATGCAAGAAAATAAAGATAGTATTGATTTTAATATAGATGAAGTTATGTCAGCAGTACACAATGGAATACAAGAAGAAGCACCAAGTGCTTGTGGTTGTAGCAGTCACGATGATCAACCAAAACATCAACATAGTCACCAACATGATCACGGACATGGTGGCGGTGGTTGTCCTGGATCACAGGCTCAAACAATTAACAAACCCGAAACGTCAAACTCAAATGTAGGAGATGCTCCATCAGAGTTAACACAATGGCCAGTGCAAATGCATTTAATTAATCCAGCAGCTGGATATTTCCAAAATTCAGATTTATTATTAGCAGCTGATTGTGTTGCTTTTTCAATGGGTAATTTCCATAGTAAGGTCCTAAAAGGAAGGTCATTAGCAATTGCTTGTCCGAAATTAGATTCAAATACAGAAATATATATTGACAAGTTAATTGCCTTAATAGATGAATCGAAGGTTAATACTATTACAGTAATGAAAATGACTGTTCCTTGTTGTGGTGGTATTTTGCAAATGGCACAAATTGCTTCTCAACAAGCAACAAGAAAAGTCCCAATTAAATCTATAACCGTTGATATTAACGGTGAAATTGTATCTGAAGACTGGTTGTAATTTGATACACAAAAATTTGCTTTTTTAAATAATAGGTGTTTATGTAACAACACCTAACTGGGAAAGATACATCTCAATCAAAAATCATCAAATAACAATTTATAAAATTATTCATTTTAAATTATTCAAAATTATGAGCATGTTTTGTTATCAATGTCAAGAAGCTGCGAAAGGCACGGGTTGTACTGGAGCTGTTGGTGTATGTGGAATCAAAGATGAAGTAATTCATTTACAAGATTTAACCGTATACATTTTAAAAGGAGTTTCTTTATATAGTACAGTGGCTAGAGAAAATGGCATTGAAGATGAGGAAGTAAATAACTTTTTCTTTACTAGTTTATTTAAAACAATCACTAATGCTAACTTCTCAAAAGAAGTATTTGTAAAAGAAATTACAAAAGCTTTAGAATTAAGAGAGAAAATCAAGAATCAATTAATTGAAAAAGGAGTTGATATAAGTAATATTACTCATGAAAGCGCAACTTGGACAAATACAAATTTCGATGAGCTTGAAGCAAAAGCACAACAAATTAGCGGTAAAATTGATGCTCCAAACGAGGATATTCGTTCATTACGCGCACTAGTACTTTATGGATTAAAAGGATTAGTAGCATACCAAGAGCATGCTTTTAACTTAGGATTTGAAGATGCTAGCTTACATGCATTTGTTCAGAAAGCAATTGCTTCACTTACAAATGATGAATTAACTGTTGAAGAAAACATTGCTTTAGTAATGGAAACTGGTAAATTCGGTGTTGATGTAATGGCTTTACTAGATAAAGCAAACACAACAACTTATGGTAATCCTGAAATTACAAGCGTAAATATTGGTGTTAGCGACAAACCTGGAATTTTGATAAGTGGTCACGATTTAAAGGACATGGAAGAGCTTCTTAAGCAAACTGATGGAACAGGCGTTGATGTTTACACACACAGTGAAATGTTACCAGCAAACTACTATCCTGCTTTCAAAAAATACAAGCACTTTATTGGAAACTATGGAAATGCTTGGTGGAAACAAAAAGAAGAATTTGAAAGTTTCAATGGTCCTGTACTATTTACTACAAACTGTTTAGTTCCACCTAAAAAGGATTCTGGATATTTCGATAAAGTTTATACAACTGGCGCTGCAGGATTTGATGGTTTTCCACATATCGCTGATAGAGCAAAGGGCGGTCAAAAAGATTTCTCTCAAATTATTGAACACGCTAAAAAGTGTGAAGCTCCTATTGAAATTGAAACTGGAGAAATTGTTGGTGGATTTGCTCACAATCAAGTTATGCAATTAGCAGACAAAATTGTTGATGCTGTTAAATCTGGAGCAATTAAGAAATTCTTTGTAATGGCAGGTTGTGATGGAAGAATGAAAGGTAGAGATTATTACACCGAGTTTGCTGATAAATTACCAAAAGATACAGTTATTTTAACTGCTGGCTGTGCTAAATTTCGTTATAACAAATTAGAGTTAGGTGATATTAGTGGAATTCCAAGAGTTTTAGATGCTGGACAATGTAATGATAGTTACTCTTTAGCAGTTATCGCACTTAAATTAAAAGAAGTATTTGAACTAAATGATATCAATGACTTACCAATTGCATACAACATTGCGTGGTACGAACAAAAAGCAGTAATTGTATTATTGGCTTTACTATACTTAGGTGTTAAAAACATACATTTAGGACCAACATTACCTGCATTTTTATCTCCAAATGTTGCTGATGTATTAGTAAATACTTTTGGTATTGCAGGTATAGGAAAAGTTGATGATGATATTAAAATGTTTATGAACTAAAAATAAAAAAGCATCTAGCTTTAGCTTCTAGCTATTAGTGGAAACTAATTTAACACTTGGAGCTAATAGCTATTTGTAAACTCAAATAAATCAAAAAAACGATTTTTAAAATAGCTTAATAGTACATATTTAAATGAGAGATTAGTATATTAATTTGAACAAAATAAAACCTGATAGGTTGTACTTAAACTTATCTGGTTTTTATAAAACTTTTTCACATGAAAACAATAAAGTATACCGAAACAGAAACTAGTAAGAATCCTCATGGCATTGATGCCAGAAAATTATATGATAGCGATCACGCCCTAGTAATGCATTTATTATTACAACCTGGCGAGCAGTTAAAAAAACATATTACTCCCGTTGATGTTTTTTTCTATGTATTAGAAGGTACAGGAATAGTTGAAATTGGAGACGAAAAATTAGAAGTTACAAAAGATACCTTAATTGATAGTCCAGCTAAAATTCCACATTGCTGGTATAATAAAAGTGATGAAATTTTAAGAGTTTTAGTTACAAAGGTTCCAAAGCCTAATAGTACGGCAAAGCTTTTATAAATTAAAATAGCATTTATGCATCCAAGAGTAGCAAGAGAGAAGAGAATAATTGAAATAATGATTACTAATTTTTGTCTTGATGTTCATAAAAGATTTGAAATATGCTCTGATTGCCAGGAACTTTTAAATTATACCGAAAAAAGGTTACTTACATGTCCTTTTATAGAAAATAAACCCGTTTGTGTAAATTGTGAAATTCATTGTTATAATAAAAATCAACAAGACAAAATAAAATTGGTAATGCGGACTGTGGGTTCGAAAATGATTTACACAAATCCCCTGGATACTTTATAGTACTTCTACTAAAAATTTCTACATAAACGCCAAAAAATAACATGACAATTAGAAACTTAAGCAATTCCCCAAAAGTACCATTCGATCTTGAAGGTTATATTTTACATTCCGAAAAACAAATTGAACTTATTCATTTATTATTAAAACCCGGAGAAGCACTTGCTGAACATAAAAATACGTTTAATGTAATATTTTTTGTAGCTGAAGGATACGGCACCTTATCAATTGAAGGAAAAGATTACTTATTAAAAGCTACCGATGTTACTAAAGTTACTTCTGAAAAAATGCGCGGTTGGAAAAACACTTCAAATCAAGATTTAAGACTTTTAGTTATTAAACTCTTGTAAGTTTATTTCGTATTTATAGAATAAGCTTTTATATTTCTAAAAATTTAAAAATTTATTTTGATGTACAAATTTATTTCTAAGATAATCGTATTTATATTAATTATAAATCTAACTGCATGCCAGTCAAATACCGAAAAGTTCAACGAAGAAGATTATATCAAGTCTGTTCAAGAATGGCAAGTTAAGCGACTGGAGGGTTTGAAATCTGAAAACGGATGGCTAAATTTAGTTGGTTTACATTGGCTAAAAGACGGTCAGAATCCCTTTGGTAGCAACACAGCCAATAATATTATTTTCCCTGAAAACACTCCTGAATTTATTGGAACTATTATTCTTTATAAAGGAAATCTTAGTATAATTATTTATGATGATGTTGAGGTATTTATTAATGATTCCTTACTTAAAGAAAATGATATTTATACTGATGCTGATAATAATACAACTCAGTTTAGGATGGGATCTTTTAGATGGTACATTATTAAACGAGGCGACCGATATGCAATAAGATTAAAAAATTTAGAGAGCCCACTAATAAATCTAATAACCGAAATACCATCGTTCCCAATTGATTCAAAATGGAGAGTAAAAGCTAAATTCGAAAAATTTGACACTCCAAAGGAAATTGCTGTACCCAATGTTTTAGGTGATACCAAATATGAAAAATGCTATGGACTTTTAAAATTTAAAATTGGAGAAGAAAAATACACCTTAATGCCTTTAGGAGATGGAACAAGTAGTTTTTTCTTAATATTTGCTGATGAAACCAGCGCTGAAGAAACCTATGGTGCCGGCAGATTTTTATCGGTTAACAAACCTGATGAGAACGGAAATACTTTTATTGATTTTAATAAGGCAACCAATCCTCCCTGTGCTTTTACAGATTTTGCAACTTGCCCTTTGCCACCAAGAGAAAATTTTTTAACCGCAAAAATCCTCGCTGGAGAAAAAATAAACGAGCATTTCGGACACCATTAAAATCAATGATCAAAAAATAATCAACAATCTCCAAATAAATACCAAACGACAAAGATGCTGTCCAAAAAGTGCGAAAACTGTCATTTCCTTGAAAAAGAAAATCTCGTACTTCACAGTAGTAGAGTCGATTATGAGATCTTCAATCAAGTTGAAGATGACAAATAATTACTTTTTGAACACCCTCCTTTAAATATTGTAATTATCTGATATTTGAATTTTGACAATTTGTTTTATTAGCGAAATCTATTCCAGTGTAATGTTAAACTCAACACCTCTTTCAATCAAATACTGTAATATGAAATCGAAATTACTTTTGTTAACACTTATAAATTCAGGTGGGCATATTCCTTTGTTTTTTATTTCTCCGTTTATGAATAAATTTGCTATTGCATTACAAGTGTAACCTGTAGTTCGCGCCATTGAAGTAGTTTCTGTTTCTTTATCATATCTGTCAAAAAGACTATAAGTAACTTTTTTCTCTTCTCCGTTTTCCTTCCCTTTTATTATTACCCTTAACATGGTATAATCTTCTTCGTCTTTTTTAAGTTCCCAAACTGGAAAAAGTAATTTAGTTGTTACGTCTATTGGTCTAACTTGTTCTCCGTTAACCAACACAGGGTCTTTAGAGAAAAATCCAGTTTCTCTTAATACCTTAATATATTTTACTGTTCCAGGATAACGTAAAGTCTTTTCAATCATATTTGGAATCTTCATGGTTTCAATTAATGTTCTTAATCCATCAGTATTCCATGCTTCAAGTGAACCAATTGGTTCAAAATGATCAATCTCAGCTTCAGACAATGCTTCGCGCACAACTAATTCTCCATTAAGCATATATCTTGCAGGTCTGATATACTCTTCTAACACATCCATGGGTGAAAAAACTGCTTTATACTCAAACGGCCATTCACGTTTAAAAGGTAATCCTCCACCGTAACATTTATAGCTAGATACATCCATTTTGGCGTTATGATACCCCAGAATCAAGTTTCCCATTCCAGGCGCAACTCCCGCATCAATTATTGCAGTTACATTATGTTTTTTTGCTAATTCATCTAATTCGAACGGATCCTCACGGAAAAATGAAATATCAATAATATCCTTACCCGCCAGAATACATTGTTGAACAGTATCATGACCCATGTATCCAGGAAGACATCCAATTACCAAATCAAAATCTTTAACAACCCTTTGCATTTCACCCTCTTCAGAAAGATCAGTTAATATAGTTTTTATATTAGAATAACTTTTTAATGCCTCCAGACTAGTGTGATTTTCATCTACTGTAGTAACATTAAAAGATTTGGATAAATCAACCGCTATTGCTTTTCCAACTAAACCAGCACCTAATACAACAATTTTCTTCATATGTTTAAAATTTATTCCCAAGTTCAAGATAGTATCACAAAAATTAAATTTAATTGTTTGTTACACAATTTATCTTAGCCATAGACTGTTTCACTTCAGAATATGTAAATTATTTATATGTAAAATTATAAAACTTTTCGATATCAAGCCTACTAACCTGATCAATATCAACAGTAATCCTGATATTATTCAATGGTCTGTCTTTGTTAGATGTTGGTTGCATTGCAATTAAATCAAGCACTTCAAATCCACTCATAACCTGACCAAAAACAGTATATTTATCATCTAAATGATGAGCTCCTTTGCGATTTTGTATTATATAAAACTGCGTACTATTCGATTTTCGTTCCGGATTAACATCATCTCCTTTTCTTGCAGTTCCAATTGCTCCATGAACATGTAAATGGTGTGGAAATACCTCTGCTTTTATTGGACTTTGAATTACTCTTGGATCATAATTAATTGGTTTATTTCGTGTTGTATAATCTCCCGACTGAATCATAAAATTATTAATGACACGATGAAAAATTATATGATCATAAACACCCGCTTTTGCCAGATTTAAAAAATTCTCCTTATGTAAAGGTGTATCATCAAATAGAATGAGCTTTATTTTACCATATTCGGTATTTATTGTAATTAGGAACTCCTTTTCATCACTATTCTCCTGGCTATATGAAAATAAAGAAATAAGAAATAAAACACAAATCAATAAAACACTTTTATGGCTCATGTCTTTAACCTATAATCATTCCAATAATTGTAGCAGACATTAAGGAAGCTAATGTTCCGGCAAGTAAAGCTCTTAATCCTAATTGCGATAACATTACTCTTTTTCCAGGTGCCAACGAACCAATTCCACCAATCTGGATTCCGATGGAAGCAAAATTGGCAAAACCACAAAGCATATAAGTTGACATAATAATAGATTTCTGCGAAACAAATGATCCTGCAGCTTTTAACTCAGCAAGACTAACATAACCAATAAACTCTGTCATAATAAGTTTCTCTCCTAACATACGTCCAACAAGTGTAATATCTTCGGTAGCAACACCCAACAACCACATTAAAGGAGCAAATAAATATCCTAATATAAATTGTAATGATAATTCATTAAACTGGCCATCAGTTACTCTGGCAATAACTTCGTTTAAGGATGTCCAATCGCCTATTTTCAAAAATATATAATTAAACATTGCAATAAATGCAATAAACACAAGTAACATAGAGGCTACATTAACAGCCAATTTTAATCCTTGCGTAGTACCATTTGAAATTGCATCGAGAACATTTTTTCCTATTTTCTCTTGCGATATTTCAATATCAGAGCTAATTTTTTCGGTTTGAGGAATTACTATTTTAGAAATAACAACTACTCCGGGTGCAGCCATTATTGAAGCCGCCAAAAGATGTTTCGCAAAAATCAGACGTTGAACCGGGTCATCACCACACAGAAAAGCTATATATACCGCCAGCACACCTCCAGCCAAGGTTGCCATTCCTCCAGCCATAACTAAAAGAATCTCAGAACGGTTCATTTTGTCGAGATACTCTTTTATCATTAAAGGCGATTCTGTTTGTCCCAAAAATATATTACCTGCTACTGATAAACTTTCAGCACCCGATAATTTTAACAATCTGGTCATTGCCCACGCCAAACCCCAAACAATTTTTTGGATTATTCCTAAATAAAAAAGCACACTTGTTAATGCGGAGAAAAATATTATAGTTGGCAAAATTGTAACCGCAAAATTTAATAATGGTGATTCAATCTCACCCGATGCAAATGATTTAAATAAAAATTTTGTTCCTTCGTTTGTGAAATCCAAGACTTTTACAAACAGCTTACCTATAATCTCAAAGAAAGCCTGAATAAATGGAACTTGTAGAACCCCAATAGCTAATAAAATTTGAATAAGTAATCCTATTCCAACAACTTTCCACGAAATAGCCTTTCTGTTAGTACTAAAAACATATGCAATACCAATAAGAACCAGCATTCCTAACAATCCACGTAAAATATTTATAAAACTTAAACCTTCTCCCAGGGCAGTATTAACTACACTATTCCCATCCACTAAACCATTTCCGTTTTCAGAACTTACAACTAATGTATCTTCAATCGAATAATTTTCAATAATTGTGTCATTTGTTACATTAACATCATTAGCTTTTGCAATAAAATAAGTTGATGTAATAAAAAGTAGGAAAAACAAACTTGAATAAACTATAATTTTTTTCATCTATATTTTATTAATTTGAGTTTAAAAAAATGAGAATATAATTCAAATTTAAATTTATAAACCTTGTTAAAACAATTAATGAGCCTATAAAGAGCTTAAAATTTAGGAAAGTTATTAATAAAGTAATTATTTTTTTCTTTTCCTTATTTCATCACGAATCATTGAAGCTTTTTCGTATTCTTCATTTTTTACAGCTTCTGCCAGAAGTTCCTCCAATGAATCAATATCTAATTTTTTTTATTTACTAATATCAGCTGTTGGAAAAGTTTTTTCATCTTCACTTTCAATAGTTTTAGATTTAGAAAATTTCTTATCCCCCTTTTCATGAATATCAATTACAATTCCTGACTTTTGTAGTATTTCTTCAGTAGTATACATGGGGCATTTAAACCTAAGTGCCAAGGCAATTGCGTCAGAAGTTCGTGCATCAATTGTGATATCCTTACCTCCATTATTACATATTAATTTAGAATAAAATACACCTTCCTCTAATCTGTATATATTTACTTCAATCAAATTAATTCCAAAAGACATTGAGAAATTAAGAAATAAATCGTGTGTAAGAGGTCTTGGGGGCTTTAAACCTTCAAGCTGAATAGCTATTGCCTGAGCTTCGAATCCTCCAATAATAATTGGGATTCGGCGTTCACCTTTTTCTTCCGTTAGTACAAGTGCATACGCACCAGTCTGAGTTTGACTATAAGATATTCCCAATACATTTAACTTTATTCTACTCATAAATTCTTTCTTGCATTACTCGAAAATTAACTAATATCGTAAAAGTAAAAGTAGTTTTATTGTGTTGTTTTTCCATAGTTAATATTAGCAAGTTTAAGAATTTATTTATTCAAAAAAAAGACCCTCACTCCAATTTCAAAAATATATGTTTAGAAACATCAACAGCATAAACACTTATCACTAGCATCCGAAAGTTTTTGAATAATTAGTGAAAACATAGCTGTATCCCAGTGTTTTCATGTTAAAACAAAGATTATCCAGAAAATAAGTTTTTCTCAAAAATTATTTTTTCT